>JAYTUC010000221.1:0-19933 GCA_043744775.1 Fimbriiglobus sp. | reverse complement strand
CGAAGTACGCGCCGACGGCGGCCCCGGCGGCGACGAGGAGCGCGGCGGCGATCTTGGGGGGTCGGCTCATCGGGGGAGTTTCCTCGGGCGGACTCGGGCTGTAGCTTATACGCCGGGCCGGGCGATTCGTTCGGCGAAGTCTCGGACCCGAGTGACCCATGTCCGCCACGCCCCGCTACCTGGCCGCTGCGATCCAGACCGACCTGCCCAACCCCGCGTCGCGCGCGGACCTGCCCGACCGCGTCGGCAAGCTGCTGGCCATGGTCGATCAGGCGGTGTTGGGTTACGCCCCGTTCGGCGACGTGCGGCTCGTCGCCTTCCCCGAGTTCGCCCACGCCGCGCCGATCTACCCCACCGTCGAGGAGCTGCGCGACAAGCTCGCGGTGTCACTGCCCAACGAGCAGACCGAGCGCTACCACCGCAAGGCCAAGGAGCACGGCATCTACCTCCAAACCGGCACGTTCCTGGAGGTGGACGCGAAATACCCCGGTCACGTCTTCAACACGACCTGCCTGATCGGCCCGGACGGCCTGCTGTTCAAGTACCGCAAGGTGAACCCGTGGATCCCGTGGGAGGTCCACAGCAGCCCGCACGACGTGGCCGGCTACGCGGAGCCGCTGTTCCCCGTCGCCGAGACCGAGATCGGCGTGATCGGCGCGGCGATCTGCTACGACTGGCTCTTCCCCGAGGCGATCCGCGAGTTGGCGCTGCAAGGGGCCGAGGTGTTGGTGCGCGTGTCGGCGTACATGGACCCGTGGGGGGCGACGCCGCCGATGGACTGGTGGACCGTCGTGAACCGCTGCCGCGCCCTCGAAAATATCGCCTACGTCGTGGCGGCGAACCAGGGCGCGAGCCTCAGTCACTACCCGCCGTTCTCGTGGCCGGGCGGCAGCATGGTCGTCGATTACGACGGCCGCCTGCTGGCGCAAGCCGACCCCGGCCCCGGCGGCAAGATCGTCGTCGCCCCGATCGACATCGCCGCGCTGCGGGCCGAGCGCGAGCGGCGGGTCGGGCACCACATGCTCGCGCACCTGCGGACCGAGACGCACGCCCACGCCCGCGCGCCGATCTACCGCGCGGCCGCCCCGCCGAGCGTCGAGGGCAACAACGCCGCCATCGCCGAGGCGAAGCGGCGCTGGCGACAGGGTTAGCGTCACCGGCCCGGCGCACCCGGCCGGTTCGTCGGGTAGATCACGACCGCCTCCGCGGCGGCGTTCGCGGCGGGGTTGGCGGCGCGGTACTTCCGGGCCGTCGCCGACCGCGCCAACTCGTCGGGCTTGAGCAGCGCGTGCAACTCGCGGTGGACCGCCGACAGCGCCGTCGCCAGGCCCTCCCGCGCCGCGGCGTCGGCCTCGTCGCGGTACGCCTTACGCAGCGACAGCCTCGCCTCTTGCAGCGGCTTCAGCCGCGGGGCTTGCGCGTCCGGCGGCAGACGGCCGAGCTTGCCCACGGCGTCGGCGAGTTGCGCGGCGGCCTGCGCACGCCCGGCGACCGGGGCGGATAGGGTCACGCCGGTCAGCCGGCGGACCTCGTCGATCGTCCCCACCGACGAGCCGTCCGGCCCCGGCGCGTCCGCGCCGAGGAGGCCGTAGCACTGGTTCAGCCCGTAGTGCGACAACAAGTCCTCCGGCTCGATCGCCAGCACTTGCTCGTAACGCTCCGCCGCCTTCGACAAGAACGCGGCCTGCTCCGGGGAGCCGAGTGGTTCGAGTTGGGCGCGGCGGAAGTACGCCTGCCCGAGGCGGCCGAGGACGACGTAGTCCTTCGTGAAATTCATGTTCCGCTCGCGCGGCTGGTTCGTCGGCTCGACGATCTTGGCGAACTGCGCGGCGACGGCGTCCCAGTCGGCCTTGGTCGCCGCGTTCTCCGCCGACGCCAGCCCCGAGAGCCACGCCTGCAGCCACCACGGCGCGGGCGGGTCGCAGCGGCCCGACGCCGTCACGGCGGCCGCGGCGGCGTCGGGCCGGCCCAGGTCGAGGTAGACGCGGGCCAGGTTGGCGTGGGCGTGCCAGACGGCGTCCTTGGCGTCGAGTGTGAGCAGCTTGTTGAAGGCGACCTCGGCCTGCCGCAGGTTGCCCTTCTTGCTCCCTACCCCGCCTTCGAGGTAGCAGGCGATGCCGTAGTCGTTCCAGCGCTGCCAGCCCGGCTTCACCGGCGACTCTTGCTCCGGGACCGCCACGCCGCCCACTGGCAGGGTCACCGTGTCGCTGCAAATATCGACGATCGGCAGCTTCGGCACCGGCTTGTTGAGCGGCTTGTGGACGTGCTCCATGTACGCCTGGTCGAACTTGCGGTAGCGCAGCCGCACCGTCAGCTCGACCGGCCCCGTCACGCCGGCCGGCACGTCCAACTCGTAGTGGACGACCGCCGCCGCGCCGGGCGGAATCTGGTGGTCGTAGAGCGGCGTGAAGATGTCCTGAGGGTTGCGGCGGTCGATGCGGCGGCCGTCGCGGTCGAGCATGTGGACGTTGACGAAGTGCGACCACTCGTCCACGGCCCCGCTGTCGTCGGGGTTCTTCGTCGCCCCACTGCGGCCGATGACCTTGCCGTTGGCCTTGGCCGTGAAGTCCACCCAAATCTCGTTCGAGTCCACCGTGCCTTGCGAGAAGTGGTGGCCGATGTTGAGCGTGCGGATGACCGTCTCGACGAGGTACTTCTGGCCCGGCTTCAACTCCGGGAGCTCCGGCCGCAGGACCGCGAGCGACTCGTCGTTGACGCTGCCGTCGGGCCGGTAGTCCTTGACGCCGAACAGGTCGATGCGGAGCTTCTTGTCGGTCAGGAAGTCGGTGTTGAGCTTCGTGGTGCGGTCGAAGCCCTCGGCCAGGCCGGCGTAGCGCGGCTCGTTCTTGAGCAGCGCGAACAGCCCGGTGTTCGCGGCCGGGAAGCTGTGGTGGTGGACCTTGCGGCCGCCGGTGCCGTCGAAGTCCTTGGCCCCGAAGTCGGTACTCGGCACGAGCGGCATGTGGCAACTCGCGCAGTTGTCCTTCGCCTTCTCCGGGAAGTAGAAGCTGCGGCTGCCGTTGCCCATGCCGGACAGTACGAACGAGTCGTAGTGGTTCTGGCCGCGGAGGAAGTCCTTGTAGTGGTTGAGTTCGACCGGCAGCGCGACCTTGTGGCAGGTGCCGCAGAACTCGGCCGACTTGTGCAGCGGCTTGAGCATCGTCTTCTTGTGGAAGTCGGGCTTGGCCTTCACCATCTGGGCGTTGACCCACTGCAGCACGGGGTTGTCGCTGTACGTAAAGGGGTATTGCTGCTGCTCCTCGATGGTGTACGCGGCGTTGCCCTGCGGGCCGTGGACCTCGGTGATGCTGTGGCACACCACGCAGGTGATGCCGGCGTGGCCGGTCTCCTGCTTCTCGAAGTCGGTGTCGGCGTCGTCGAACTGGCCGCTGAAGAACGGCGCGGGGTCGTGGCAGCCGGCGCACCACCTTGACGCCTTGACGTTGCCGTCGCGCTTCAAGGCGACCTCGCGCGTCTCCTTGACGCTCGCCAGGTAGGCGGGGTTGTTGAACGAGCTGAACTTGTGGGCGCTGTGCAGGTGGTCGTTGGCGATGTCGGCGTGGCACTGGGTACAGTACGCGTCGTTCATGAGCACCTTGGCGTCGATGAACTTGCCGTCGGCGGTGCGGGCGTTCGACGGCTCGAAGTACTTCAGCCCGTCCTTCGACTCCAGCCGGCCGGCCGCGCGGGGGTCGTAGTTGTGGAAGTAGGCCATGACCCCGAGCGTGACCGCCGTGAAGCCGACGGCGGCGCGGCCGTAGCGCCACTTGATCTTCGGGCCGGCCTTGCGGTGGCCGACGTAAGCTAGGACGCACGCGACCGGCGTCAGGACGTGCAGCCAGTACGCCACCGAGCGGCCGGGGGTCCCGGTCGGCAGTTGCGGCAGGCCGTCGAACTGGAACAGCGCGGCCCCCGTGACGATGATCACGATGCCCAGCGCGAACACCACCAGCCCGAGGCGGACGGCGCGGCGGTTCTTGCGGTTGCGCGACGTGAAGTAGTGGGCGAACCCGAAGACGAGGTAAGGCAAAGTACCGAGGAGGCCGACGGCCCCGTGGGCGAGGAACATCCAGAAGGTGAACGGCGTCGTCGAGCTACCGCCGGGCCGCGCGGCGTTCATCTCGCTGACGCCGGCGAGGTAAGTCCCGGTCGCCGCGAGCAGGGCGAAGCCGGCGAAGGTGAGCCACAAGAGGGGGCGCAACCACGGCTGGATCGCGGAGACGTACTTCGTGCCGGGGCGGCGCGCCCGCGACGCGAGTACGGCGGGGGAGGGGTCGGTCGGCATCGCGGGCCTCGGGGAGAGTGCGAATCGATCCTTCAATAATAGCAGTTACCGTTTTCGGCCGCACCCCGGCAACCCGAAGACTCGCCGCACCGACGGCAAGTCTCCCGGCGAGCGGCGGCCCGAGCCGCCGCCGAGTCAGCCACCGACAGCCGGTCGAGGCCGGATTTTCCCCACGGGAGTCGTCCTCGCGACGACGCCGCGATTCGGTAAGGCGGCCACCCTCCACGCCTGATTCGACAAGGCCGAACGAGGAGGAGTTCGCTACACTGCAAGCGATCGGCTCGAAAGACGAACGGCTCGGGCCGGACCGGCCCGACTTGGAATCCCGAGGTCTCCATGCGGACAGTGTTCGTCGGTGTGCTCCTGGCGCTGACACCCATGCTTGGATTCGCCGAAGGGCCGAAGCCGCCGAACATCGTCTTCATCTTCTCGGACGACCACGCCTACCAGGCGATCAGCGCTTACGGGCACCCCCTCAAACTCAACAGTACGCCGAACCTCGACCGCATCGCCAAGGGCGGGACGCGGTTCGACCGCTGCCTGGTGCCCAATAGCATCTGCGGCCCCAGCCGGGCCTGCGTCCTCACCGGCAAGTACTCGCACCTCAACGGCTTCTACGACAACAGCAACAGTAAGTTCGACGGGACCCAAACCACCTTCCCGAAGTTGCTCCAGAAGGCCGGCTACCAGACCGCCGTCATCGGCAAGTGGCACCTTGTCTCGGACCCCACCGGCTTCGACCACTGGAACGTCCTGCCGGGCCAAGGCATCTACTACAACCCGCCGACGATCCGGGACGGCCAACGCCAACCGAACCAAGGCTACGTCACCGACCTCATCACGGAATCCAGCCTCGACTGGATGAAACGCCGCGACAAGACGAAGCCCTTCCTGCTGATGTGCCAGCACAAGGCCCCCCACCGGGAGTGGTCGCCGGCGATTCGGCACCTGGGCCACGACCAGGACCGCCAGTACCCCGAGCCGGAGACCCTCTTCGACGACTACTCCGGTCGCGGCAAAGCCGAGAAGTCCCAAGACATGACGCTCGCGAAGACCTTCACCAAGTCGGACGCCAAACTGACTCACCCGCCGGGGCTGACCGGGGCCGACAAGGCGAAGTGGGACGAGTACTACCGACCGAGAAACGAGGCGTTCGAGAAGGCGAATTTGGCCGGGAAGGACCTCGTCCGCTGGCGCTACAACCGCTACCTGCACGACTACCTCGGCTGCGTCAAGGCCGTCGATGAAGGCGTCGGCAAAATGCTCGACTACCTGGACCGAGAAGGGCTGAGCGAAAACACGATCGTGATCTACTCGTCGGACCAAGGCTTCTACCTCGGCGAGCACGGCTGGTTCGACAAGCGCTGGATTTTCGAGGAGAGCTTGCGCACGCCGCTGTTGGTGAAGTGGCCGGGGCACGCGAAGCCCGGCTCGACGACCGCGGAGATCGTCAGCAATATCGACTTCGCCCCGACGCTGCTCGAGGCGGCCGGGGTCGCCGTCCCCGCGGGGGTGCAGGGCCGGAGTTTGCTGCCCTTGCTGAACGGTACGACCCCGAAGGATTGGCGGAAGAGTTTCTACTACCACTACTACGAACACCCGGCGGTTCACAGCGTCGCCCGGCACTACGGCGTGGTCACCGACCGCTACAAACTGGTGCGATTCTACGAGCCGGAGTTCGACTACTGGGAACTGTTCGACTTGAAGACCGACCCGCAGGAACTGAAAAGCGTCTACGGCTCGCCCGAGTACGCCGAGACCCAAAAGGGACTGGAAGTCGAACTGGCACGCCTGCGGAAAGAACTCAAGGTGCCGGACTCCGACCCGGCGGAAGCCGACCCGCGCCGGCCCAAGAAGCCGTGAGCCGCCATCCTCAACGAGGTGATCCATGAGGCCGTTCCTCTTCGCTTGGCTACTTCTCGGGGGTTGTTGGTTGACGGCGGCCACGGCGGCGGAACCCCCACGCCCCAACGTCGTCGTAATCCTGTCCGACGACATGGGCTTCTCGGACTTGGGTTGCTACGGGGGCGAAATCGCCACGCCGAACCTCGACGCGCTCGCGGCCGGCGGCCTGCGCTTCACGCAGTTCTACAACTGCGCGCGGTGCTGCCCCACCCGCGCCAGCCTGCTGACCGGCTTGTACCCGCACCAAGCCGGTGTCGGGCACATGACCGAGGACAAGGGGGCGGGCCACCCCGGTTACCGCGGCGACCTGAACCGGTCGTGTCGCACCGTCGCGGAGGCCCTGAAGCCGGTCGGGTATCGCAGCTACGCCGTCGGCAAGTGGCACGTCACGCCCTCCGCGGGCAAGGACGGGCCGAAGGGGAACTGGCCCCTCGGGCGCGGGTTCGACCGGTTCTACGGCACGATCCACGGGGCGGGGAGCTTCTTCGACCCCTCGTCGCTGGTGCGCGACACCACAATGATCTCCGCGTTCGCCGATGCGCAGTACCGGCCCGCGACGTACTACTACACGGACGCCATTTCGGACCACGCGGTGCGGTTCGTCGGCGACCACGCCCAAAGGCACGCGCTCGACCCGTTCTTCCTGTACGTCGCGTACACCGCGGCCCACTGGCCGATGCACGCGCTGCCGGACGACATCAACAAGTACCGGGGGAAGTACGACGGGGGCTACGAGCCGATCCGCCAAGCCCGCTTCGAGAAGTCCGCCCGGCTCGGCCTGATCGACCCCAAGCAAGCCGTGAGTCCTCAGGCGGAAGACTGGGGCAAAGTCGCGGACCCGAAGTGGGAAGCGGCGGGCATGGAGGTCTACGCGGCGATGGTGGATCGCATGGACCAAGGGGTCGGCAAACTGGTTGCGGAACTCAAGCGGACCGGGCAGTACGAGAACACGCTCATCCTGTTCCTGCAAGACAACGGCGGCTGCGCGGAGCCGATGGGCCGCGCCGGCAACAAGGACCACCCGAACGTCGAGCGGCCGAGTCAGCCGACCTTCCCGGCGATGAAGCCGGAGGCATTCGCCGCGGCGGGGAGTGTGCCGAGGCAGACCCGCGACGGCTACCCGGTGCGGATGGGCCCCAAGGTCATGCCCGGCGGGGCGGACACTTACGTCGCGTACGGTCGGGGCTGGGCTAACGTCTCGAACACCCCCTTCCGGGAATACAAGCACTGGGTGCACGAGGGGGGCATCAGCACGCCGCTGATCGCCCACTGGCCCAAGGGCATTGCGGCGAAGGGGGAACTCCGGAAGCAGCCGGGCCACCTCATCGACATCGCCGCGACTTGTGTCGATCTCGCGGGCGTGAAGTCTTCGCAGTTGGGCGATTCGGCGTACTTACCCCTCGAAGGGAAGAGCTTGGCCCCAGCATTCGCGGGTCAGCCGATCGAGCGTGAGGCGATTTTTTGGGAGCACGAAGGCCACCGCGCCGTTCGCTCGGGGGACTGGAAACTCGTCGGCAAGCACGCCAGCCCTTGGGAGCTGTACGACCTCGGGAAGGATCGGGTCGAGTCGAAGGACTTGGCGCTGGCGATGCCCGACCTCGTGACGAAACTCGCCGGGCAGTACGCGGCGTGGGCGAAGCGCTCCCAAGTCGAACCTTGGCCCGTGGCCCTACTCAAGAAGTAAGCGTAACCTTGCCCGGCCGGACTCGGACTCAGTCCGTTTTCGGCTTGCCGAACTGCTTCCAGTAGAGTTCCTTGAAAGGGTTCTCTTTCGCCGATACCGCGTCCTCGTTCACCAAGTAGGGCGGCAGCGAGGCCCACCAAGTGTCGTACTCGGCGCTCATCGCCTTCACGACGGCGGGATGCTTCTCCGCGACATCCCGCCCCTCACAGGGGTCGTTCGCGATATCGAACAACTGCCACTGACCTTTGGCTTTGCCCGCGGACACCAGGTGCCAGCGCGGCGCGCGGACGCTGCAATTGTCGAATTTGTGGCCGTCCACTTTGGCACCCTTCGGCCAGCGCCCCACGTGGGTGAACAGCGTGCGGTCGGCCCATTCGGCGTTCGGATTCTGGAGCAGCGGGACGAGGGTGCGGCCCTCGACCTGTTTGCGGACTCCGTCGCCGAGTTCCGCCCCGGCGATCTCGGCGAGGGTCGGGAAGAAATCGACGTGCGCGGCGAGGCGGTCGCAATCGGCCGGCGCGAGGGTTCCCGGCCAGCGCCAGAACGAAGCCGCGCGAGTCCCGCCCAATCACGGCGTCCCTTTCTGCCCCCGCATTCCCGCGTTGAAGATCGGCACGCCGGCCGTGCCGCCGTTGTCGTTCATGATGATCACGAGGGTATCTTTTTCGAGGCCCCACTCCTTGAGCTTGGCCAAGAGTCGGCCGACGTTGTCGTCGATGTTCGCGACCATGCCGAAGAATTTGGCGACGCTCGGTTGCTTCACCTTGTCCTTGTAGCGTGCTTCGTCCTCGGGGCGCACGTCCAACGGGGCGTGGGGCGCGTTCGGCGTGATCGTGCAATAGAACGGTTTGCCCGTCCCCTTGACCGCCCCGATCCACTTGGTGGCTTCGCCGAAGAAGACATCGGTGCAATAATCTTTGGTGTTTTCAAATTTCCCGTTGTGGAGGATGGCCGGGTCGAAATACTTGTTGCCCGGCGCGTCGCCGCAACTGCCGGGGTAACTCTGGCCGATGCCGCCGCAACCGTGGATGAACACTTTGTCGAAGCCGCGCCGGCTCGGTCGCCGATCGGGTTCGTCGCCCAAGTGCCACTTGCCGAAAATCCCGGTCGCGTACCCGGCCGACTTCAAGACTTGCGCCAGCGTGGTCGCGTCCGGGGTCAGGCGTTCGCGCTCGTGGATGGTGTGCGTCACCCCGTTTTTGAACTCGTGCCCTGTCCGACGCCGACGGGGCGAAGGCCAACATCTGGCAGGGGACGTTCCCCCACCGGAACACCAAGGCGGAGCGGACGGGTGGGACCGCACGGCCCCGGTCAAGAGCTACCCGCCGAACGGCTACGGCCTGTACGACATGGCCGGGAACGCCTGGGAGTGGTGTTCGGATTGGTATCGGACGGACCCCTACTCGCAACGCCTAGGGTTAACGGCCAACCCGAAGGGGCCGGACGACTTCTGGGACCCGAGGGAGCCACTCGTCCCCAAGCGGGTGACGCGGGGTGGGTCGTTCCTATGCCACGCCGACTATTGCGAGAGTTATCGACCCGGCGCGCGGCAGGGGACGGCGGTGGACACGAGTACGTCTCACGTCGGCTTTCGGTGTGCCGTCTCGCGGAGCGAATGGGCGAGCAAGAAGTGAGGATCCGTCGCCCTTCTCACGCGCAACGGACGTCACCCTTCGCTTCTCAACTGCCGCTGATTGCGGTACTCGCCGGGGGCGACGCCGACCTCTCGCTTGAACACCTCGTACAGGCGCTGAATGGTGCCGAAGCCGACATCGTGGGCGATCGCGGCTAACGACCGGTCGCTCTGGGCCAGTTCCCGCTTGGCGCGCTCGACGCGCACGCGGCGGATTTCGGTCGCGACCGGCCGCTGGATCGCCTTGCGAAAGTAGTTCTGCAGCGTCCGCGTCTCGGTGCCCACCGCCGCCGCGACATCGTCCGGCCCGATGCGACGATGACTGTTGGCCGCGATGAACGCCATCGCCGCGGCGACAACCTCGTGATCGACGGCGAAGAAGTCGGTCGATTCGCGCACGACCAGTCCGTGCGGGGCCAGTCGGATCGGCTTCGCCGGGGGCGGCTGCCCTTCCATCAGCCGGCCGAGCAGTTCGGCGGCGGCGTACCCGATGCGGTCGTAGCCGATCTCGACACTGGTGAGCGACGGGCGGGGCTGTTCGCACAGCGCCTCCTCGTTCTTGCCGGCGACGATCGCCACGTCCTGCGGGACGCGCCAGCCGCGGCGGTGCCCCGCCTGCACCACCAACCGCCCGCACACCTCTTGGCCGACGTACACGCCGATCGGCGGCACCCACGCGGCCATCGCCCGCTCGATGAGGAGGCCGGTCTTCCTCCAGTTGGCGAGGTCGCGGTAGGGGTCCGTGGGGATGTCCGCGGACGCGCAACCGAAGCCGGCTTTTCGGACGAGCCGCGCGAATTCCTTGACCTCCAGTTCGTTATCGACGTTCTTCGGCGAGGTGAGGGTGGCGAACGCGCGGAACCCGCGGGCCAGCAGGTGTTCGGCGACCAGTCGGCCCGCCTCCGTCGAGTCGGGGTAGACGCCCGGCAGTAGGTGCCGCGCGGGCGAACTCGGCCACACGTTCACCACCGGCACGCCCGCCTTGGCGGCGAGCCGGGCCAGCGGGTGATTCGCCCTCGCCACGACGCCGTCGTACCGATCCCCCTCGCGGCGCTTCCGCCGGAGCGTGTCGTCGGCGAACTCGTCGAGGATGGAGGTCCAGCCCTGTTCCTCCGCGTACCGTTGGATGCCCGAGAAGATCTCCGAGTGCCGCTTGAACGGCCACTGGAGGTCCAGCATCAGCGCGACGCGGCGGGGTGCTCGACTCATGGGGACGCTTCCGAGATTCGCTACTTTTTTTCCGCGAAACGTGGGCCGCTAACGTCAAGATTACCTGTGCAACCGGATTCGTCACCCCGGCGACTCCGATTCCCGGCTCGGAGCGTTTCGGGAGCGACAGGTTCGGACCAACTCGAGGTGCCACAGTGACACGCAGCCCGATTTTTGCCGTCCTCGTGGGGATGACCCTTCTCGCGCCGTCTGCCCCCGCGAAGGCCGCCGACAAGCCGCTGAAGGTGTTCGTCCTGGCCGGGCAGTCGAACATGCAGGGGCACGCGAGCGTCTCGACGTTCGACTCCCTGGCCGACGACCCCAAGACCGCCCCGCTCCTCAAGGAGATGCGCGGGCCGGACGGCAAGCCGAAGGTGTGTGAACGGGTCTGGATCTCGTCAGTCGGCTGCCTCGGCGATCGCTACTCCGATCTCCAGGAGCAGAAGGGGAAACTGACGGCCGGCTTCGGTGCCTCGAACGACTTGAAGATCGGGCCGGAGTTCACGTTCGGCCTCACGATGGAGAAGTTGCTGGGCGAGCCGATCCTGATCATCAAGACCTCGTGGGGCGGCCGCAGCTTGCACACCGATTTCCGCCCGCCAAGTGGCGGGCCGTATGTGTGGAGCGCTTCCGAGTTGAACCGCTTCAAGCAGCGCGGCGACGACTTGGGCAAGATCCAAGCGGAAAAGGTCGCAGCCACCGGCCTGTTCTACCGCCACATGACCGAGCACGTGCGGAAGGTGCTCAAGGACATCAAGCGGGTCGTGCCCGAGTACGACGAAAAGCAAGGGTACGAGTTGGCCGGGTTCGTCTGGTTCCAGGGGTTCAACGATCTGGTCGATGGCGGGGCGTACCCCGACCAGATGAAGCCCGGCGGGTACGACCAGTACGGGGAGTTGTTGGGACACCTGATCCGCGACGTGCGGAAAGACCTGTCGGCCCCGAAGATGCCCTTCGTGATCGGCGTGATGGGCATCGACGGACTTCAGAAGGGGAACAAGCCGCCGCAGCTCCACTTCCGCCAGGCCCAGGCCGCGCCGGCGGCGCTGCCGGAGTTCAAGGGCAACGTGAAGGTGGTGGAGACGGCACCGTTTTGGGACGACGACCTCAACGCTCTGCACGAACGGATGGACAAACTCAACGCGAAGCTGAATGCGGAGTTCAAGAAGCAGCCGAACCCGACGCGCGAGGTGAAGGAGGCGGCCCGCGAGAAGGCCCTCAGGGAGGACTTCAAGCCGGACGAGTTGAGGCGCTACAAGGCGGGCGTCTCCAACGGCGGTTACCACTACCTCGGCGCGGCCAAGATTCTGGCACCGATCGGCAAGGCGTTCGCCGAGGCCCTCGTCGGCGTCAAGCCGGCCGACAAGCCCCTCGGGGGCGGGGGGCCGGTCAAGGTGTTCATCCTGGCCGGGCAGTCGAACATGGAGGGGTTCGGACTGATCGATGCCGACCCGAAGCGGAACGGGGGCAAGGGGAGCCTCGAGAACGCGGCCAAAGACCCGGCCACGGCGGCGAAGTTCCGGCACCTGCTCGGCAAGGACGGCCGGTGGGTCGTCCGCGACGACGTGTGGATTCACTACCTCGAACGCAAGGGCAAACTCGCGGTGGGCTACGGGGCGAAGGGGCACCTGATCGGGCCGGAACTCGGCTTCGGCCACGTCGTCGGCGACGCCTACGAGGCACCCGTGCTGCTCGTCAAACTCGCCTGGGGCGGGAAGAGTCTGGCTGTGGACTTCCGCCCGCCGAGTTCGGGCGGCGTGGTCGGCCCGTACTACCAGGAGGTCGTCCAGCGGACGAAGGCCGTACTGAAGGACTTGAAGACCGAGTTCCCGGAGTTCGGCGACCGCGGGTACGAACTCGCCGGGTTCGGCTGGCACCAGGGCTGGAACGACCGCGTGAATCAGGCGTACACCGACGAGTACTTCGAGAACATGGTCAACTTCATCCGCGACATCCGCAGGGACTTGCACGCGCCGAAGCTGCCGTTCGTGATCGCCGAGACCGGGATGGGCGGCAAGGACGAGAAGCACCCGCGGGCCTTGGCGCTCATGAAAGCCCAGGCCGACGTTGCCGCCAAGGGGGGCGACCTCCTGGGTACGGTGGCCTTCGTTGCCACACGGGAGTTCTGGCGAGAGAAGGACGTGTCGCCGCTCAACGCGAATTATCACTGGAACAACAACGCCGAGACGTATTACCTCATCGGCGAGGCGATGGGGACCGCGATGAAGAAGCTGTGTGCTCCGGCCGCCAAGTGAGTGCCGCCGCGATCAAGAAACCGCTCCCGCAGGAGGCTCTCGAATGCTGACCACTCCCCGCCGCTCTTGGATCGCAACGGGCCTGGCGTTGCTGTGTCTCGGGCACCCGTCTGAGGTCTCGGCGGACGACGCGACGCCCCGGAAGGCGGAAATGGCGGGCTACCTGCTCGTCCCGCACGGCAAGGTGGACGCGAAGTACAACGCCGGGTTCTCGACCTACGTCGCCGCGTGGCCGCTGTTGAAGGACTACCCAGGGCAGGACTTCCAGAGCGGCCTGTTCGGCACCTGGATGTTCTCCCAGTACGGCGGCCCCAAGCCGGAGAAAATCTACTCCGACATCGAGGGCGGACTCGGCTGGTGGCGCGACACGCGGTTCGCCACCGAGACGCCGAAGTTCATCATGGGCGGCGTGGCCCTGAACTTCAGCGAGTGGGCGAACGGCCCCGGTGCCGGCAAGGGCCGGGACTGGAAGAAGCCCGCGGGCCACTACGCCGTCGCGCAACTCAGCCCGTGGGTGCTGTGGCCCCCGGACGGCCTCAACCTGAAGCAGGGCACGAGCGGGGAACTGTTCGGGTACGGCTACCTGCCGCTGCCGCTGACCGCGCCCAAGAAGACGACCGCGGGGACGGACGTGCCGACCGGGGACCACTGCTGGACCCTGTTCCTCAACACCGGCAACTTCAAGGGGCCGGTGGCGTTCTTCACGCCGTACTTCTGGTCGCGCCCCACCGTCGAGAGGCCGGAGCTGAAGGGGCTGTTCCTCGACTCCCGGCCGTCCGAGCCGAACAAGGCCGTGCAGATGGAGACGCAGCACATCCCCGCGTACACCGCCCCGGACGCCAAGGGGGACACCTACGCCCGCGTCGCGCCGACGCGGTTCCCAGAGGGGTCGGGCGGCGACGCCCCGCTGGTCCACAACATCTCCGCGTACACCAAGGCCGCCCTGTGGGACGGAGTTCGGGCGTGGTTCGACGGGGGCAAGGCGTCGTCCGGGGAGATCGACCCCAAGGCCGCCAGTGTCCACACCTTCGACGGGAAGGGCGGCGCGACCTGGCGAATCTCCCCCCCCGACACGGCGCGGGACCAGAAGGTGCCGGTCGCGTGGAACTCGTTCGCCACGCCCGTCGCCCTCGACCCGACCACGTACGGCTACCGGTGGGCCAAAGAATCTGTGACGAGGGCGGACCCGAAGGGCGGCTCCCTCGTGACGCTGCCCGAGTACTACCGCCTGGACAAGGACGCGAAGGGCAAGGGGCGGTGGGTGGTGGTGAACGCGAAGGACGTGCCCGCCGAGACCGGGCTGGCAAAGGTCGAGTTCCCGCGCGTCCGCAAGCCCGACCAGAAGCCGTACGTCACGCCCGACGAGGCCGACAGCTCATGGAAGAAGCCAGGCCCGACGGCGGGGCCGTTCGAGGCGAAACTGGGCGACGGCAGTGTGGTCACCTACTCATGGTATCGTTTCGCCGACCAGCCCGCCTTGCTCAACGCCGACCTGACCGCCGACGAGCGGGAAGTCCTCCAGAAGCGGGTGGAGATGCTGCACAAGGGCTGGACCAACGACCGGGAGTACCTGCCGCCGCCGAAAGTCGGCAAGCTCGCGGACCTCGACCCGGCGGTCCTCGTGACCCCGCCGAAGGGGTTGGAGATCGGGTACGTCCCCATCGCCACCCGCCAAGGCGCGAAAGAGTAGGTCGTCGCCGATGCCCGCACCCGATGTGGCCCTGCTCACCGACCGCCGTTACACCGCGCCCGCCGCGGCGGGGGGCGACTGGTATTTGGGCAACATCCTGGACGACGACCGGCTCCTCCAGGCGGCGCTGACCCGCCGCGGGCTGACCTCGGTGCGGGTCGATTGGGCCGACCCCGAGACCGACTGGTCCCGGTTCCGGTGCGCGGTGTTCCGCACGACCTGGGACTACCACGAGCGGTTCGCCGAGTTCACGGCCTGGCTGGGGCGCGTCGAGCGCGCGACGCGGTTGTGCAACCCCGGCCCCACGGTCCGCTGGAACGGGGACAAGCATTACCTCGCCGACCTCGCCGGGCGTGGCGTGCCCGTGGTGCCGTCGCGGTTCCTGGAGCGCGGCTCGACGCGAACGCTCGCCGAGGTGCTGGCCGAAACCGGCTGGGACGAGGCGGTCCTCAAGCCGTGCGTGTCCGGCGGTGCCCGGCACACCTACCGGGTGAACCGCGAGCGGGCGGCCGAGTGCCAGACGCTCCTCGCGGGGCTGCTGGCGTGCGAGTCGATGATCGTGCAGCCCTTCCAAGCCGACGTCGCCCGCACCGGCGAGGACACGCTGATGGTGTTCGGCGGCCGCTACACGCACGCCGTGCGCAAGGTCGCCAAGCCCGGCGATTTCCGCGTGCAGGACGACCACGGCGGGAAGGCCCACCCGTACTCACCGACCGGCGACCAGGTCGAGTTGGCCGAGCGCGTCGCCGCCGCTTGCCACCCGGTGCCGGTCTACGGGCGGGTCGATATGGTGCGCGGCAACGACGGCCGATTGGCCGTCATGGAACTCGAACTGATCGAACCGGAACTGTGGCTTCGCTACCACCCCCCGGCGGCGGAAGCGTTTGCCGATGGCGTCGTCGCATTTCTGGCGGATCATTCTTGACTCCAATGAACACGAGACGGAACATGGTGCTCATGCGAATCCTACCGACCTTCGCCTACGCAGTTCTCGCAGTGGTCGCCTCGGTCGGCTCCGCGTCCGCGCAGGAGAAGTCGAGGTTGCTCCCGCGACCGGACGACAAGCCCGGTGCGGCGGGCAAGCCCATCAAGGTGTTCATCCTGATGGGGCAGTCGAACATGGTCGGCATGGGGGACCTCGGCCCGGAGGCGACCAAGGGGACGCTCAGGTTCCTCACGAAAACCGACAAGAAGTACCCGTGGCTGATCGACGGCGACCAGTGGACCGAGCGGAAAGACGTGTACTACTACGACGCGCGAGTGAAGAAGGGGGCACCGCTCAGCCCGACCGCCAACAACGGCAGTTCGATCGGCCCGGAACTCGGCTTCGGCTACGTCATGGGGCACGTCCTCGAGGAGCCGGTCCTGGTCCTGAAGTCGTGCACCGGCAACCGGAGCCTGGGGTGGGACTTGTTGCCCCCCGGCAGCAAGCCGTTCACGTCCGGGGGCAAGACCTACGCGGGGTACAAGGACACGCCCGACTCGTGGGTCGAGGGCCAACCCAAGAAAGACGTCAAGTGGTACGCCGGCAAGCAGTACGACGACGACTTGGCGAACGCCAAGGGGGCACTGAGCACCGTCGCCAAGTGGTATCCGGGCGACAAGGGTCAGGGGTACGAGGTCGCCGGCTTCGTCTGGTGGCAAGGGCACAAGGACACCGGCAGCGCCGCCCACGCCGGCAAGTACGAGGAGAACCTCGAGCGCCTGGTCGAGAGCCTGCGGAAGGACTACGACGCGCCGAAGGCCAAGTTCGTGCTGGCCACGGGGTGCGGCAACCCAGGCCGCGAGGGCTTGGGGCTGAAGGTCGCGGAGGCCCAACTCGCGGTGGGTGACGCGAAGAAGTACCCGAAATTCGCCGGCAACCTGAAGTCGGTGGACTCCCGCGACTTGTGGCGCGAGGCCGCCGACTCGCCCAAGAATCAGGGCTACCACTACAACCGCAACGCCGAAACCTATCTGGAAGTCGGCCTGCGGCTCGGGTGGGCGATGGCGGAGCTGTTGGAGTCCGACAAATGATGAAGGCAGCGACCGCCAAACTCGTGTTGCTGCTCGGCCTTTGCGCGACGGCCCGCGCCGCCGAGCCGACGCCACCGAACATCGTCTACATCCTGGCGGACGACCTCGGCTACGGCGACGTGGGCTGTTACAACCCGGCGTCGAAGATCCCCACGCCGAACATGGATCGGCTCGCCCAAGACGGGGTGCGGTTCACGGACGCGCACTCGCCGTCGGCGGTCTGCACGCCGACCCGGTACGCCCTACTCACCGGCCGGTACGCCTGGCGGACGCGGTTGCAGCGCAACGTGATCGGCCCGTTCGCGCCGCCGCTGATCGCGGAGAAGCAACTGACGGTGGCGGGGTTGCTCCGCGAGAAGGGCTACGCCACGGCGTGCGTCGGCAAGTGGCACCTCGGCTGGGGTTGGCCCAAGCCCGGCGGCGGCGGCCAGCGCGACTTCACCAAGCCGATCCCCGACGGGCCGACCGCACGCGGCTTCGACCTGTACTTCGGCACCGACGTCCCGAACTTCCCGCCCTACTGCTTCCTCGAGAACGACCGCACTGTAGGCATCCCCTCGGCCACCGCGCCCGTCGGCCGCGACTCGTTCAACATCGCCGGCCCGATGGTGCCCGACTGGAAACTCGTCGAGGTGCTGCCGGCCTTGGAGAAGCGCGCGGTCGGGTTCATCGAGAAGGCCGCGAGGGGCGACAAGCCGTTCTTCCTCTACCTGCCGCTCACGTCGCCCCACTTTCCGGTCGTGCCGTCGCCGCAGTTCACCGGGGCGAGCAAGGCGGGCGCGTTCGGCGACTTCGTGGCCCAGACCGATCATGTCGTGGGCGCGGTGCTGGACGCCTTGAAGCGGAGCGGCGTCGCGGGGAAGACGCTGGTCATCCTCACGAGCGACAACGGCCCGGAGATTTCCGGCGAAGTGAACCCCGGCGCGTACGACCGGCTGAAGGAGTTCGGCCACGCGAGCATGGGGCCCCTGCGCGGCGCGAAGCGGGACGCCTGGGAGGGCGGCCACCGGGTGCCTTTCCTCGCCCGCTGGCCGGGCAAGATCGGGGCGGGACGTGTCAGCGACGAAACGATTTGCCACGTCGATTTGATGGCGACACTGGCCGCGTTGCTCGATGTCACGCTGCCCGCCGACGCCGGCGTGGACAGCGTCAACGTCCTGCCCGCGCTCCTCGGCGAGAAGCGAAAAGCCCCGCTGCGGGAGGCGACGGTGCACCACAGCGGGCAGGGCAAGTTCGCGATCCGTCGTGGCGACTGGGTGCTGATCCTCGCCCCGACCGGCGACGACAACGGCAAGAATGGCGAACCGGCGTGGTTCCGGAAGGATCGCGGGAACAGAGTCCATGCCGACGCCGGGGAGCTTTTTAACCTCGCCACCGACCCGGCGCAGAAAACCAACCGGTACGCGACCGAGACTGCCAAGGCGGACGAACTGAAGGCCCTGATGGAGCGCTACGTCGCGGATGGCCGAAGCACGCCGGGGCCGAAGCAGCAGAACGACGTGGAAATCACCTGGGACAGACGGGCCAAATAACGTTTCGGACCAAGACACTCAATGATGGAGGTGACCGGATGACCCCCGCCTTGCTGATCTCGTTGGCCCTTCTCGCGGCAGACCCCGACTTCAAACCGGACCAGAGCAAACTCCCCGTCCCGCCCCCGAAAGGCGCGACCGTGCTCCTCGACGACAAGGGGACGCACTCGTTCTTGAGCATGGCGGGGGGGAAAATCGACTGGCCGATCGAGGGCGGCGTGATCGTCTCGACGCCCAAGAAGAACCAGAACCACATCGTCTCGAAACTCCACTTCAAGGACGCCGACATCCACGTCGAGTTCCTGCTGCCCGAAAAGGGGCCGGGCAACAGCGGCGTCTACCTCCATGGCAACTACGAAATTCAGATCCTGAACTCGTTCGGCAAGGAGAAGGTCACTCAGGAAGACGCCGGCTCCGTGTACGGGTTCTCCCCGCCGCGCGAGAACGCCTGCCGCAAGCCGGGGGAGTGGCAGGTCTTCGACATCCGCTACCGGGCACCGCGGCGTGACGAGTCGGGCAAGCTCACCGAGAACGGGACCGTCACGGTGTGGTTCAACGAGAAGAAAGTCCAGGACCGGGCCGAGTTCGGGGAGCCGAAGTCGGCGTTCCACCCGTTCCGATTCGGCACGACCCCGTACCTCGAAGCGATCCGCGACCGGCAGAAGAAGACGATGACCGGCCCCGTGTTCCTCCAGGACCACGGCAACCCCGTGAAGTTTCGTAACGTCTGGGTCCGCCCGACGGACGCCCACGCCTTCACCTACGAGCCAGAGGTAAAGTGAGCGGGCAGTCGCGCGCCGGGAGCCGCCGCGTAGGTGGTCTGAGCGGGCGTCGCACACCACTTCTCGACGCTCTGTTGGGTGGCTTCCGCCGGTGCCTGCTTGAGGACGCCGACTACTCCGTTCGCGCCGGGCGTGCCAGCCGGGTCGAGGCGTACCAACTCGCCGCGCCGAGGGCGAGGCTCCCCGCCGTGTAGGCCCACGGCATCGGTCCGTACTCCTCGACCTTCGGGTTCATGGCGACGAGCGCGAACAGCGCCGTGGCCATGACCAGCACCAGGGCCAGCCCGAACGTCACCTGGGACATCGACTCGCGCCACTCGTTCATGTCGGACCCCTTGAGTTAAGAACGCCGTCACTCGGCCCGGCCAGCGGCCGGAAGCCCCACACGCCGGCCGGGGGGCGGACCGCCGGCCCCGCCCGCTCACTCGCGGTGCCCGCCGCCGCCGCCAACACGGCGAGGACTTTGCGCCGCCGGGGCACCACCGCCCGCCCCGCCGACGGCCGGCCGGCGTTGCGGCGCACGCCGTCGCCGATGGCGGCGTAGACCGTCCGGGCGACGCGCACAGCCAGCCGACTGCGGCGGTCGAGGCCCGGCAACCCCCGGTCGCCGGAGGCGTAGTAGCGGTCGGCCTCGGCGAGCAGCCGCAGCACGGCGGGGGCCGTCGCCGCGTCGTCGAGCGGTCGCCCGGCGGGCGGGTGCGCGGGCAGCCAGTCGAGCGGCAGGTACAGCCGGCCGCGGCCCCAGTCCTCGGCCACGTCGCGGGCGATGTTGGTGAGTTGCATCGCCACGCCGAGGTGCGCGGCATGCAGCGTCGCCCGGTCGTCCGCCACGCCCAACGCCTGGCACATCATCAGCCCCACCACGCCGGCCACGCGGTGGCAGTAGACCAGCAACTCGTCGAGCGTCTGATACCGAGTGCCGGCCGCGTCCATCGCCATGCC
>JAYTUC010000220.1:0-19974 GCA_043744775.1 Fimbriiglobus sp. | reverse complement strand
GTTTTGGTTCTCTCCGCGACTCTGCGTCTCCGCGGCAAAATCTGTCTTCAGGTTTTGAGGTCACCAGTGCCCCAGTCGGTCCGGAAGAGGGTCGTCATCCTCGGCTCGACGGGGTCGATCGGCACCAGTGCTCTGGAAGTCGCCGCGGCGCTGCCCGACCGGGTCGAAGTCGTCGGCTTGGTCGCGCACACGAAGTGGGAGCTGCTCGCCCGGCAGTGCCATGCTTTCTGCCCGGCGACGGCCATCCTGACCGACGCCGACGCCTTCGCACGGGCCGACCGCACGGCGTTCCCCCGTGAGACGCGGCTACTCCACGGGCCGGACGCCGTGACCGAGTTGGTACAAGCGGCCGGGGTGGACATGGTCCTCGCGGCGATCGTCGGCGTCGCCGGGCTGGCGGGGACGTTGGCGGCGCTCGAAGCCGGCAAGGATGTTGCGCTTGCCAACAAGGAAGCGCTCGTGGTCGGCGGGGCGCACGTCGTCAAGCTCGCGGCCCGCACCGGCAGTCGCATCTTGCCCGTCGATAGCGAGCACTCAGCGATTCAGCAGGCGCTCACGGGGCACACCGCCGCCGACGTGGCGCGCGTCGTGCTGACCGCCAGCGGTGGGCCGTTCCGCGGCCGCGCGGCGAGTGAGTTGACACACGTCACGTCGGCGGAGGCGTTGAAACACCCGACGTGGAGCATGGGGCCGAAGATCAGCGTCGATTCGGCCACACTGATGAACAAGGCGCTCGAAGTCATCGAGGCCCGCTGGCTGTTCGACCTCACCGCCGACCAGATCGAAGTCGTCGTCCACCCCGAATCGATCGTCCACTCCTTCGTCGAGTTCGTCGATGGCTCGGTCCTCGCCCAACTGTCGCCGCCGGACATGAAATTGCCGATCCAGTTGGCGTTCACGCACCCAGATCGCGTGGCCGGGCCGGCGACGCGGCTCGACTGGGCGGCGTTGCGTGTCCTCCACTTCGACGCCCCGGACCGCGTCACTTTCCCCGCACTCGACCTCGGCTTCGAGGCGGTGCGGCGCGGCGGCAGTTGCGGGGCGGTGTTGAACGCCGCTAACGAGGCGGCCGTCGCGCGCTTCCTGGGCGGTACAATAGGGTTCCTCGACATCGCGCGGTGCTGCCGCGCGGCCCTCGACCGGCACGATTACGACCCCGACCCGACGCTCGACGGCCTCCTCGCCTTCGACCGCTGGGCCAGGCTGGAGGTTCAGCGTTGGACGACAAATCGCTAGGTTCCCGCGCCGCCACCGCCACGGACGCCCGCAGCCTCGAAGCCGAGCCGACCACCCTGAAGGGCTGGCTGCGCGTCAACGGGGTGCAGTTGCTCATCCTCGCCGCCGTCGCCGCGCTGGTGTTCCGCTACCTGCACCCGTTCGACGTGTTCCTGGCCGGCTTCGGGCTGAGCTTCATCATCTTCATCCACGAACTCGGCCACTTCACCGCGGCCAAGCTCTGTGACGTCCACGTCAAGACCTTCAGCATCGGCTTCGGCCCGGCGCTGCCGTTCTGCTCGTACAAGTACGGCGAGACGACGTACAAGGTCGCCCTCATCCCCCTGGGCGGCTTCGTGGCGATGGTCGGCGAGGGGGACGGCCAGAGCGGCGACGTGGTCGCCGAGGAGACCGAGGACCAGAAAGTCGATCCGCGCAACTTGAAGAACAAGACCGTGTTGCAGCGCATGTTCATCATCAGCGCCGGCGTGATCATGAACGTGATCCTGGCCGCGTGCCTGTTCGTCGCCTGCTACGTCCACGGGGTCGAGGAGTCGCCCGGCGTCATCGCCCAGGTCGAAGCCGGCAGCGGGGCGTGGAAGGCCGGCATCCACTCGGGCAGCGTGGTGCGGCGCATCAACAGCCGCGAGAACCCGTGGTTCGACGACATCCGGCCGATCGTGTTCAGCACCGACCGCAACGCGAGCGTCAACCTCGACCTCGACTACCGCGGCGCGCGCACGGTCCTCGACGCGGAGCCGTCGAAGCTCGAAGGCAGCCCGGCCCCGATGATCGGCATCGCCCCGCCGAACAGCCTCGAACTCTTCCACGCCAAGCGCGACGCCGTGCCGCCCTACCTGCCGGGGACGGTGTACGCCCAGGCCAGCGCCGCCGACGGCCAGCCGGGCTTCCTGCCGGGCGACACGATCGTGGGCATGACCGACCCCGCCAACCCCACGGCCGTCACGCCGATGGCCCCGCGCGCCGGCGGGATGCCGGGTGCCACCTTCGACTACCAGAACCGCCAGCGCCTCCTCGTCGGCAAGCCGGTGACCTACGACCTCACCCGCCGCGTCGAGGGCCAGCCGACCAGCGCCGACGCCCCGACCGTGCGCGTGACCGTCCCGGCCGCCTTCCACTACGACCTGGGCTTGCGCATGCGCATGGGCGAGGTGACGGCCGTGCGCCGCGACTCGCCGGCGACCAAGTCCGAGTTGGTCGCCCGCCAGCCGGAGACGAAGAAGACGCCGCTGTCGCCCGGCGACACGATCGTCGCGGTGGAACTGCCCGAGGCCGACGGCCGGACGACGCGGCTCACCACCGACGCGACCGAGGCCCCGCCGACCGACGCCAAGGTGACCGTCAAGCCGCTCGACCCGGTGCGGCTGCCGTACGACCTGACCCAGTGGGCCGCCCGGACTGCCGCCGGCCGCACGCTCAAGTTGACGGTGCTGCGGACGGTCGAGCACTCGCCGCAGCGCAAGACGCTCGACCTGGCGTGGGACGACGCCTACGCCGACGAGGTCGCCCCGCAGTTCAGCCCCGGCACGCCGGTCGCGCTCAACGGCTTGGGGCTGGCGTACCAGGTGCTCGCGGTGGTCCACGCCGTCGAGCCGTTCGCCGCCGCCGAGCGCGGCCTGCCGGCGTCCGAGCGGCGCACGCCGTCCCCCGCGGCGCGGGCCGGCTTGCAGCCGAACGACAAGATTCTCGAGGCGAAGTTCGACGCGGTGGACCACCAGGGCAAGCCGACCGTGACCAAGTTCGAGCCGATGAAGCCGCACCAGTGGGCGTTCGTCGATTACAAGTTGCAACTGCAAGCCCCGCACGCGGCGGAGTTGAAGTTCGAGCGCGACGGCCAGGAGATGACGGCGAAACTGGTGGCCGACCTCGACCTGGGCTGGCCGGTCTTCCCGCTGGGCCTCGACTTCGCCAAGGCGACCGTGGTGCAGAAGGCCGACGGCGTCTGGGCGGCCCTGCAAATGGGCGGCTACCGCACCTACCGCGGCATCCGCATGACCTACCAGGGCCTCTACGGCATCGTGTTCGGCGACGTGTCGGTGACGTCGATGTCCGGCCCGATCACGCTGGGCCGCATCTCGTACCTGATCGCCGGCCAAGACGTGTGGCACCTGCTGCTGTGGATGGCGATGATCTCGATCAACCTGGCGGTCGTGAACTTCATGCCGATCCCGGTGCTGGACGGCGGGCACATGGTGTTCCTGCTGTACGAAGGCATCCGCGGCAAGCCGGCCCCTGAGTCGGTGCAAGTGTTGTTGACGTATGCCGGGTTGGCGTGCGTGCTGAGCCTGATGCTCTTCGTCGTCGGCCTCGACATCTGGCGGCTGGTCACGGGGTGACGCCCGGCGGGTATGGGGTGTGGGGTATCGGGTGTCGCAGAACTGGTGGGCTGGTGTGTTGCCATGTCGATTGACTTCACCGGGACCAACACTGACAAGGTCGATAAGCTGATTGGGGCCATGGTCGAACTCCGGACCACGGTCCGGCTTTGCCTGGCAGCGGTCGGTATCGGGATGCCGTTGGCGATCGGGCTGCTGACCTTTCTGGTGGCCCAATCCTTCAGCACCGCGGCCAAAGTCGATCGGGTCAGTGATCGTATCGACCGGCTCGAACGTCCGGCGAAACCGTAGCCGGTTTGCGTAAGGGGGGCCTGCATGTCGATGATTCTGCAGGTGCTTCAGGCCGACGCTTGCGGCCCCCACCGACTCTGGCTGGCGTTCAACGACGGCCGACGTGGTGCCGTCGATTGTTCACCCCTGTTGTGCGGCCCCGTGTTCGAGCCGCTCCGCGACCTGGCTTACTTCGCCCGCTTCGCGCTCGACTCGGAGTGCGGAACGGTCACCTGGCCGAACGGCGCGGACTTCGCCCCGGAAGCGCTTCACGCGCTGGTTGAGCAAGACTCAGTTCTGGCGGGGCAGCTTGCTTGAACAGGCGGACGTTTCAGGGGGGTCCACCGATGCCACTGCTGGACCACTTCCGGCCGCCGATCAGTGAGCGGCGGCACTGGCACTCGTTCCACAACTCGTGGGCGACGTACTTGTCGTCGCGGCTGAACGCCTTGCTGCCGGAGGGCTACTTCGCCGAGGCGAACGTGCAGTTCGGCGTCGAGATCGACGTGGCCGCCTTCGAGGAGTCGGGGGCCGCGTCGCCGCCGCTCGACTGGCGGCCGCCGCCGCCGCGGGCGACGTTCCCCGTGGCGATGCCGGGGGCGGTGATTGAGGTCGGCGTCTTCAGCCGCTCCGGCGGGCCGCAGTTAGCCGGTGCCATCGAGCTGGTGAGCCCGGTGAACAAGGACCGGCCGGCGCACCGCGAGGCCCTCGTCTCGAAGTGCGCGTCCTATGTGCAGGCCGGCGTCGGCGTGGTGTTGATCGATGTCGTAACCGAGCGGGCCGCCGACCTGCACCGCGACTTGCTGCTCCGCCTCGGCGCGGGCGACTCCGGGCCGAGTCCGTCGCTGTACGCCGCGGCCTACCGCCCCGTCGAGCACGACGGCACCGCGTCGCTGGAGGTCTGGTACGAGGTCGTTTCCGTCGGCGGCCCCCTGCCGACGCTGCCGCTGTGGCTTCGCGGCGGCCTGTGCCTGCCGGTCGAACTGGAGGCGACCTACGAGCGCACCTGCCGCGAGCAGCGCGTCCGGCCGGCGACGGCGTAAGCGACGCATGGTGACCGGGGGAACGAATTCCCCCTCGCGTCTCCCTAAGGGGATGTCACAACCGAGTGCCGGAGTGCAAGTCTTTCGGTGTGACGCCGTGAACGCTGAGCGTTCGCCCCGAGGACTGCCCGATGCCGACGATCGACGAACTGTGGCACTTGAACGACCCGCAGGTGTGGTCCACGGCCCTGGCGCGATACTGGGACTTCGTGCAGCCCGCGAACCTCGCGCTGGAGCGGTCGCTCGACCGGCTGGACCCGGAGCGGATTCGTAACCTCGACGCTCAGGGCTGGTACGACTTCCTGCGGGCCGAGTACTTCCGCTGGAAGTACACCGCCCCGAACCGCTACGCCACGACGACGCAGAGTCTGTCGAAGCACGCCGCCGAGCCGGGCGGCCTGGACGCACTGGACGCGATCAAGGGCCAGTTGTTGCAACTCGACCCGACGCAAGTCCGCGCCGGGCTGGCCGTCGCTTTGAAGATCGGCGGGCTTGGCGTGGCAGGCGCGTCCGGCCTGCTTGCGCTAATGCATCCGGCTCACTTCGGCACCGTGGACCAGTTCGTCGTCAAGGCGTTACGGGCTGTCACGGACTTGCCCGAGGCCGAGACGCTCGCGACGATGAACCCGGAAGGGTTGACCGCGGCCGACGGCGTCAAGCTCATCGCGATCATGGCTGCCAAGGCGGCCGAGAACAATCGCCAGTTCGGCACGGCCGAGTGGACGCCCCGCAAGATCGACCAAGTCCTCTGGACCTACGGCCGGTAGCGGCTCCGCCGCAGGCGCGGCGAGCGGCGGACGTGAGTCCGCTGTTCCACCCCGACGGGGGGTGACAGCGAGTGGCAAGTTCTCGGCGCTCGCTGGTGGCAGAGTCTCCGACGTCGGGGAGGAACAGCGGACTCACGTCCGCCGCTCGCCGCGCCTGCGGCGGAGCCGTCACCACGGCCAGGCGTCGGGCGGCAGCAGGCCGACGAGCTTGCGGTACAGCGGCAGCGCCCAATCCGGCATCAGGCGCGCGAAGCTCGACCGCCGCGTCTCGCCGACGACGACCTCGTCGGACGCCCGCAAGATGACGTTGCTGCGGTGGTCGCCGGCCTCGACGATCGCCGGGGCGTCCACGCGGAACGCCTCGGGCGGGCCGCCGCCGGCGACGTTCGGCCGCAACACCGTGACGTCACGCAACTCCGCCGAGCCGGGCTTCAACGCCCCGGCCCGCCACAAGAACTCCAGCACCGGCTCCGGCCCGCGGTATGGCACGGTGCGCCGCAACCGGTTCTCGGGGCCGGTCACGTAAACGCGACCGGCCCGGCAGTCGGCTAGCGTCACCGTCACGCGGCCCGGCTCGACCTTGGCGGCCTCGGCGACCTTGGCGCGGGCGTCGCCGAGGCTCAAGCCCTGGACGTGCGGGCTGCCGGCGTCGCCGAGCGGTATCCGGCCGTCGAGGCCGACGCTCGCGGCGCAGTCCCACGCCGGGCGGTCGGCGAAGGCAACCTCCAGCACGTCGGCGCAGCCGAGCGCGTAGCCGGCCTCGCCGAAGGCGCACGCGGTTTCGACCGGCAGTTGCGGCGGCCGTCGGCACAGGCCGGCCTCGCAGCACCCGGCCAGGGCGAACACCACGACGACGATGGGCGAGTGCGGTTTCACACGGGCGAAATCGGCATTCGCGAACGCGCGACTGTAGCGATTGTGCCGCCGGGGGCCGGCAAGGCCAGAATATTAGCCGCAGAGCCGCAGAGGACGCGGAGCGATCCAAAACATAAGTCTTTGGTTCTCTCCGCGCCCTCTGCGTCTCTGCGGCAAAACGTTTTCAGGGCGGGGTCCGCGTTACCCTTCTACACACCCAAGACGCTCTTTAGTAACTCGTACATGCCCGTCAGCGACTCCTCGCCGCGCTCGGGCTTCAGCCGCAGGTACAGGCTCTTGTCATCGACCACTTTGAGGCGGCCCGCGGAGAGCTTCGCCACCTCGTCGGCCTTCTTGCGGTTGCGGTATGTGAACACCAGGTCGGCGTTCTCGCGGTGGACCGCCGCGATGAACCACTTCACGCACAGGATGCGGATCTCGGTCGCCTTGAGCAGCCACTCCGCGGCCTCCGGCGGGGGGCCGTAGCGGTCGGCGAGTTCGGCCCGGAAGTCGTCGAGCTTCTTCTGGTCGCGCAGGCGGGCGAGTCGCCGGTAGACCTCGATGCGTAGCTTCTGCCCCGGCACGTAGTCGCGCGGCAGGTACGCCGGCCACGGCAGGTCGACGTTGACCTCGATGGCGGCCTTCGGCGGCTGGTGCTTCAACTGCCGCACCGCATTCTCGAGGAGTTGGCAGTACATCTCGTAGCCGATGGCGGCGATGTGCCCCGACTGCTCGGCCCCCAAAATGTTGCCGGCCCCGCGAATCTCGAGGTCGCGCATGCTGATCTTGAACCCCGCACCCAACTCGCTGAACTCCTCGATCGCCTTCAGCCGCTTCTGGGCCGTGGGCGAAATCATCTTGTGGGCGTCCACGATCAGGTACGCATACGCCCGCAGCTTGGTCCGCCCGACGCGGCCGCGCAGTTGGTGCAAGTCGGCGAGGCCGTAGATGTCGGCCTCGTTGATGATCATGGTGTTGGCGTTGGGAATATCGAGGCCGCTCTCGATGATCGTCGTGGCGACCAGGATGTCGGCCTCCTTCTTGACGAAAGCGACCATCGCCTTTTCCAACTCCGTTTCCGTCATCTGCCCGTGGGCAATCGCGATCTTGGCGTCGGGTACGATGTACGCCAACTCGGCGGCGATCTCTTTGATGTCGTGGACGCGGTTGTGGACGAAGTAGACCTGGCCGCCGCGGTTGAACTCCCGGTTGATGGCGTGTCGAATGAGTTCCTTGTCCCAGCGGATGATGCGCGTCTCGACCGGCAGCCGGTCCGGCGGCGGCGTCTCGAGATTGGAGATTTCGCGGATACCCAGCAGTGCCGAGTGCAGCGTGCGCGGGATGGGGGTCGCCGTCATCGTCAGCACGTCCACGCTGGTGCGCAGGAGTTTGAGCCGCTCCTTGTGCTCGACGCCGAAGCGCTGCTCCTCGTCGATAACGACCAAGCCGAGGTCCTTGAACTTCACGTCCTTCGAGACGACGCGGTGGGTGCCGATCAGGACATCGACGCCGCCGGCCGCGGCCCGCTGGAGGATCGCCTTCTGCTGCCCCGCACTACGGAAGCGGCTGAGCACCTCGACGGTGAACGGGTACTCGGCGAGCCGCTGAGTAAACGTGCGGAAGTGCTGCTCGGCCAGCACCGTCGTGGGGACGAGGACCGCGACCTGCTTGCCGTTGTCGATCGCTTTGAAGGCGGCCCGCACAGCGACTTCGGTCTTGCCGTAGCCCACGTCGCCGCACAGGAGCCGGTCCATCGGCTTGGCCTTCTCCTGGTCCCCTTTGATCTCGGCGATGGCACTCAGTTGGTCGGGCGTCTCCTGGTACGGGAACGAGTCCTCGAACTCGCGCTGCCAGTCGCTGTCGGCCGGCAGCGAGTACCCCGGCAGGGTCGCGCGGACCGCCTGAATCTGGATCATGTCGGCGGCCATGTCGCGCAGGGCCTCGCCGACGCGCTCCTTCTTGCGCTGCCACGCCGTGCCGCCGAGCTTCGACAACTCCGGCTGCACCTGCGAGCCGCCGACGTAGCGCTGCACGAGGTCGATTCTCGACGCCGGGACGTACAGGCAGACCACGTCGCGGAATTCGAGGATGAGGTTCTCTTCGAGGATGTCCGGCGCGGCCGGCGGTTTGGCCTTGGCGTTACGCCCCGTCTTCGTGGCGACTTCCGGCTCGTCGTCGGCGGGCAGCGGGCCGGTGACGACCGACGCGCGGGGCAACATCCTCATGCCGCGGAAGCGGGCGACGCCGTGGGCCACATGCACGACGTAGTCGCCGTCGTTGAGTTCGAGGAAGCTGTCGATCGCCCGGCCTTCGACACTGCGAGAGGCGCGGCCCTTCCCGGCGTCGGTCCGGGCACCGGGCGGCAGCAAGTCGCGGTGGAAGATTTGGTGCGAGCCGAGGACGACGATCGCGCCGGCGTCGCCCGCGCCGATCAGCCGGAAGCCTTGGCGGACGTGGCCGGTCACGAGCGAGAGGCGGTTCGACTCGGCGAGTTGGCCGGCCTTCAAGACCTCTTGGAGGCGGTGCAACTCGGCGGCCGTCTGGCAGGCGATCAGCACGCGGTCGGTACGGCCGATGGCGTCCAACTCGTCCTTGACGCGGGCGACGTTGCCGCTGAATCGCTCGACACTCTCGACGCGCAAGTGCGCGACCGCCTCGCCGCCGGGCCGCGGCAACGCCGAGACCACGACGGTGGGCCGGGCCATCAGGTTGGCGAAGGTGCCGTCCACGGTGTACAGGCCGGTGGCGTCGCTGACGCGCTCGAAGAAGTGCCGGCCCTGCTCCTTCAACTCGGCCGGTTCGAGTAAGGCGACCACCGAGCCGGGCGGCAGGTAGTCGGTCAGGAAGCCGCGGTCGGGCGACTGACCGGGGCGGGCGTGGCGGTCGGCCCGCAGGATCACGAGTTCGGACTTTTGGGCGAGGCTGCGTTGAGTGTGCGTGGCAAAAGTACGGATCGACTCGAGTTCGTCGCCGAAGAATTCGAGCCGCACGGGGTCGGTGGCGTCAGCGGGGAACAGATCGACGATACCGCCGCGCTTGGTGAACTCGCCGGGGTACTCGACGGCCTCCGAGCGCTTGAAGCCGTGGTTGTGCAGCCAGAGCAGCAAGTCCTCGACGTTCAACGCCTCACCGACGCGCAGCTTCTTGCCCGACGCCGTGAGGTCTTCGCGGGCCGGCACCGGCTGAACCACCGCGGCCATCGAAGTCAGCACGAGCTTGGGCGGGGCGTCGGACGTGAGCAGCCGCAAGACGCGCAGGCGGCCGGAGGTTTCGTCGGAGATGCGTCCGCGGGTAACACTCGGCGGCCAGGTGTCGTGGGCGGGGAAGACGGGCGGGGCGGTGCCCAGGAAACTCGTCAAGTCGCCGAGCCACGGCGGCACCTCGGCGGCACTCGGCACGACGACGACCACCGGGCCGGGGGCGTTGAGTGTGAGCGCAGCAACAGCCGCCGCCGCCGAGGAACCCCACGCGCCGTCGATCGTCCCGGCGGTGCCGGCGTCGAGCGCGGCGCGCAAGCCCGTCCAGGCTTCGCCTGTGGCGAGCCGGGCGGGGAGGGAGTTGAGCGTCAGCGGGTCGGACATCCTGGTCCCGTCGGGCCGGTTAGAACTTGAAGATGCCGCCGACGAACAGGGCGATGATGATCACGATCGTCGGCGCGCCGAGCAGCCAGGCAATGATACCGTAGCTGACTTTGCCGGCGCGTTCTGTGGAATTGCGGATCATGGGAAATCCTCGCAGGGGTTGGGTTGACGCCCGCGAGATTGCAACCTGTATGCCAACCGGCGAGCCGGAAAGCGTCAGCGCCCGGAGTGCTTCGCGTCAGCGCTTGCGTCCGCGAAGAACTCCGGGCGCTGACGCTTTCCGGCTCGCCTTCAGATGCGCCAGCGTAGCACCGGCTCCTTCGCCGCCTTCACCTCGTCGGGCCGGCTGATCGGCGTCGTGAGCGGGGCCGCGCGCAGCACCTCCGGCTCCTCGTTCGCAATCGCGATCAGCACGTCGGCGAACTCGTCGAGGGTCTGCTTGCTCTCGGTCTCCGTCGGCTCCATCATCAGGGCCTCGCTGACCACGAGCGGGAAGTAAACCGTCGGGGCGTGGAAGCCGAAGTCGAGCAGCCGCTTGCACACGTCCATCGCCCGCACCTTCTTGGTCCGCAACAGCGACCGGGCGCTCGCCACGAACTCGTGCATGCAGCGGTCGCCGTGGGGCACGTCGTAGGTGCCCTTGACGCGGCTCAGCAGGTAGTTGGCGTTCAGCACCGCGTGCTCACTGACCGCCTTGAGTCCGGCCGGCCCGAGCGTGCGGATGTAGCAGTAGCCGCGGAACAGGATGCCGATGGTGCCGAAGAAGCTGCGGACGCGGCCGATCGATTGCGGCAAGTCGGCCGGGGTGGTGAGGCGGTAGCCGTCGCCCTCTTTCATCACGCCGCCGACGGGCAGGAACGGGGCGAGGAAGTCGCGCACCGCGATCGGGCCGGAGCCGGGGCCGCCGCCGCCGTGCGGGCCGGTGAAGGTTTTGTGGACGTTGTAGTGCTGCATGTCGGCACCAAAGTCCCCCGGCCGCGTGATGCCCAGGATCGCGTTCATGTTCGCGCCGTCGAGGTACACGAGTGCCCCCTTGGCGTGGAGCAACTCCGTGATGGTCTGGATTTGCGTCTCGAACAGCCCCAGCGTGTTGGGGTTGGTGATCATGAACACGGCCGTGTCGTCGCCCAACTTGAGCTTCAAGTCTTCCAGATCGACGAGGCCGTTGGCCCCGCTCTTGATGGTCACCGTGTCGAAGCCGGCGAGCGCCGCCGACGCCGGGTTGGTGCCGTGCGCCGAGTCGGGGACGAGCACCTTGCGGCGGTGCGTCTCGCCCTTGGCCCGGAAGTACTTCGCGGCGACGAAGAGCGCCGTCAGCTCGCCCTGCGCCCCGGCCGCCGGTTGCAAGCTCACGGCCGGCAGCCCGGAGATTTCGGCCAGGTACTCTTGCATCCCGTAAAGGAGTTCGAGCATCCCTTGCGTCGTCGAGTCGTCTTGGAGCGGATGCACATCCACAATCCCCGGCAGCCCGCCGAGCCGCTCGTGCCGCTTGGGGTTGTACTTCATCGTGCACGACCCCAACGGGTAGAAGTTGGTGTCGATGCACATGTTCTGGGTGCTGAGGTTGGTGAAGTGGCGGATCAAGTCGATCTCGCCGACTTCCGGCAGCGCCGGCGGGGCCGTGGCCAACTCGCGCGCCGGCAACAACTCGGTCAGCGGCACGTCGGGCACGTCGCACTCGGGCAGCCGGTGGCAGCGCCGGCCGGGCCGCGAGAGTTCAAAAATCAGCCGCGAGGGGGTCGTGTTCATGCGGTCAGCCTTCGGTAGGGGTCCGGTTTCGCTTCGAGAGGATGTTGTTCGCCCAGGCTAAGTCGTCGGGCGGCAAGGGCGGCGTGCACGGCTTCGCGTAATCGATGAGTCCGGCATAGCGACTGGTGTCGTAGGCCTCGTTCAGGACGGCTTGCAAGTCGATCGGGACCGGTTCGGTGCCCGTGTCGAGTGGGAAACCGATGGTCGGGAGGGGTCGGTCGAGGGGGAAGACGGCCCCGAACAGCCGCCCGGTCTTGCCGGCCTTGAGGACGCAAACGTGATAATGGAAGGGGCCGCCGGCCAGCCCCACCAGGCGGGGCCGCGGCACGGCCGTGGTGTGGACACCCGCCCGCAGCAGGTCGAGTTCGACCACATTGACGCGGGCGGCCAAGAACTCCCGCTGCTTCTTCAAGTACGCCTTGCGGCCCTCGCTCCTCCCGGCCTTGTTCGACGGGCTGAGCACCTCGACGGCCGTCACGAGCCGCCGCCCGTCGGTCGAGAGAATTTCCAGGTACTGCTCCTCGCGCGGGACCCTCTCGGGGACCAGCCCCAGGGGTCGCAGCGGGTCGGCCAGAGCCACAGGCGTGTCGTGGCCGCGGCGCGACCGCGGCCTCCGGGTGACGACGTTCACGTCCGGCTCGCGGCGCTGCTCGTCCTCGGTCCAGACGATCGTGTTGATCATGGCGGCGTAGCCCGCCGGCAGCCTCGCGTTGAGTGCCTTCTTGAGCAGGAAAATGAGGCTATCGTGCAAGTCGGGGAAGACCGCCGGGTCTTCGAGCCACGGGTCCATGCCCGGAAACGGCGACGGCATGACGAACCCTCTGCGTTAAGCCTCGGGACCGGGCGCTGCGAACTCGATCCGGATGCTCGCAATGAGCATGACATCGACCAGGGTGCATCGCCGGACGGACTGGCTGAGTTCCCACACGAACAGTGTCCGCCCGTCCGCCGACAGGATGCCGAAGTCGTGGTGGTCAACGGCGACCGGATTGCCGTCGGGAAGGACGACGGTGAACGGCACGAACGGCTGCGCCCGGAGCAGAACTCGCACTTCCTCGACTCGCATGAGAGGGCCTTGCTGCGAGGGGTCAGGCTGCCGGGACGGCGGCCGACGCGGGGAGGCCCATCGCAACGCCCCGGATGTCGGCCACATTGATCAGGTTGAAGTTCTGCGTCGAGTACGCGAAAAATCCGACGCCGTCCGGCGAGATCATCGCCAACTCCCGCGCGAACACCGGGACCGTCCGCCCCTCCGGGAGGAGCAGAGTGAACGGCGAAAACGGTTCCGCCTTCCAAAGTCTGCGCAACTCGTCAGTCGTCATGGCATTCCCCCCTTGCTTGTCGTTGACGCCAGCGCGGCCCGCAGCGCCGCGGCGAGGCCGTCGATCTCGGCCTTGGTGCGCTTCTCGGTCACGGCGACGGTCACCGCGTTGGCGTACTCAGGATACCAGCGCGACGCCGCCAGCCCGCCGTGGTAACCCTCCGCCCGCAACGCCTTCAAGACCGCGACCGGCTCCTTCGGCAGGGTCAGCGTGAACTCCTTGAAGAACGGCGTCGAGAACGCCAGCGCGACGCCGGGGATTTTCGTCAACTCCGCGGCGGCGTAGTGGGCCTTGCGCGTGCAGAGTTCGGCCGTCTCGCGCAGGCCCTGCGGCCCCAGCGCGGTCAGGTGCACGGCCGCGCGCAGGGCGAACAGCCCCTGGTTGGTGCAGATGTTGCTCGTCGCCTTCTCGCGGCGGATGTGCTGCTCGCGCGTTTGCAGGGTCAGCACCCAGCAGCGCTTGCCGTTCTTGTCGGTCGTCTCGCCGACGAGCCGGCCGGGGATCTTGCGGGCGTACTCGGTGCGGCACGTCAGGATGCCGAGGTAGGGGCCGCCGTAGTGCAGCGGGTTGCCGATCCCCTGGCCCTCGCCGACGGCGATGTCCGCCCCGTACTCGCCCGGCTTCTTGAGCAAACCCAAACTTACCGGGTCGAACACGCTGACGAACAGCGCCCCGCCCGCCTTGGCCCCCGCCCCAATCGCCGCCATCGCTTCGAGGTGGCCGAAGAAGTTGGGCGACTGCGCCACGACCGCGATCGTGCGGTCGTTGACCGCCGCCGCAATGGCTTCGGGGTCGAGCCGGCCGCCGGGGCAGGGCAGCACGCGCACGGTCGCCTTCAAGTTGGCCAGGTAAGTCTCGAGGGTCTGGCGGTACTCGGGGTGGACCGTCTCGGCGACCAGCACTTCGCCGGTGCGGCCGGTGATGCCCATCGCCATCAGCACCGCCTCGGCGACGCCCGACCCGGCCTCGTAGAGGCTGGCGTTGGCCACGTCCATGCCCGAGAGCTGGCACATCAGCGTCTGGTACTCGAAGACCGCCTGCAACGTCCCTTGCGACGCCTCGGCCTGGTACGGCGTGTAGGCGGTGTAGAACTCCGAGCGCCCGGCGATCGCGTCCACGACGGCCGGGATGAAGTGGTCGTAGGCCCCGCCGCCCAGGAAGCAGACCGCGCTGGACGGCGACTGGTTCCGGGCCGCCAACCCGCGGACGTGCCGTTCGAGTTCGAGTTCGCTCAGCGGCGGTGGCACGTCGAGCGGCCGCTTCAAACGCAACTCGCCGGGGATGCCCTTGAACAAGGCGTCAACAGACGTCTCGCCGATGGCGGCGAGCATCTCGGCCACGTCGTCGTCGGTGTTGAGGATGTAGCTGTTCATAAGCTCGCGTCCGGGAGGCAGGGGCGTCGTCAATTGGCAACCGCCACGGCGAAGCGCGGGGCAACGGGCCGTGTCATTCCCGGCGAGCGGCGGGGGTCACCCCGCTGTTGACTCCCCGGCATGGGGGTGACAGTCGCGTTCGAGCATCACGAACCCCCACAGATCGTCTCCCCAATTCCAGGCTGTAAACAGCGGGGTGACCCCCGCCGCTCGCCGGGGCTCAGTGCGCGTCGTGGGCGAGCTGGGCGTCGTACTTCGCCTTGTCGGCCAGGTGGTCGGTGCCGGCCCCCGGCGCGAGGCGCACGCGGATCAGCCAGCCGCGGCCGTAGCAGTCCTCGTTGATCGGACTCGGCTCGCCGGCCAGCGGCGCGTTCACCTCGACGACCGTGCCCGACACCGGCGCGTTCAGGTCGAAGACTGCTTTGACGGACTCGATCTCGCCGAACGGCACGCCGGCCGTCACCGCCGCGCCGACCTTGGGCAGTTGCAGGTGCGTCACGTCGGTCAACTGATCGACGGCGTACTGCGTGATGCCGACGGTCACGATGTCGCCTTGGCCCGAGGCGGCCCACTCGTGGGAGGTCGCGTACTTCAAGTCGTTCAGGTTCACGGTCGCGTTCATGACGGCGTCTCCGGGGGCTTCGGGCGGCGGTAGAAGGGTAGGCTCACGACGCGGGCCGGAGTCGGCGTGCCGCGGATATCGACCGTTAACGGGGTGCCGGGCGACGAAAACGCCAGTGGGACCGTCGCCATCGCGATCGACTTGCCGACGAACGGGCCGTAACTGCCGCTGGTGACGGTGCCGACGATCTCGTCGCCGGCCGCGCCCTCGACGAAGACCGGGCAGCCCTCGCGCGCCGCCCGCTTGCCGTCGAGTTCGAGCCCGACGCGGGCGTGGGTGCGCGGCATGGCCCGCAGGGCGTCGCGGCCGACGAAGTCGCCCTTGTCGAGCTTGACCGCCCAGCCGAGGCCGGCCGTCAACGGGTCGATACTCTCGCTCAACTCGTGGCCGTAGAGCGGCATCGCCGCTTCGAGGCGCAGGGTGTCGCGCGCCCCCAGGCCGCACGGCCTGGCCCCGCGCGCCACCAACTCCTCGGCGAGCGACACGGCCAACCCGTTGGGCACGATGATTTCGAGGCCGTCCTCGCCGGTGTACCCCGTGCGGCTCACCACGCAGCCGTTGCGGCAGTAGAGCGTCGGCTTGGCGTAGTAGTTCTTGAGGGTGCCGGCGTCGAAGTCGAACATCCCGGCGGTCAGCGCGACCGCGGCCGGGCCTTGCACCGCGAGCATCGCCGTGGCGTCGGTCTCGTCGCCGAGGTCCACGCCGAACGCCGCCGCTTGCGCCGTCAGCCAGGCGACGACCTTGCCGCGGTTCGAGGCGTTCACGACCATCGAGTAGCCGTAGGGCCAGCGGTAGACCAGCACGTCGTCGAGGACGAAGCCTGCGTCGTTAAGGAGCAAGCCGTAGCGGACCTGGTCGAGTTTCATCCCGGCGACGGAGTTGGTGAAGACGTGCTCCAGAAAGGCCGTGACGTTGAGGCCGCCGAAGCTCAGGCGGGCCATGTGGCTGATGTCGAACAGCCCGGCGTGGGTGCGGACGGCCTGGTGCTCCTCGACGACGCCGCTGTACTGCACCGGCATGGCGTAGCCGGCGAAGGGGACCATGCGGGCGCGGCGGGCGGCGTGCCAGTCGTGCAGGGCGGTGCGGGCGTCGGGCACGGGGCGTTCCCCTCGCGGGAGTTGGGGGCGGCCAAGGCGAAAAGCCCGCACGAGTCTCGGGCGGTTTCTATACTCATCGTACCCGCGGGGCCGCGAACGGCCAACCCCGCCCCGACCCCACCCGGCACCCGTCGAGAGCCTACGTCGTGGAGTCGATCGTCGTGAAGGCCAACCTGGCCGCCCGCATCCGCGACGCCCTCACCGCGCGGGTGACCGGCGGCCAACTCGCGCCCGGCGAGCGGCTCGTCGAGCTGGTCATCGCGCGCGAATTCGGCACGAGCCAGGCCCCCGTCCGCGAGGCGCTGCGCATGCTCGAGGCCGTCGGCCTCGTCGAGTCGGTGCCGCACAAGGGCACGCGGGTGCGGGCCATCGGCGACCGCGAGCTGTTCGAGAGTTACGTCACCCGCGCGATCCTCGAGGAGGGGGCGGCCCGCTACGCCGCGGCCCACGCCTTCGCCCGCTGCCCGGCGGCCGTCGTCGAGTTGCGCGACACGGTCGAGCTGCAACTGGAGGCGGCCCGCGCCGGCGACCTGCCGGCCGTCGCCCGGCACAACGCCGCCTTCCACCGCCGCATCGTCGCCGCCGCCGGCAACCGCACGCTGCTCGAGGCGTGGGAGTCGTTCGGCATCGAGTCGCGCGGCACGGTCACCCTGGCGCGCAAGGCCTACGACGTGGTGGAGGCGACCCGGCAGCACGAGCCGATCGTCGAGGCGCTCGCGGCGGGCGACGGCGAGGCGGCGGGCCGGCTGGTCCGCGAGCACGGCCTGTTCTTCGCGCGGCTGCACGACACCGGCCCCGAGTCGTGGGCGGCGCAGGCGCTAGGCGAGTGACGGCGCAGCCGAATCCCGTAGGGGCACCCCTCGTGGGTGCCCGGCGTTGACAACAATTCCGTCGGGGTGGGGTCGTCGGCTACCGCCGGTGGCCGCGCAGGCCGGGCACCCACGAGGGGTGCCCCTACGGTTCGCCTGCGGCGGGGCCACGGAACCGCCGCGCGTCAGGCCAACCGGACGTTACTTCTTCGCCGCCTTCGTGAACACGACGATGTGCTGCCACGGCAGGCCGGCGATCGTCTTGGTGTGCTCCAACTCCGGGAACTCGGCCATCTCGAGGATCACCTGCCGCTCGCTCATCTTGTGGACGAGTTTGATCGGCACCGCCGCGTCTTCCAGGCGGAACTCGACGAAGGCGACGCGGCCGCCGGGCTTCAGCGCGGCGACCATCTTCGCGGCGACCTCGTGCGGGAACGCCAACTCGTGGTACACGTCCACCAGGATAATCAGATCGACTTCGCCGGCCGGCAACTTGGGGTCGGTCTCGGTGCACTTCACGGCCACGACGTTCTCGACCTTCTCCTTCTTGGCCCGCGCCTCGATGAGCGCGACCATCTCCGGCTGCACGTCCACGGCGAGGACTTTGCCCTTGGCACCGACGAGCGGGGCCATGCGGAAGGCGTGGAAGCCGGTGCCCGCCCCCACGTCGGCGACGGTCATTCCGGGCTTGAGGTCGAGCGCCTTGAGCAGCTTGGCCGGCTCTTCTTCTTTTTCGCGCTCGGAGCGGTCGAGCCAGCCGGCCGCCTGGAAGCCCATGACGTGGGCGATCTCGCGCCCCTTGTAGAATTTCCCGATGCCGTCGGGGTCGTGGTTTTGCTTGGTCTGGTAGCGCGCCGGCTCCTCGGCGAACGCCAACGGCGACAGGGCGAGCAAGGCTACGAGGGCGAGGAGGCGCATGGGGAACTCCACAAAAGAGTTTTGCCGCGGAGACGCAGTGGCGCGGAGAGGACCGAGAAGAACGATTTACCGCGGAGGGCACATGAGAAAAGCAAAAGGCGAGAAAGGCACCAAACCGTGCTAAAACCTATCGGCAACGGGCCGTCTGTGCGGCGACCGGGCCGCATGCGTAGCCCACTCGGATTTAGCTCTCTCCATGTCTTTCTCCGCGCCCTTATGTGCCCTCTGCGGTCGATGGTTTTGTTTTCTCCGCGCCTCTGCGTCTCCGCGGCAAACCTCTTTTCGACGCCTGTCACCAGACGTTGAGTTCGCGGTGCAGGGTGACGCCGGAGGTCGCCTTGACGCGAGCCTGCACGGCGTCGAGCAGCGCCAACACGTCGGCGGCGGTCGTGCCGGGGTGGGCGATGGCGTAGTTGCCGTTGCGGTCGCTCACCTCGGCGTTGCCTGCCTTCGTCTTCGCCAGTCCCGCGCGCTCGATCAACGCCGCGGCGGTCGTCCCGGCGGGGTTGCGGAACATGCGCACGGCGGCCTGGAAGCTCAGCGGCTCCGCGCCCTTGCGCAACACCCACGTCCGCCGCATACGCTTGAGCACCGCCGCGGCGTCGTCGCGCTCCAGCTCGAACTCGACCCACAGGATGACCGGCTCGTCGAGGTCGCTGGTGTGGTCGCCGAAGGTCAACTCGTCGCGGGCGCGGACCTGCTCGGTACCGTCGAGGCCCAGGACCGCGACGCGGCGCACGCTCGCGCCGATCTCGCCGGCGCGGTCGCCGACGTTGCAGCGCACACTCCCCCCGACGCTGCCGCGGATGCCGACGAGCGTCTCGAGGCCGCTCAGCCCGGCCCGCACCGACGCGGCGATGAGGTCGAACAGCGCCGCGCCCCCGGCGGCGCGGACGGTGCGGCCCTCGACGGCGATCGTCTCGAAGGCAGGGCCGCTGAGGCGCACCACCGCCCCCGGCACCGGCTCGTCGCGCACGAGCAGGTTGTAGCCTCCGCCGAGCATCCGCAGGGGGACGCCGTGGCGGGCGCAGTGGTGCAAAACTTGGCGCAGCTCGTCGGCGGTGCGCGGCTGCACGAGGAACTCGGCCGGGCCGCCGATGCGCAGGTGCGTGAACGGCGCGAGCGGCTGGTCGCGCCGGGCGATCTCGGGGAAGGCGTCGGCCAGGGTCATCAGTCGTCCTCGCAAAAACCGGCGAGCCGGAAAGCGTCAGCGCCCGGAGTTCGTTGAAGGCGAAGACTCCGGTCGCTCACGCTTTCCGGCTCGCCGAAGACTTACACGTCGAGCTTCCACGGGCTGCGCATCGGCCGGGACTTCATCGAGTTGCCGAGTTCGGCGTTCTCGCCCGTGAACGCGTTCGCCTTCGGGTCCCAGGTGAACGCCTTGCGGGTCTGCAGCGCGATCACGCCGAGGTGGCAGACGATCACCGAGCCGCCGCCGACGGTCGCGTCGCAGATCGGCTTCTCGCGCGACTTCAGGCACTCCAGGAAGTTGCCCATGTGGCTGCCCGGCCGCGACGGGTAGAGCATCGGGTCGTTCTTGCCCAGCGGCTCCGAAAGGATCTTCGCGTCCGACGCCAGGATCAGCCCGCGGCTCACGAACACGGTGCCCGTCTCGCCGAAGATCATCACGCCGTTCTCGCCGCCGTCGATGGCTTCGAGGGCGACTTCCTGCTTGACCTTCACGTCCGGCTTGCCCTCGACCTTGACGGTCTTCGTCACGGTCTTGGTCACCGGCTTGCCGTCGGCCCGCACGAGGCCCTTGACCGACGTGCCGCGGCCGTCCATCGCGATCACCTTCGCGCCGTTGGCGTAGGTGTACTGGACCTTGAACGTGCCGTGGGTGTTGTAGCCGTCGCCGCTCTTGAGGACCTCCTTGGCGTCGAGGATTTCGACCCCCGTCGGGCCGCTGCCGTCCATGCCGAGGCACCACTGGGCGATGTCGATGTGGTGCGCGCCCCAGTCGGTCATCTTGCCGCCGCTGTACTCGTACCACCAG
>JAYTUC010000219.1:0-20091 GCA_043744775.1 Fimbriiglobus sp. | reverse complement strand
GCGGAGAAGACCAAAACTCGAATTTGGTCTTCTCCGCGACTCTGCGTCTCCGCGGCAAAAGTCTTCTCGGGACGTGTCGTGCCTCAGTCGCCGGCCGGCTCGCCGGTGTTCAACTCCTCGATCGTGGCGCGGAGGTGCTCCATGATCTGCTTCATGCCGACGGGGCGGACGAACGCGGTGGCGTGCTCGAAGCCCTTGACCTGCTCGACCCACTCGGCCTGGTCCTCGTTCAGGATCAGCACCCCGCTCAGGTCGAGCCGCATCGCGTCGGACTCGCGCAGCACCTTGCGGAACGCATCGACGCCGTCCTTGCCGACGGTCCCGGCGTCGATCAAGAGTGCGTGGAACGGCGACTGCTGGTAGCGCTTCAAAGCGTTCGTGGCGTCAGTAGACATCAGCACGCGGAAGCCGACGCGCTTGAGCTTGTCGCGGAACACGTCCTGCAACTTGGGGTTCTGCTCGACGACGTACACGGTCAGCGTCCCGGCCGCGCGGCGCACCTCGTCGCCGGCCCCGGCGAGTTCGGCCCGCACGACCTTGATCGCCTCGAGGAACTGCGCCGGCGTCTGGAAGCGGGCCGCCGGGTTGAACGCCAGGGCCTTCAGGATGAGCTTCGTGAGCGACGGGCTGAAGCCGAGTTCGGGGGCGCGGAGGGCCAGTTTCGCCTCGACCTCCTCGAAGCGCCGGCGCATCTTCGCGGCGTGCTTGTCCTTGGTCCGCGGCATGATCGCCTCGCCGGCGATCATCTCGAAGAGCACGTGGCCCAGGAAGTAGATGTCGCTGCGGATGTCGCCCTCGGTGACCTCGGTGGCCTTCTCAAGGCCCGCGTAGTCGATGGTGCGGTCCATCTGGGCCTCGCCGTCCTTCTCGGCGGTGGCCGACCCCTTGTCGTAAAAAATGGTCGAGCCTGAGGTGATGCCGGCGAGGCCGAAGTCCACGAGCTTGGCCGCCTTGTCGGTGCCCAGCAAGATGTTCGTCGGCTTGATGTCGCGGTGGGTCAGGCCGCGCGAGTGGGCGTAGGCCAGGCCGGTGACGCACTCCTCCATGATGCGCAGCGACTCGTCGGGGTCGATGCGCTTGCGGATGTTGAGGATGTCGCGGAGGTTGCCGCCCTCGACGAAGTCCATGACGATGAAGTGCTGCCCCGTCGCCTGGTCCTTGCTGACGGCCAAGATGTTGACGATGTTGGGGTGGTGGATGGTCCGGCCGATGCGGCCCTCGCGCTCGAAGTGCTCGACCTGCCGGGGGTCCTCGGTCCAGCGGCGGCGCAGCACCTTGATCGCAACCACCTGGCCGGTGCGGGGGTCGTCGCCGCGGTAGACGCGGCCGAAGCTCCCCGAGGCGATGCGGTACAAGATGCGGTAGCCGCCCAGGAAGTAGCCGTCGCGGTCCCCTCTCAGGACCTTCTGACTCTGCAGCGGCGTCAGGATGCCCTTGCGCTCCAGTATCCGCACGTAGTCCGACGCGGGGGCCTTGGTGTCCTCGAGTTCGATCAGCACCTCGCGGGCGGTGATCTCGTCGGTGAGGCCCATGCGCACGACGAAGGTCGCCGTGGCACCGGCGTTCGCGGTCTCGGGGCTGTCGGTGGTCATGGCGGGTTCCGGGGCGGGGAGTCGCGGGACGTGGTGCTTAGTCTACCCGCCGGGCGCACGGCACGCAACGGCCGGCCCGCCGCGACGCCCGGACGCGCGCCCGCTCGGGGCGTACAATCCCCGCAAAGGGGGATGACCTGATGCCGCTGCACGACCACTTCCGCTCGCCGGTGAACGACTCGCACGCTTGGAACGAGTTCCACGCCCAGTGGCCGGCGGAACTCGTCCGGAACTTATGTACTATTTTGCCCGCCGGCTACCGCGCCGCGCCGGGGGTGTACCTGGGCTCCCCGTTCGAGATCGATATCGGCGCTCATCACCTCGACCCCAACGTAAAAGGGGACGCTTCAGATGGCGTCGGCTTGGCGACCGTTCCCGCCGTCACATCGACACTGACTGTGGAGGCCGACTTGCCGGAGCAGGACGAGTACGAAGTCCGCGTCTATGACTCCGAGCGGGATCGCACGTTGGTTGCCGCCATCGAGATCGTTAGCCCGTCGAACAAGGACCGGGTGGCTAGTTGTAAGCTGTTCGTCGGCAAGGTCGCGGCGCTACTCCATCACGGCGTGTGCGTCACACTGGTTGACCTCGTGAGCGTCCGCCCGGCGAACTTGTACGCCGAAGTCCTTTCGCTGCTCGACCGCACCGACCCGCAACTCACCCCGAACCCGCCGCCGATGTACGCCGTGACGCTCCGCGCCCGCAAGCCGCCGAAGTCCCGCGCCCTGCTCGACGCCTGGTTCTACCCGATGGCCGTCGGTCAACCACTCCCGACGCTGCCGATCTGGCTGACGCCGGAGTCGCACGTCATGCTGCCGCTCGAGACGAGCTACGCCGAGACGTGCCGCGTGCTGGGGATCGCGCCGGCAACGGCGTGACCCCGGCAACCGCTTACCCGTTCACTTCGATCTTGCCCAGGAACAGCATCTTGCGGTCGCCGGTGCGGTACAGCTCCTCGAACATCAGCGGCAAGTCGGGCTTCATCAACTTCGGTACGTAGCCGACCGGCGGGACGCCGTTCACCGTCACGCGCACCGGCTTCGTCCAGTCGATCAGGTCGCGCTCCAGCCAGATGGTGAACTTCTTGACGCCCAACGCCTGCGTAATCGCGATGACGCCGTTGCGGCCGATGTCCGCGGCGAACTGCGGCGGCGGCGTGAGCGCGTTCGGGATGCCGGCCTCCATCGGGTTGCCGTAGCGGGTGCCGCCGGGGGAGACGCCGACCCAGTAGTAGCGGTCGTCGGCCTCACGCAGCACCTGCCACGGCTCGACGGTGAAGGTGTTCAGGCGCAAGGTCGCTGAGCCGCGGGCGCGGACCTTGCGGCCCATCCAGTCGAAGAGCCGCGGCACCTCGGCGGGGTACCACTCGACGCCGCGGCCGCGGTAGACCGTCAGCATCGCCGGGTAGCCGCGCGGCATCCACTTCTCGTAGACCTTGCGCAGCGACGGGAAGGAACCGGCCAACTCGCCGACGACGAAGTGCGTGGGCAACTTCTGGTTGTTGCGCCAGTACTCGAGGTAGACCGACGAGGGCAGGTTGACGTTGAAGCCGCACAGGCCGGCGAAGAGGTCGGGGTGCGCCATGCCCAGGTCGAGCGCGAAGCTCGCGCCCTCGGCGTAGCCGAACAGGAATACGCGGTCGGCGTCGGCGTTGAAGCGGCGGAACACGTCGCGTAAGGGGGCGAGCGCCGAGACGTGCTCCTTGCCGGAGAAGTCGTAGTTGCCGCTGCCGAAGGTCGTCGTCCACTCCGGGGCGACGAGGATGTAGCCGTTGCGGTCGGCCTGCTCCGCCAGGCGGGCGACGACCGACCCAGCGGTCAGGCTCGAACTCGGCAGCGCGAGCATCACCGGGTACGAGCGGCCGTGGTGGTACTCGGTCGGCAGCCGCAGCAGGTAATCGACGCCTTTCGGGGCCAGCGGCTGCGCGCCGGTGTTGAGCCGCACGACACCGGGCACGCCGTCGCACTCGGCCGCGGGGACGGCGGTCCAACTCGGCGACTGCAAGTCCATCGGCCTGGGCGGCGGCATGAGGCTGATGACCTGCGTCAGCTCGTCGGTCGCCAGCGGCACGGGGGTGGCCAGGCGGTAGGCGTCGAGCGCCGCGACGCGGGCGTTAGAGGTCGGGCCGGTCAGGTAATCGACGGCGAGCTTGCGCAAATTCCAGGTGCGGATCGCCCCCTCGACCGACTTGTCCGCGCCGTTCTTGCCCTTGAGCCAGCCGCTGACGGCGTAAGCCAGCAGCGCCTCCGACGGCTCGCTGGGCGACTGGCCCTTGTCGCGCCGCGCCTCGGACTGCCGGGCGAGGTCGTGGAAGAGTTCGAGCCGGCCGGCGGTGTCGGGGTGCAACTCGCCGAGCACCGTGGCGGCCGCCTCCAGGAGCGTCGTGGTGGCCGGCGGCAACTTGGGGCGCGGCGTGAACACGGCCGCCGCCACTCCGGCGACCGCCGCGCCGTGGACGATCGCGCTCATGCCGCCCTCGCGCTCGATGACCGCGCGCAGCAGGTCGCGGGTGCGCTCGAACTGCGGCTGCACGGCGTCGATGCCGGCCCGGGCGGCGGCGAGGCGGGTTTTGTCGCGGGCGTCGCTGGCCGTCGGGTTGAAGCCGGTCAGGAAGCGCCGGGCCTCGTCGTAGCGGCCGCACCGCACCGCCGCCTCGACCTCATCGACGACGACGCGCGTCTCGGCCCTGTCGATGTCGTCAGTCAGGGCGTCGAAACGCTCGGTGACTTTCGCCTCCCAGGTGCCGGGCGCGTCCTTCTTGAGCAGCGCGAGTTCGGCCCGCGCGGCCCGCAGCCACGGCGCCTGCCGGCGGGTGCCGTCGAAGGCCGCCACGTCCTTGAGGAAGCTCGCGATCAGCAGCCGGCGGTTCAGGTCGAGCTTCTCCTTGCCCGGCGGGTCGCGCAGCTCCGGGTGCGTCGAGAGCCAGCGGCGCACGGCCGCGGGCGACTCCTCCCAGGTGTGGTAGCCTTGCGTGAGCGTGTCCGACGGCGAGTCAATCGTGAACGAGTAGGCGTCGAGCTTGACGATCTGCTGCGTGATGACCTGCTTGCCGCCCTCGGTCGTCTTGGTATCGAGGGTGCGGACCCAGTTGTCGTTGAAGTCGGTGCGGCTCTTGACCTCGCGGATCGCCAGCACCGCGCGCTTGAGGTTGCGCTTGAGCTTGTTGGCGTACTCGGGGCCGACCTCCCGCTTGGCCTCCTTATCGACCTTGCCGCCCTTGCCGGCGTGGGTGCTGAAGATGACGATCTTCGGCCCGTCCTGCACCACGTCGAAGCCGTTGATCGCGGCGACCTTGATCGGCCGGCCGCCGGCGTCGGACATGGTGTCCGACTCGCGGGCGTAGTTGCCCTGCACGGCGTAGCCGTCGGGCATGGTTACGGTCACGGGGTCGGCGGCGAAGGTCACCGCCAGCCCGCCGAGGAGGGCCAGCGTCGCGCAGGCGAGGCGGGCGGTGGGGCGGGGCATCGGGGCGACTCCGGGGGCCGTGGGGGATGCGCCCATTGTTCGCACTTCTCGCACGCGGTCAAGGAAGCGATTGCAAGCCGCGCGCTTCCGCCGCACAATAAGGGTGACCCGCCCGACCCCGCGAGGAGCGCCGACCGATGCCGATCCGATTCCGCTGCCCGGACTGCGAGACGGTGCTGAGCATCGCAACGCGCAAGGCCGGCACCCCGATCGCCTGCCCCAAGTGCGGCGAGGAGGTCCTGGTGCCCGCGCCCGGCACGGAGCCGGAGATCGACCTGGCCGACGAGGGCAACCTTGACCGCGACGCCGACTTGATGGCCCGGAACGGTTCGGGCACCGCCGCGGTGGTGGCGAAGATGCCGCCGCTGCCGCCGGTGCGCTTCGAGAAGCCGGACTTCGGCCGCGCCCGCGAGTCCGCCGAGAGGCCGGCCGACGACGCGGTTGCGGAGGCGATGACGGTCCCGGTCGAGGACGGGCTGTTCCTGACGCGGCGCACGGCGGCGGTGCTGGTGGCGTTCGCCGCGGCGATGGTCGGCCTGGCGTTCGCGACGGGGTGGCTCGTGGGGCGGTAGTTCGCGGACTGGTCCGAGTGCCGGGCGACGCGCTTCGCGGCTCGCCTGGCCGTGCCGCGAAGCGCGTAGCCCGGTTACTCGAACCTCACGAGTAGGTCGCCGCCCTCGACTTGCGTCGCCGGCTTCGCCAGCACCTCGGCGACCTTGCCGGCCGACTCGGCGTAGATCGTCGTCTGCATCTTCATCGCCTCCAGCGTTACCAGCTTCTGGCCCTTGGCGACCTCCTCGCCGGCGTTCACCATCACCGCCACAATCGCGCCGGGCATCGGGGCCGCGACGTGCTTCGGGTTCGCGGCGTCGGCCTTCGGGCGCGCCGCCGGGCCGGTCGCGGTCAGCGAGCGGTCGAGCACCAGCACCTCGCGCGGTTGGCCGTTCAACTCGAAGAAGACGAAGCGGCGGCCGTCCGGCTGGGCGTCGCCGATGGTCAGAAACTTGACGATCAGCGTCTTGCCGGCCTCGATCTCGACACTCACCTCGTCGCCACGCTGCATCCCGTAGAAGAACACGGCCGTCGGCAGGACACTCACGTCGGAGTAGAGGGCCTCGTGGGCGGCGAAGTCGGCGAAGACTTTGGGGTAGAGAAGGTACGACACGACCTCGCGGTCGGTCGGTAGCCGCTTCAACTTCGGCTGCAACTCCGCGGCGGCGGCGGCGAAGTCGGCCGGGGGTAGGCTCGCGCCGGGGCGGTCGGTCAGCGCCGGCTTGCCGCGCAGGATGCGCTCTTGCAGGGCCTTCGGGAAGCCGCCGGGCGGTTGACCCAGCTTGCCCTCGAAGAACTCGGTCACCGACTCGGGGCAGGCGATTTCGCGCTTGGGGTTCTCCACGTCGGCGACAGTGAGGTTATTCGAGAGCATGAACAGCGCCATGTCGCCGACGACCTTCGAGGTCGGCGTGACCTTGACGATGTCGCCGAACATGCGGTTCACCTCGGCGTACATGCGGCAGACCTCCGGCCAGCGGTCGCCGAGGCCCAACGACTTCGACTGCTGCATCAGGTTCGTCGCTTGGCCGCCGGGCATCTCGTGCAGGTAGACGTCGGCCGTCGGGGCGTTCTGGCCGGACTCGAAGGGGGCGTAATACGTCCGCACCTCCTCCCAATACTGGGCCGTCTTCTGGAGGTCGTCGAACTTCAAGCCGGTGTCGCGCTCGGTGAAGCGCATCGCCTCGACGAGGCCGTTGAGCGTCGGCTGGGCGGTGATGCCCGAGAGCGGGGCGAAGGCGCAATCGACGATATCGACCCCCTCCTCCGCCGCGAGCAGGTACGACGCCAGTTGCCCGCCGGGGGCGTCGTGCGTGTGGAAGTGGATCGGCACGTTGACTTCTTCGCGCAGCGCCTTGACCAGCTTCTTCGCCGCGTAGGGCTTCAGCAGGCCCGCCATGTCCTTGATGGCCAGGAGGTGCGTGCCCATCTTGACGAGTTCTTTGGCGAGGTTGACGAAGTACGTCAGCGTGTACTTGTCGCGCTTCGGGTCGAGGATGTCGCCGGTGTAGCAGATCGCCGCCTCGGCCAGGGCGTCGGTCTTCAAAACGGCGTCGATGCCGACGCGCAGGTTCGGCAGCCAGTTGTTGGCGTCGAAGACGCGGAACACGTCCATGCCGGCGTCGGCCGACTCCTTGACGAAGGCGTTGACGACGTTGTCCGGGTAGTTGGTGTACCCCACGGCACTCGCCGCGCGCAAGAGCATCTGGAACAGCACGTTGGGCACGCGGGTGCGCAACTGCGCCAGGCGGTCCCACGGGTCCTCCTTGAGGAAGCGCATGCTCGTGTCGAAGGTCGCCCCGCCCCACATTTCGAGGCTGAAGAAGTCGGCGTGGCGCTGGGCGTACTCTGGGGCGATGTTGAGCATGTCGGCGGTGCGCATCCGCGTCGCCAAGAGCGACTGGTGGGCGTCGCGCATGGTCGTGTCGGTGACCATGAGGTGCTTCTGCGCCCGCACCCACTGCGCGAACTTGACCGGGCCGAGCTGCTTCAACAGGTCGCGCGTGCCCTTCGGCGGCGACAACGGCTCGCGGCGGCCGTGCGGCAGTTCGACCGGCTTGAGCGAGATCGCTGGCTTCTGCGCGGCCTTCACCTCGGGGTGGCCGTTGACCGAAATCTCCGCGATGTACGACAGCAGTTTCGACGCCCGGTCCTGCCGCGCCGCGAACTGGAACAGCGCCGGCGTGTCGTCGAGGAAGCGCGTCGTCACCGTGCCGTCGAGGAAGTCGGGGTTGGTGATGAGGTTCAGCAAGAACGGCAGGTTGGTCTTCACGCCGCGGACACGGAACTCTTGCAGCACCCGCTCCATGCGGCGCGCGGCGTCCACGAAGCGGTTGCCGCTGGCGGTGACCTTGACCAAGAGCGAGTCGTAGAAGGGCGTGATGACCGCGCCGCTGAAGGCCGTGCCGGCGTCGAGGCGGATCCCTAGCCCGCTCGCGGAGCGGTACGCCGAGAGCCGGCCGTAGTCGGGCGTGAAGCCGTTGGCGGGGTCCTCGGTCGTGACGCGGCACTGGATGGCGTAGCCGTGCGTCACGATCTTCGCCTGGTCGCCCATGCCGACCTCGGGGTCGCTCAGCGGCGTGCCCCCGGCGATGAGGATTTGCGTCTTGACGATGTCGTAGCCGGTGACGACCTCGGTGACGGTGTGCTCGACCTGGATGCGCGGGTTGACCTCGATGAAGTAGAACGTCCCCGCCTGGACATCGACGAGGAACTCCACCGTACTCGCGTTGTCGATGCGCACGGCCTTGCCGATGGCGAGCGCGGCGTCGAGGATCTGGTCGCGCAACTTGCGGTCAAGGTTCGGCGCGGGGGCGAGTTCGACGACCTTCTGGTGCCGCCGCTGGATCGAGCAGTCGCGCTCGAAGAGGTGGACGAGGCCGCCGTGCTTGTCGCCGAGCAGTTGCACCTCAATGTGCTTGGCGCGCTCGACGAACTTTTCGAGGAACACGTCCGGCACGCCGAACGCCGCCCCGGCCTCGCGCTGGGCCGTCTCGACCGACTCCTGCAACTTGGCGGGGTCGCGGACGACGCGCATTCCCCGGCCGCCGCCGCCCATCGACGCCTTGATCATGACCGGGTAGCCGAGCTTGTCGGCGAGGGCCTTGGCTTCGGCGACCGACGACACCGGCTTGTCGCCGCCGGAGAGTACCGGCACGCCGGCGGCGCGGGCGATGCCGCGGGCGGTCACCTTGTCGCCGAGTTGGTCGAGGACTTCGGGCCGCGGGCCGACGAAGGCGATGCCGGCGTCGCGGCAGGCGCGGGCGAACTCGGCGTTCTCCGACAGGAATCCGTAGCCGGGGTGGATGGCATCGACGCCGACTTCCTTGGCGAGTTGCACCACGCTCGGGATGTCAAGGTAGGCGCGGATCGGCTCGCCCGGAGTACCGACGCGGTACGCCTCGTCGGCCTTGAAGCGGTGCAGCGCGAAGCGGTCCTCGTGGCTGTACATGGCGACCGTGCGGATGCCGAGTTCGTGCGCCGAGCGGAAGACGCGGATGGCGATCTCGCTGCGGTTGGCGACCATGAGCTTCTGGAACGGCGACGTTTGCGCTGCGGACATGGCCGGCGGTCCTGAACAGAAGGGGCGTTCCCCGCGATGATACGGATTGCGTCGCGGACTGGATAGCGCGACGGCTCAGCAATTCTTCTGTAGCTGGCCTCTGTGAGGCCGGTGCGCTCCCCGTCTCGGACGCATACGACCCAGGGAGTAGGACCGGCCTCACAGAGGCCAGCTACAGAAGACGAAGACCGCCGAACCCAGGCCCCAGCGACCCGGCGACTTGAAAACCCCTCAGTCGCGCCCTATCATCTCTGAGAATGTCACCCGTTGTCGTCTCCGCAACTTCGGAAGTTCGAGAACATCGGGAACTGTCACCCCGCCTCGTCGCGTCCAACGGGTTCCCGCCCGGTGCCGCGTTGCAACGAAGTCCGGCACACTCAATTGCCGGGCTTACCCAAACTCCCGCCTGACCGCCTCGTTCCCTGGAGTCGCGATGATGAACCCGTGGAAGTGCCTCGGCCCCACCGTCGGACGGCGGAGCTTCATGCAGGTCGGGGCCGTCGGGGCGCTGGGCCTCACCCTCGGCGACTACCTCAAGCTGCAAGCCGCGGAAACCTCCACGCCGACACCCGGCAGAAAGGCTCCCAAGGCCGAGAGCGTCATCCACATCTTCTTGCCCGGCGGCATGGCCCACCAGGAGAGCTGGGACCCGAAGCCGTTCGCCCCGGTCGAGTACCGCGGTGACATGGGCTTCATCAACACGAAGCTCGACGGCGTGCAGTTCAGCGAGGGCCTGAAGCAGATGGCGACGGTCGCCGACAAGGTCACCGTCGTCCGCAGCATGACCCACGGCGAGGCGGCCCACGAGCGCGGCACGCACAACATGTTCACCGGCTACCGCCCCAGCCCCGCGCTGACCTTCCCCAGCATGGGTAGTGTTGTCAGCCAGCAACTCGGCGTCCGCAACGACTTGCCGCCCTACGTCGCCGTGCCGAGTGTCGTGACCAACTTCGCCGGCAACGGCTACCTGTCGAGCGCTTACGGCCCGTTCGCCCTGGGGTCCGACCCGGCCAACGCCGGCTTCCGCGTCCAGGACTTGCAACTGCCCGGCGGCGTCACCCCGGAGCGCTTCACGCAGCGCCGGCAGTTGATGGACACGGTCAACGACCACTTCCGCAGCCACGAGAAGTCCGACAACCTCGACGCGATGGACACCTTCTACAAGCGGGCGTACGGCCTGATCTCCAGCGAGAAGGCCCGCGACGCTTTCGACATTAACAAGGAGTCGGCGGCGACCCGCGACCAGTACGGCCGCAACGCCGCCGGTCAGCGGATGCTTTTGGCCCGCCGGCTCGTCGAAGGCGGCGTCCGCTTCGTGACGCTGCACTTCGGCGGCTGGGACATGCACAACGGCATCACCGCCGGCATGCGCGGCCAACTGCCTGTGCTCGACCAGGCCCTCGCCGCGCTGATCCGCGACCTCGAGACGCGCGGCATGCTCGATAAGACGCTGATCATGGTGTCGAGCGAGTTCGGCCGCACGCCGAAGATCAACACCACCGCCGGCCGCGACCACTGGCCCAAGGTGTTCAGTGTCATGCTCGCGGGCGGTGGCATCAAGAAGGGCCTGATCTACGGCAAGTCCGACTCGACCGCGTCCGAACCGGACGAGGACGCCCTGGGGGTCGAGGACCTGGCCCACACCGTCTACACCTGCCTCGGCATCGACGCCGACAAGAAGCTGATGTCGCCCGGCGACCGGCCGATCGACATCGTCCGCGAAGGCCACACCCGCGCCGACCTGCTGGCGTAACGCTTCCCTGACCCCGTGGGCCACCGCCATGACGCGCACCATCGCCACCCTAATCGCCCTAGTCGTCGCCGGGGGTTCGGCTCGCGCCGCGTCGCCGGGCCTGAACGACGTGACGCCCAAGGGCGGGACTCGCGGCACCGAGGTGGCGTTGACGCTCACGGGGGCCAACCTCACCGACACGCAGGAAGTGTTGCTCGACACGCCGGGGCTGACGCTCGGCAAACTCGAAGTGGTGAACCCGACGACGGTCAAGCTCGCCGTGACGATCCCCGCAGACTGCCGACTCGGCGAACACGGCTTACGCCTGCGAACCGCAACCGGCCTCTCCGACCTGCGCACGTTCTGGGTCGGGGCGCTGCCGGTCGTCGCCGAGGTCGAGCCGAACACGCTGTTCGAGCAAGCGCAACCGATCCCGCTGAACGTCACCATCCACGGCGTCGTGACCGGTGAGGATGTCGATCACTACGTGGTCGATTGCAAGAAGGGCCAGCGGCTCTCGGTCGAAGTCGAGGGGATGCGGCTCGGCGTCGCCTTCTGGGACCCGTTCGTCGCGATTCTCGACTCGCGCCGCTTCGAGTTGGCCATCAACGACGATTCGACGCTGCTCGGCCAGGACTCCGGCTGCTCGGTTGTCATCCCCGCTGACGGCAAGTACACGGTGCTGATCCGCGAGAGTTCCTACGGCGGCAACGGGGCTTGCAAGTACCGGCTGCACGTCGGCACCTTCCCCCGGCCTACGGCGATCATCCCCGCCGGCGGCAAGCCGGGCGAGGAAGTCGAGTTCCGTTTCATCGGTGACCCGGCCGGCGAAATTCGCCAGAAGATCAAGCTCCCCGCCGTCGCCGACCCACGCTTCCGCTTGCACTGCGTGACCCCCGAAGGGAGCAACCCGACGGGCTTCAAGGTGCGCGTCAACGACTTGCCCGGCGTCGTCGAGTCGGGCACCAACCTCGACTTCGCCACAGCCACGCCCGGCGCGGCTCCAGGCGCGTTCCACGGCATCGTGTCGAAGCCGGGCGAGACGAAGCACTTCAAGTTCGCCGCGAAGAAGGGGCAAGTCTTCGACGCCCAGTGCTTCGCTCGCCGGCTCGGCTCGCCGCTCGACCCGGTGATGCACGTCGCCCACGCCAACGGCCCCTACCTCACCGGCAACGACGACGCCAACGGCCCCGACAGTGCGTTCCGCTTCACGGCCCCCGAGGACAAGGACTACGTCCTGTACGTGACCGACCACCTGAAGAAGGGCGGGCCGGACTACTTCTTCCGCCTCGAACTCTCGCCCGTGGCCGCCGCCACGGTGACTGCCTTGCCGCACGTCAACGGCAACAACATCAGCGACCAGACGCGCCAGACGCTGACCGTGCCGCGCGGCGGCCGCGTCGCCACGATGGTCAACGTGACCCGCGCCGACTGGGGCGGCCCGGCGGTCATCGGCTTCGAGAAGCTCCCGGCCGGCGTGACCCTCGTCGCCGACCCGGTGGACCCCGGCCAGGCGGTCGCGGCGGTCGTGTTGGAGGCCAAGGCCGACGCCCCGTTGACCGGCGTGTTGACCGGCCTGACTGCGTTACCCACTGACGGCAAGACGGTCGCCGCCAGCCGGCTCAAGTTCGACGCCTGCTTCAACATGGGCGTCAACAACACGCCGTTCCACCGCTACGGCACCGAGCGCGTCGCGGTCGCCGTCGCCGAGGCGGCCCCGTTCACGGTCAACGCCGTCGAGCCGAAGGCCCCGGTGCCGCAGAACGGCTCGCTGAACGTCAAGGTCGTCGTGTCGCGCTCGCCGAGCTTCAAGGGGCCGATCACGCTCACACCGCTGTTCACGCCGCCGGGGCTGGGCATCACCGGCTCGACAGTCGTCCCCGAGGGGGCGACCGAGGCGTCGATTTACATGAACGCCGCGCCGAACGCCGTGGCCAGGAAGTGGAAGACAGCGTTCGTGGCCAACGCCCCGACGCCGACCGGGGCCGTCTGGGCCTCGACGCAACTGTTCACCGTCGAGATCGCCGCGCCGTTCGTGACGTTCGCCCAGGAGCGGTCGGCCGTCGAGCAGGGCAGCCCGACGCGGGTGTTCGGCAAGGTCGTCGTCGCCCGGCCGTTCGAGGGAAAGGCGACGGTCAAGCTCGTCGGCTTGCCGGCCAAGGCCGCGACGCCCGACCTCGAACTGACGAACGAGACGAAGGAACTCGGCTTCGCGGTGGCGACGGACAAGGCGACCCCGGCCGGGAAGCACAGCGTCTTCGCGCAAGTCGTCATCCCGGTCAACGGCGAGTTCGTCGTGCAGAACGTCGGCGGCGGCGAATTCCGCGTCGATGTGCCGCTGCCGCCCAAACCTGCCCCCGCCGCGCCGGTCGCCGTCGCCGCCCCGCCGAAGCCGGTGGCCCCCGTGGCCGTCGCGCCGCCGATCGCGAAGCCGCTAACCCGCCTCGAACAACTCCGCAAGGAGCAGGACGAGCGCGAGAAAGCCGGCAAGCCGGCGACGCCCGCCCCGGTGCCCGCGCCAGTCGCCGCGCCGGCCCCGAAAGTGCCTGAGAAGAAGGGCTAACGCCCGCGACGTTTGCGCCGACGCCCGCCCCGCTCCGCATCAGGTACGCCCCATGCGTTTCACGCTTGCCCTGACCGCCTGCCTTTCGGCCGCCACTTTCGCCGTTGCGCAGACTCCCGCGCTCCAGCCGACGGCGGTCGTCACCCCGCCCGCCGTGGCCGCGCCGGCGGCGAGGGTCGCCGTCTACCCGCCGGACATCAACCTCGAAACGGCTCGTGACCGCCAGAGCTTCATCGTCCAGCTCACGCAAGCCGACGGTTTGACCCGCGACCTGACCGACGCCGCACAGGTGACGTTCGCCAACCCCGCGCTCGTGCGGCTCGACAAGAACGTCGTCTACCCCGTGGCCGACGGCCTCACTGAAATGACCGTGACTGCGGCCGGGCAGACCGTCAAAGTGCCGGTCAAGGTCGTCAACGCCAAGGCCGACCGGCCGGTCTCGTTCAAGCTCGACGTGATGCCGGTCTTCCTCCGCTCGGGCTGCAACTCCGGCGCGTGCCACGGCGCGGCCCGCGGCAAGGACGGCTTCCGCCTGTCGCTCTTCGGCTTCGACCCCGACGGCGACCACTTCCGCCTCACCCACGAGGTCAATGGCCGGCGCATCAACCTCGCCACGCCGGCCGAGTCGCTGCTGATCGACAAGGCGACCGGCAAGGTCCCGCACACCGGCGGGGCCAAGATCAAGGACGGCGACGAGTACTACCAGACGCTGATGCGCTGGCTCGAAGCCGACGCCCCGGCCGACGCCGCGACCGTCGCCACGCCGACGAGCCTCGAAGTTTACCCGCCGTCGGCCGTCCTCGACGGCAAGGGCGAGCGGCAGCGGCTCGTCGTGCGGGCCAAGTACTCCGACGGCACCGACCGCGACGTGACCACAACTTCGCTGTTCCTGTCGAACAACGACAACGCCGCCAAGGTCGTCGCTGACGGCGACGCGGGCGTGACCGGCAACGAGCGCGGCGAGGCGTTCGTCATGGCCCGCTACTTCACCTTCACCGTCGGCGTGCCGTTCGTGACGCTGCCGAAGGGCCTGCAATTCTCGCCGACCGCGGCCGCCGAGTTCAACTACGTCGATACGCTCGTCAACGCCAAGCTCAAGAAGCTGCGGGTCGATTCGTCGGCCGTCTGCGACGACCCGACCTTCGCCCGCCGCGTCTTCCTCGACATCACCGGCACGCTGCCGACGCCCGAGGAGTACGCCCGCTTCATGGTCGGCACCCTGCCTAACAAGCGCGAACTGCTCGTCGATGAGTTGCTGGAGCGCAAGGAGTTCTCCGAACTTTGGGTGCTGAAGTGGGCGGAGTTGCTCCAGATCCGCTCGTCGAACGATGTCAGCCCGAAGGCGATGTTGCTGTACTACACCTGGTTGCAGGAGAAAATCTCCAAGAACGTGCCGACTGACGTGTGGGTGCGGGAACTGTTGGGGGCGTCGGGCGGGACGTTCAAGAACCCGCCGTCGAACTACTACCAGATCGAGCGCGACATCGTGAAGGTCACGGAGAACGTGGCCCAGGTGTTCATGGGCATGCGCATCCAGTGCACGCAGTGCCACAACCACCCGTTCGACCGCTGGACGATGGACGACTACTACGGCTTCGCGGCGTTCTTCAGCCAGGTCGGCCGCAAGCCGGCCGAGGACCCGCGCGAACTCGTCGTCTTCAACGGTGGCGGCGGCGAGGTCAACCACCCGCTCTACGGCAAGCCGATGCCGCCAAAGTTTCTCGGCGGTGCCAAGCCCGACGTGGCCGGCAAGGACCGCCGCGTGGTGCTGGCCAACTGGCTGGCGTCGCCGGACAACCCGTACTTCGCCAAGAACCTGTCGAACATGGTCTGGAGCCACTTCTTCGGCATGGGCATCATCAACGAAGTGGACGATGTGCGCATCTCGAACCCCGCGTCCAATCAGGAGTTGTTGGACGCGCTGGGGGCGAAGTTCACGTCGTACAACTATGACTTCAAGAAGTTGGTCCGCGACATCTGTACGAGTGCGGCGTACCAGCGCTCGACGGTGGCGACGAAGTCGAACGAGGGCGACACGCGCAACTTCGCCCGCGGGCCGATCCGCCGCATCCGCGCGGAAACCATGCTCGACATCATCAGCCAGGTGACCGACGCCCGCAACAAGTTCCCCGGCCTGCCGCAGGGTGCCCGCGCCGTGCAGATCGCCGACGGCAAGACATCCAACTACTTCCTGACGACCTTCGGCCGGCCGAGCCGCGAGACGGTGTGCGCGTGCGAAGTGCGTCTGGAGCCGACGCTGTCGCAGAGCCTGCACCTGATGAACGGCGACACGGTGTCGCCGAAAATCCAGGCCGGCAACCTCGTCGGCAAGATGCTCGCCGAGAAGCGGACGACGCAGCAAATCGTCGAGGTGATGTACCTGCGGGCGGTCTGCCGCGCCCCGACGCCGGTAGAATTGAAGAACCTGACCGACGCGGTGAACGCCGCCCCGCCGGCCGCCAGGCAGCAGTCGCTCGAAGACGTGTTCTGGGCGCTGCTGAACTCGCGGGAGTTCATGTTTAATCACTGACCCGGAGCCGACATGGCCATCACGATCGAACTGTCGGAAATTCAGGAGCGGTTGTTAACTGAGAAGGCCGCGCGAGTCGGCATCACCGTTCAGGCCTTGGTTTTCGAGCGGATTCGTCCGGACGTTTCCCCTAGACGGGTCAATACCTTCGATGAGATTGCAGCGCCGATCTCGGAGGCTTTCGCAAGGACGGGCTGCACGGAAGAGGAACTCGATGCCGCCATCGAGACGGCTCGGCAGGAGATTTGGGACGAGCAGAACCCGATGCACCTCGACAAATGAAGGCCGTATTCGACTGCATGGTACTGCTTCAGGCGCTGGCCAACCGACACGGGCCGAGTGGCGAGTGTTTCCGGGCAGTCGAGGCTGGACGGGTGACGCTTCTCGTGAGCAACGCAACGCTTCTGGAACTCGAAGACTTGTTGCAACGGGAGCAGTTGCGGACCCGGTTCATCCTCAGCAGCGATCCGACGGTCCGCGCGTTCATCGACCGCGTCGTCGAAATCTCGCAACCGATTCGTGACGTGCCCTTGGTGCGGACCTTGCCCCGCGACCCGAAGGACGAGAAATACCTGAACCTTGCGATTGCCGCCGACGCCGCGTTCGTCGTGAGCCGGGACAGCCACCTGCTCGACCTGATGACGGCGACCGACGCCCCCGCGACCCTGTTCCGGGCGGCGTTCCCCACGATCGAGATTCTTCGGCCCGAATTGTTTCTGACCCGCCTCCCGCAGGTACCCTGATATGACCCGGTTGACGCTCACCCTGCTGACGCTCGCCGGCCTGCCGGCGTTGGCCCGCGCCGACGCCAAGAACCCGACGTTCAACGACGACGTGCTGCCGGTCATCCGCCAGCACTGCGCCGGCTGCCACGGCGTCGATAAGCAGAAGGGCGGGCTGAGCCTCGCGACCTACGGCGTCACCATGCAGGGCGGCTCGTCAGGCGCGGTCGTCGTGCCGGGCAACGCCGAGAAGTCGCGGCTGTTCACGATGACGGCGCACAAGGAAGAGCCGGTGATGCCGCCCTCGAAGACCAAGATTCCCGACGCGCACATCGACCTCCTTCGGCTCTGGGTCGAGCAGGGCGGCAAGGAGACTTCGACCAGTGCCGTCAGCGTCGTCCTCAAGCCGAAGGTCGAGATCGGTCTGAAGTCGGTCGCCAAGGGCAAGCCCGACGGCGCGCCGCCGATGCCGCTGCCCGGCAAGCTCGCCACCGAGCCGATCGTCCGCGCCCGCCGGCCTGGGGCGGTACTGGGCCTCGCGACGAGTCCGTGGGCACCACTCGTGGCGGTCGGCGGCCAGAAGCAAGTGATCCTGTACCACGCCGACACCGGGGACATGCTGGGCGTCCTGCCGTTCGAGCACGGGCAGATCAACGCGATCAAGTTCTCGCGGAACGCCAAGTTCCTCCTCGTCGCCGGCGGCCGCGGCGGGATGTCGGGCAAGGCGGTGCTGTACAACGTCGAGACCGGGGCGAAGGTCACCGAGGTCGGCTCCGCGGAGACCGACGCCATCCTGACCGCGGACATCTCCGCCGACCAGACGATGGTCGCCGTGGGCACGACGACGCGGATGGTCCGCATTTACGCCACGGCCGACGGCGCGGTGTTGAGCCAGATCAAGAAGCACACCGACTGGGTCACGGCGGTCGAGTTCTCGCCCGACGGCGTTTTACTCGCCACGGCCGACCGCAACGGCGGGGCGTTCGTCTGGGAGGCGGCGACGGCGCGCGAGTTCCACTCGCTGCGCGGCCACACGGCCTGCGTGAGCGAAGTCAGTTGGCGGGCTGACTCGAACCTGCTGGCGACCGGCAGCCTCGACGGCACCGTGCGGGTCTGGGAGATGGAGAACGGCACGCAGGTCAAGACCTGGCCGGCCCACCCCGGCGGCGTGGAGGGCGTGCGCTTCAGCATGGACGGCCGCCTGGCGAGCACCGGCCGCGACAAGGTCGCCAAGGTCTGGGACGCCAACGGCACGGCCCTCAAGCAGTTCGCCGCGACGCCGGAGGTCGGCCTGCGGGTCGCGGTCAGCCACGACAACACCAAAGTCGTCGGCGGCGACTGGGGCGGCGGCGTGCAAGTCTGGAACCTCGCCGACGCGAAGCTGATCGCGCAAGTGGACACCAACCCCGCCCCGATCGCCGAGCAAATCAAGGCCGCCGAGGTCGCCGTCGGCGCGGCCGAGGCCAAGGCGAAAGTTCACAACGACGCGCTGGCCGCGGCGCAGGCGAAGCTCGACGCGGCCAACGCCGGAGTCAACGCGGCGACGGCGCTCCTCGCCAAGACGGCGGCCGATCTCGCGGCGTCGCAAAAAGCCGTCGCGGATCACACGGCGATGGCGGCGGCACTGGCCGCGCAGTCGCCTGCGGTCAAGGCCGAGGCGGACAAGGCGGCCGCGCCGATGGCGGCCGCCTCCAACAAGGCGGCCGCGCTGGAAGTGACCGCCCCGATCGCGGCCGAAATGGCGAAACGGGTCGCCGAAGCGGCCGCCAAGGCCCCTCAGAACCCGGACCTCGCGGCGGCCGCCAAACTGGCCGGCGATCAGAACGCGGCGCAGCAAGCCGCGCTCCTCGTCGCGCGGAAGTCGCTCGCCGACGGGACCGCCGCGAGTGCCGCCGCGGCCGCCAAACTCGCCGCCCACGTCAAGGCGCTCGCCGACCACCAGGCCGCGGCGGTTGCCGCGCAACAAAAGGTCGCGGCGCTAACGCCGGCCGTGAAGCCGGCAACCGACGCGATCCCCGTCGCCAAGAGGGCAGCCGCCGACGCCGGCGTGGCGTTCGCCCCAGTCAAAGTGGCGGCCGACGCGGTGGGCGTCGAGGTCGTGGCGGCGAAGGCGAAACTCGAGCGGCTGCGGCCCTCCCCGAAGAAGTAATCGGTCCGTCGCCGGGGTGATTCGTGACGCCCGGCGTGAACTCACGCACTGCCACTCGAAAAGCCGGGATGCGCGGGCGATTTTCCGACGCCCCCCCGGTTCGCCGAGTGGCCCGCGGCCGAGGGGCGGACTAGGGTCACGGGAACCCCACTCGCGACTCGCCCCGAGTACCCGATGCCCCCGCGCCGACCGCTCCGTGAGAGCGCCCTCCTCTTCGTGGCCTGCCTGGCCGTGGGCCTCCCCGCCGCGCTGACGGCTGCGGCCCCGGAGTTCGTGGCCCTCGCCTGGCCGCCGGTCGGCGTTGGCCTCGTTGCCGTCTGGCTGCGTGGCCGCTCGCTGTTGCCCGCCTACTGGCTCGCCACTTACTTCCTGCTGGCATTACCTCGCCTCACGACGGTCGGCGCGGCGGGCGGCCTCGAGGCGGCCGTGCTGGCGACGGCCTACTCGACGCAACTCCTCCTCGGGACCTGGCTGCTGCGGCGGACGGTCGGCGAGGCAACTTTGCTCACGAGGCCGCACGAGATTGCGGCCTTCCTGGCGATCGTCGGCCCCCTCCACGCGGTCGCCGCCGCGTCGGCCGGGGTCGCGCTGGCCTACGCCGGCGGCCGAGTCGCCGGGGCCGAGGCCGCGACGGCCTGGGCCGAGTGGTGGCGGGCCGACGCGCTTGGGGGCCTGCTGTTCGCGCCGCTCACGCTGGTCGCCCTGGGCCGGCCCCGCGCCGTCTGGGGGCCGCGGGTGGCGACGGTCGCGGCCCCGCTCGTGGCGACCCTGGCCCTGCTCGCCGCCGGGCAGAAGCTCGCCGACGAGTCCGAGGGCCGCGTCGTCCGGGCGGCGTACTCCCGCGAGGTCGCGTCAGCGTTGCGCGAGGCGAACGCGGAGTTGCGTCGGGTCGAACACGCCGCGCTCCGGGCGACGCGCTTCACCTGCGACGACCTGCTCGACGGCGACGACCGGCCCGGCGTCGCCGCCGCCAGCCTGGGCGAACTCGCGGCGCAATACCCCAGCGTGCGCTCGGTCGTGGCGGTCGCCCGCGTCCCCCCGAACGCGGCCCGGCCCGGCCGCGACGTGGCGACGGCGGTCGCCCCGCCGGGCGGGAACCCGCTGGGCGACCCGGTCTGGGCGCAGTTGGTCGGCGAGGCGTCGTGGGCGCGGCGGCCGGCGGTCGGCCGCGGCGGCGAGCGGCTGGTGCGCCTGGTGGTGCCCTGCGGCGCGACGCCCGACCCG
>JAYTUC010000218.1:0-5165 GCA_043744775.1 Fimbriiglobus sp. | reverse complement strand
CGGGGATCGGCATGTTGATCTACGATCCGAAGCACCTGGTGAAAGACGCACCCAAGGACAGCGCCACGCCGCCCAGCACGCCGCCCAAGGCCCACGCTTCGTTCAGCATCTTGCCGTTCGCCGGCGGCGGCGCCGGGTTGTTTTCGGGAGGCTCGTTTTGAGTCGCGATCCGCGTCTCCGCGGTAAAATGCTTTTGGTTTTGCGTTTTGCACTCCTCGCCTGGCTTTGGTAGAGTCACACAACTCGCCCCCTCGGCCCCGGTTGTTTACCCCATGCCCCTCCGCTTCCTCGCCGTGGCTTTCGCGGCCCTCGTCGCCCTGACGCCTCCTGTTGCCGGCCAAACGGCGGATGCCATCAAGGACGTTGGCGGCCTTAGGCCGTCCGGGCCTGAATTCGTCGAGAAGTCGTTCACGAACGCGGACGGTACGAAGTCGCCCTACGTCGTCTGCGTGCCGGGAGGCTACGACCCGAAAAGCGACGCGATCAAGCCACTGCCGGTCATCCTGTTCCTGCACGGGGCCGGCGAGACCAAGGGCGGCGCGAAGATGCCGATCGAGCAGGGGCTGCTCAACGGCCACTTCCAGAAGCAGGCCAAGAAGTTCCCCGCGATCGTCGTCGTCCCGCAGTGCGAGACGCGGCGGACGGGCTGGAACGCCAAGTCGCCGGACGGCCTGCGGGCGATTGCCATGCTCGACGCGACCATCAAGGAGTACAAGTGCGACGCGGGCCGGCAGTACCTCACCGGCCTGAGCATGGGCGGCTACGGGGCCTGGTCGATGGCCGCGGCGTACCCGGAGCGCTGGGCGGCCGTCGTGCCGATCTGCGGCGGCGGCGACCCGGCCGACGCCGCGAAGTTCAAGGACCTGCCGCTCTGGGCCTTCCACGGCGATGCCGACGGGGCCGTGAAGGTCGAGAAGTCGCGCGACATGGTCGCCGCGCTCAAGGCCGCCGGCGGCAAGCCGCGCTACACCGAGTTGGCGCACGTCGGCCACAACAGTTGGGACGCCGCGTACGCTGTCGAGGAGCTGTACTCGTGGATGTTCGCGCAGAAGAAGAAGTAACGGGCTGGAGTGAGGGACTGTCTCTGTGGACGAATGGCCCTTCGATCAGCCCCCGAACTGTGCGACAATCACGCTGCGGCAGATCGTTTCGGAGGGCGCGCCGATCCTGCACGTCTCCCATGACGAGGACGATCACAGTTGGCAGTTCCTGGGGTGGGCCGACGCGGACGTTGCAGACGCAGTGGTGGTGTGCCTGTCGCACATGTTGGAACTGGACCCCTCTGTCCGAGAGGTCGCGGACCTGCCGCCGGGGTGGGAGGCATTCCGGAGGTCTGTCAGCGAGCCGTGGTACCGTCGAATTCACGTCGCGGACGACGAGGCGTGAGAGGGGTCCAGGAGGTTTCGGATGAAGGGCTTCGCGTACCGGCGGCACCAGTGGGGGCGCGCGAAAGGGCGGGCCGTCCGCTACCTGCGTTGGCTGTTTTCGGATGACGCGCAATGGATCACGCCCAAGCGGATCGCGCGGCACGCCTTGGACCGTACCATCTGTTCGTGTGCGATGTGCGGCAACCCGCGTCACTTCACGGGTGAGGTGACGAGGCAGGAAATGCGACTCGCGGAGTCGAATCGCTAGAACTGACCCGTCAACAACTCCAGGTTCCGTCGCCCCTGTGACGGCGGCGGATACCTTAACTTCGACTGTCACTCAACCCTGTCTTTTTGGAGAGTTCCCCATGTCGAAACCAACTCGCCGCGGCTTTATGCAAGCCTCGGCCGTCGCCGGCACCGCCCTGGGCCTCACGGCCAAGAGCTACGCCAACGTGCTCGGGGCTAACGGCAAGATCAACATCGGCTTCATCGGCGTCGGCGGCCGCTGCCAGCAGCACATCGACATCGTGCTCAAGATGAAGGAAGAGGGCAAGGGCGTCGAGCCTTACGCCGTGTGCGACGTCTGGGACGGCGACCAGACCAAGGGCAAGGGCAAGGGCCAGGGGCTGTTCCCCGCCGCGAAGCGCTGCGGCATCCCGGCCGACGACAAGGCCCGCGTCTCGAAGGACTTCCGCGTCATCCTCGACAACAAGCAGGTCGATCTGGTGTGCATCGCCACGCCCGACCACTGGCACGCCCGCATGACGATCGACGCCCTCAACGCCGGCAAGCACGTCTACTGCGAAAAGCCGATGACCAAGACCATCGCCGAGGGCCAGGCGGTCGTTGATGCGTGGAAGAAGTCGGGCCTGGTCATGTCCGTCGGCGTGCAATCGATGGCCGACCCCATCTGGGGCAAGGCCCACGAGCTGATCAAGACGGGCAAGATCGGCCACGTCATGCAGGGCCAGACGAGCTACTTCCGCAACTCGGACGTGGGCCAGTGGCGCTACTACTCGCTGACCAAGGACATGAACCCCGCGACGATCGACTGGGACATGTTCCTGGGGCACAAGTTCGACGTGAACGGCGAGAAGCTGGGGCCGACGCCGGCCGAGCAGCCGTTCGACCGCGCGGTGTTCGGGCAGTGGCGCTGCTACTGGCCCTTCGGCGGCGGCATGTTCACCGACCTGTTCGTCCACCAGACGACGCACCTGATCGCCGCGATGGGCGTGCGCTACCCGCGCCGCGTCGTCGGGGGCGGCGGCATCTACCTGGAGTACGACACCCGCGACGTGCCCGACGTGGCCGCGGTCGTCGCCGACTACGACGAGGGCTGCCAGGTCCTCGTGACCGCGACGATGGCGAACGACCACCGCATCGAGGAGTGCATCCGCGGCCACTCCGCGACGATCATCTTCGACAACTACGCGACCGACCCCAAGAACCCCAAGTCGCCGAAGCAGTTCGGCATGAAGGTCGTCCCGCAGAACGTCAAGTCGGCCCCGCGCGGGCCGTCGGGCGAGGTGGCCAGCGAGGGCGAGGTGATCTTCGGCGGCCTCGTCGGCGACGACACCTACGCGCTGTGGACGAACTTCCTGGAGCACGTCAAGGCGAAGGACCAGGGCACGCTCTCGACGCCGGAACTCGGGGCGGCCGCGTTCACGACGGTGAACATGGGGGCCAAGAGCTACCGCGAGGGCAAGGCGTTCTTCTGGGACAAGGAGCAGCGCAAGCCGGTGGACGCCGACGCGACGTGGGCCGCCGCCTGGGAGAAGCGCTCCAAGGAGCGCGGCAAGCCGAACCAGGTCATGGGCTGGGCCGGCGGCGACAGCGGTAGCAAGCTGACGCCGCCCGAGTACCAGAAGCTCGCTGGCCCGTGGGTCGATGGCAAGGACCCGGCCGGGGCGTAAGCCCTGGACCCCGCCGCAGGCGCGGCGAGCGGCGGACGTCAGTCCGCTGTTCCAGCCCGGAATGGCAGACGCAACCTGCGGGCAGTTCCGGCCGCTCGCCGGTGGCAGTTGTGACCACGTCGGGGGGGAACAGCGGACTGACGTCCGCCGCTCGCCGCGCCTGCGGCGGAAATCTTTGCGGAACCGCCCGCCCGAGTCAGTGTTGAGAGTCGGACCGCCCCGGTTCCGCCCTCCCCCCTGACTCGGAGTTCTCTCATGGTCCGCTCGCTCGTCCTCGCCGCGGTCGCCCTCGGCTTCGCGGCCGCCCTGCCGACGGCCGAGGCCGGCAAGAAGCCCGCCAAGAAGGGCCTCGACAAGGACGCCCTCTTCGCCAAGGCCGACACCAACAACGACGGCACGATCTCGAAGGCCGAGTTCGAGAAGTTCCTCGCCGAGGCCAAGGCTAAGGCCAAGAAGGCCAAGGCCAAGTAGTCGCCGGCCGCTATGCTGACCGCATGACGCCGTTCGCCGTAGAAACCACCGCCGCCCGCGCCGCACAGGCGGCGTGGGCGGCGGTGTCACTTCCCGACCGCCTCCGCCCCGTCCGCGAACTGCGCACGCTCCTCGTCGAGCGCCGCGAGTCCCTCACCGCCGCGATCGAGGCGGACGTGGAGCGGCCGCCGGCCGAGGTCGTGGCCACCGACGTGCTGCCGTCGGCCTCCGCCTGCAAGTACCTGCTCACCGACGCCGCCCGCGTCCTGCGCGACCGCCGCGCCGGCCGCACGCCGCTCTGGCTGATGAGGTCGCGCGACACCGTCGTCCGCCGGCCGCGCGGCGTCGTCGGCGTCGTGGGCACCTGGAACTACCCGCTGTTCCTGAACCTCGTGCCGGTGGCTCACGCGCTGACCGCCGGCAACGCCGTGCTTTGGAAGCCGAGCGAGAACACGCCACGCTTCGCCGCCGAGTTCGCCGCACTCTTCGCCGCCGCCGGCTACCCGGCCGGGCTGTTGCAGACGCTCCCCGCGACGCGCGAGGCCGGGCCGCGACTCGCCGAGGCGGACATCGACTTCCTGCACTTCACCGGCTCCGAGGTGGTCGGCCGCAAGCTCGCGGCGCGACTCGGCGAGCGCCTCATCCCGAGCGTACTCGAACTCTCCGGCTGCGACGCACTCATCGTGACGCCGGACGCCGACATCGAACTCGCCGCCCGCGCCGCCTGGTACGGCCTGACGCTGAACAAGGGGCAAACCTGCCTGGCGGTGCGGCGGATGCTCGTCCACGCCGACGTGCGTGACCGATTCGTCGCCGAGCTACGCGGCCACGCGGCCAAGTCCCGCCCGCTGCGACTCTTGAAGGCGGGGCAGGTCGGGCAGGCCCACCGGCTCCTCGCGGAGGCCGGCCGCCGCGACACCGTGTCCGCCCCCGGCACGCCCGGCGACCGCGAGTTCGCGCCGACGGTGATCCTCGACGCCGACCCGACGCTGGGCGTCTGCCGCGAGGCGCTGTTCGCCCCGCTCGCCGCGCTGATGACGTACCGCACCGCGGGCGAGTTGCTCGCCCTCGACGCGGCCTGCCCTTACGCACTGGGGGCGTCGGCCTTCGGCACCCTCGACGCCGCGACCGCGCGCCGCCTGCGCGTCGGCGTGGTGACGGGCGACGACGTGATCGTCGGCACGGCCCACCCGGCGACGCCACTCACGGGGCGCGGCTCCTCCGGCTGGGGTTCGACGCAGGGCGACGAGGGCTTGCTGGAAATGACCGTGCCGCAGGTGATGTCGGGGCGCGGCGGCCGGTTCCGCCCCCACCTCGACGCCGCGCTCGACCCGCGCCCCGGCGACGACGCCGTCATCGAGGGGACGCTGCGCTTCACCCACGGCCGCGGCGTCGGCGAACGCTGGCAGGG
>JAYTUC010000217.1:0-5168 GCA_043744775.1 Fimbriiglobus sp. | reverse complement strand
GGCCCTGGAAGCCGACGACCGTCCGCTGGTCGGGGATCAGCGCGTTCGGCAGGGGTGCCGTCGTGTTGAAGTTGTACCCCGGCGTGCCGGGCGCGCTGCCGGGCAGCAGCGTGCTGCTGCGGGCGAAGAGCACGGGGCTTTGCAGGCCGATCTCGACGCCGAACTCCTCGCGGTTGCTCAACTGCACCTCGACGATCTCGACCTGCACGAGCACCTGCGCCGGCTGCATGTCGAGCCGGGCGATGAGCTGGGCGATCTCGTTGGCGATCTGCGGCGCGGCGGTCACAAGCACCTGGTTCGACACCGGCTCCGCGACGACGACGACGTTGCGCTGCAGCGTCTGGAACGGCGAGCTGAACTGGGCGTTGACTAGCGTCGCCTGGTTGTTCACGAAGGTCGTGATCGCCAGCGCGATGTCGGCCGCGGCGGCGTTGCGGATCTTGTAGACCTGCGGCACCAACGTCGTCGCCTCGGTGTCCTCGAGGCGGGCGACGATGGCGTTGATCGTGTCGAGGTCGTTGCGGCTGCCGGCGACGATCAGCGTGTTGGTCCGCGGGTCGCTGCTGATGCGCAGGTCGATGAGGTTCGCCCCGTCGGCCGGTGCCCCGGTGAGGGTCAGGAGCGGCCGGCTGGGGTTCTGCGTGTTGGCCTGGCCGAGGCCGCCCGCCTGCCCGCCGGCCTGGCCGGTCGCCGTGCCGCTGCCGGTGAACAGCCTGCGCACCAGGGTCTCGACGAGGGCGGCGTCGGACTTCTTGAGCGGGAAGACGTTGACGAACGCCTTGGCCGCGCTGACCGTGTCGAGTTCCTTGATGAGGGCCTCGATGAGCGCCATCGTCTTCTCGGGCGCGGCGATCAGCAGCGCGTTGATGCGCACGTCGGAGACGATGTGGACGTCCTCGAGGAAGCCCGACTCGACCGCCTTGCCGTCGCGGGTGTTGAAGAAGCGCAGGGTCGTCGTCTTGGTCGTCAGCCCCGTCGCGGCGCTGCCGGTCAACGTGCCGGTCGCGCCGCCCGCGCCGCCGGTGCGGTTCTGAGCGTTGCCCTGCTGGCCGAGCGCGCCCTGCTGGTTGAGGCCGCCGCCCTGGCCGCCGACCTGGACCGCGCCGAAGCCGCCCTGGGCCGTGGTGCCGGTCGCGCCCTGGGTGCCGGCCGACGCGGTCGTGCTGGGGTTCACCACCGACGCGAAGAGCGCCTGCTGGAGGACCGCGGCGACCTCGTCGGAGAAGGCGTTGTTGAGCTTGACGACCTTGACGACGTTCACCGCCGCCGACTCGCCGGAGTCGAGGAGCCGCACGATGGTCGCCACGTCGGCCTGGTCGGCGCGGCCGGCCTGCACGAACACCGCGTTGTTGCTGGCGTTGGCGAACACGCGGATCTGGTTCTGCGCGAGCTGCTCGCCGGGGTAGCGGCTGGCGAAGAACGTCTGCAACTGTTGCGTGACGATCGACGCCGACGCCCGCTTCAAGAGGTACGGCTGCGGCACGTTGTCCTCGGCGTTGCGCCGGTCGAACTTCTTGATCGTGGCGAGGATGTCGGCGATGCGGCTCTTGGGCGCGGCGACGAGCACCTGGTTGAAGCGCGGCAGCGCGAACAGCAGCAGCGACCCGGAGGTCTGCGCGGCTTGGTTGCCGCCGCCGCCGCCGAGGTTGAAGCCCGCGCCGCCGAGGTTGAAGCCGCCGCCGCCGTTGCGGTTCTGCGCCGGCAGCACGAGCGTCGAGCCGGGGCCGACCTGCAGCCGCGAGTAGAGCTGCGTCAGGATGGCGACGAGTTCGGTCGCGTCGCCCTGCTCGAGGGTCACGTACTCGAGCTGGATCTCCGTCTGCTTGATGCTCTCCTTGAGGATGTCGATGAACTTGATGATCTCGTCGATGTCCTCCTTGGTGCGGCCGCGGATGATGATCGCGCCGAGGGGGTCGAGCGGCGTGACGGTGATGTCGCCCGAGGGGACCGGCTGCTGCGCCGTCGCGCTGGGGCCGCCGACGGCCGGCGGCGGCGCGGCCGGTGCCTGCGCGGCCGCCTGGCGGACGGCGGTGTCGGCCACGGGGTCGGTGCGGAGCGTAGTCGGGTCGCCGTCGAGTTCGGGGTCGTAGATCAGGGCCGAAGGGGCGTCCATGCCCCGGTCGTCAAAAAAATCGCGCCCCCCGAGGTCGCGGTCGGAGCGATTGTTACCCCGCCCGCCGCCACCGCCTCGCCCGCCCCGACCGCCGCCGCCGCCCTGGCCGAAGCCCCCTTGGCCGCCGCCCTGGCCGAAGCCGCCCTGCCCCCCGCGATTGCCGCCGCCCTGGCCGCCGAAGGTCCCCTGGCCGCCCTGGGTGCCGGGGGCCACGCCGCCGGTGAGGCCGCTGCGGTTCTGCGGCGGCCGGCCGACGAGCGCGTCCACGGCGTCGGCGATCTGCGAGGGGCTGAGGCCGACCACGGGGACGACCCGCACGACCTCCGCGCTCGTCTTGGTCGCCTTGTCGAGTTCCTTGCACAACTTCTCGACTTCGCCGCTGATCTCGTCGGTGCAGAACAGGATGACGCGGTTGGTCGGCACGTCGTACGACACCGACAGCGTCGAGGACTGGGTGGCCTGCTGTTGGCCCCCGCCGAAGCCGGGGAAGCCGCCGAAGCCTTGGGGCTGCTGCTGGCCGCGCGACGGGTTGACGAGGTTGCGGAAGATGGTCTCGACCGTCGCCGCCACGTCGGCCGCCTTGGCGTACTGCAGGGCGATGGTGTGCGTCTTGGCGACGCCGCCCTCCGGCGGGCCGTCGTAGTCGATGGCGCGCTCGAGCAGCTTGCGAATCGTGAGCAGGTCCGACGGCGTCGCCTTGACCACGATCAGCGAGTTGCTGGTGCGGTCGGCGACGACGCGGACGCGGCCGGGCGTCGGGGCCGCGGGGGCCGACGCCCCGAGGCCGCCCAACTGGCCGAGCAGCGCGAGCGGGTTGAAGCCGCCGCCGCCGCCGCCGCGGTTGTTACCGCCGCCCGGTGCCGCGTTCTGGGCGGGGCCGTTGAAAACCTCACTGACGACCTTGGCCGCCTCGTCCGCCCCGATGTGCTTGAGGCGGATGACCTCGTACAGCTCGTCGCCCTTGGCGGTCAGGAAGTAGCGCAGCAATTGCGCCGCGCGGTCGAGCGCCTCGCCGTCCTCGCTGGCCAGGATGAGCTTGTCCCCCGCGACGGTGATCGTCAGCGGCTTGCCGGCCGGCTTGGGCGGGGCGGGGTCGGCCGGGGCCTGCGTCCGCACGTACTGCGGAGGCAAAAGCGACGGCAACTCGGCCTTCTTCTCGCCGGGCGTCGGCACGACCTCGGGCTTCGACTCGGGCTTCGGCTTGGGCGCGGGCGTCGGCACCGCGGCGGGGTTGACGACCTCGACGGGGTTCTTGGTGCCGAGCTTGCGCAGAAGTTCCGCCAGGCCGTCGGCCACGATCGCCGGGCTACCCTTGTCGATGTTGATGACGCGGATGCCGGGGGCGTTCGCCCCCGTCGCGCCGACGCCGGGGTTCTCGCCCATCGCCTTGATGAATTCCTTGGCCGCGAGGATCTGGTCCTCGGTGCCGCGCAGCAGAATCCCCGTGGCCTGCGCCTCGACGAACAGCGTGCCGGTGCCGCCGAGGGCCGCCTTGAGGGTCGTGGCGGTCTTCTCGATGTCGAGGACGTTCAGGGTCACGAGTTCGGGGCGCGTGTTCACCTTGGGCTCGCCCTGCGACTTGAGCAGCGCGGCGACCTCGGTCTGGTCGGCCGGGTAGCCGTAGACCTGCACCTGGTTCGCGGCGGCGAGCGGCGTGACCCGCACGGTCGAGTTCTCGAAGATGCCCTTCAGCGTCGCGCCGAGCGAGTCGGCGGTGCCCGACGGCACGTTGTAGGTCTGGACCACCGGCACGCCGCCGCTGACGCGCTCCGTGCGGCCCTTGGCGTCGGTGTCGATGTCCTTGACGATCTTGTCCGCGGCGGCGATCTTGTCGGCCGGCCCGGTGACGATGAGGGTGTTGGTGTCGTCGAACACCGCGATCTGGACGCTGCGGAAGCGCGGGTCGGCCGCCGGCGCGCCGCCGTTGCCGCGGTCCCGCCCGCCGCCGCGCGGGTCGTACTGTTGCGGCTGGTAGTAGCCGCCCGGCACGCCCTGGTTACTGGCGTTGGGGTTCGGCGCGTCGATCTGCGTGGTCGAGTCCTTGAGCAGCTTGGCGAGTTGGATGGCGATGCGCGAGGCGCGGTCGTACTTGCAGGTGTGCTTGAAGGTGTCGTTGTTGTCGGTGCCTTCGAGTTCCTTCAGGTTCAGCAGCAGCGTGCGGATGTTGCCGACCTTGTCCTCGACGATGACGTTGTTGGTGCCCAGCGCGTACACGTCGCCGAAGCTCGACAGCATCTTCTTGATCTGCGGCACCACGTCGGTCGCGGTGACCGAGCGCAGCGGGATCATGACCGACACGAACTCGGTCTTGCCCAGCTTCGGCAGGTCGGCGATGGTGACGCGGCGGATCACGTCCTTCGGCAGCTTCTCGTCGGCGGGGTAGATCGAGAACGACTGCTCGCGGCGCACGAGGATGTACTTCTCGCCGGCGAGGGCCTCGTTGTAGAGGTCGATCACCTCGGGGACCGTCTTGTTCTCGACCTTGAGCGTGAGCGACTGGCTGGGGCGGAAGGTGGTGATGAGCCGCTGCCCGGTGACCTTCTCGAGCCAGGTGAACGCCACGTCCCACGACGCCTTGTCGAAAGCGTTCGAGTAGCGCTTCTCCTCGGCCGGCGCGGCGGGCGAAGCGGGGGCCGTCGCGGCGGGCGGGGCCGGCGGCTGGATCGCCACGACGGTGCCTCCCAGGCCGGCGAGCAGGACCGCCGGCAGCCAGCGGCGCAGCCGCCAGGTCAGGACGCGCGGCGTGAGAACCCGTCGGCTGCGTGGAGTCGTCATCAAATTCCCCCCGGAAAACCGTTCGACCGCCCGGCAAGAGGTGGAGTGATTGGACGCTCCCCCCGGAACGCCCGCGCACCGCCCGCCCGGTTCTGAGCCGCACGTGTAGCGTCAATTATTGGCGACCGCAACGCCGCGCGGGGGCTTCTCCCCCCGATTTCATCTTTGCACCACTTGCCGGGGTTACCAGGGGGGCCGTAGAGCGCCGGCGACGGGGCGCGTTGGCGAGCCGGAAGCGTCAGCGCCCGGAGTTCTTCGCGTGCTCGGGGGTCTCCGGGCG
>JAYTUC010000216.1:0-20118 GCA_043744775.1 Fimbriiglobus sp. | reverse complement strand
GCCACGCTCGCCGTCGCCCGCCGGCTGAACGTCCGGCCCGGCACGTTGCCGCCGCTGCGCATCGTCCACCGCCTCGACAAGGAGACGAGCGGGCTGCTCGTCTTCGCCCGCAGCGCCGACGCCGAACGGGGCCTGGGCTTGCAGTTCAAAATGCACACCGTGTCGCGGCGCTACCTGACCCTCATCGCCGGGTCGATGCCGGCGCAGACGATCGCGTCGATTCTCGTCAAGGACCGCGGCGACGGCCGGCGGGGCAGCTCGACGTTCCCCGGCCAGGGCAAGCGGGCCGTGACGCACGTCGCGCCGGTCGAGACGCTGCCCGGTTTCACGCTGCTCGAGTGCCGACTCGAAACGGGGCGGACGCACCAAATCCGCATCCACCTCAGCGAGGCGGGGCACCCGGTCTGCGGCGACAAGGTCTACTGCAAGCGGCCGAGCGGGGAAATCGTCGCTGACGCCAGCCTGGCCCCGCGGCTGATGCTGCACGCCACCGAACTCGGCTTCGAGCACCCCGTCACCGGGGCGCGGCTGCACTTCGACATGCCGACGCCTCCGGACATGGCGAAGGTGCTCGACCGGCTCCGCAACCCGTCGAACCGTCAGTAGCGGACCCAACCGGTGACCTCGCAGAGTTGCAGAATCCACGGCGGCCGCCACGGGTTCCACGCGGGGTACGCCACGCTGAACGCCGACGCCGCGAGGAGCAGCCCCGCCACGACGCGGCCGACGCGCGAGCGGCCGACGGCGTCGGCGGCGGGCAGCACCCCGAGGACCCAGAGCGGCGTCAGCCACATCAGCCAGCGGGCGCAGCAGCAGAAGCCCCCGTAGTTGTTGGTGCGCAGCGTGTAGAAACTGAACACGACGGCCGACGCCGTCAGCGTCAGTCCGGCCAGTTTGTTCGCCGTCCAGAACCCGTCGGCGTGGCGGACGCGCCACTCCGGCAGGCCGCGGCGGGCTTGCGTGACCAGGCCGGCGAGGCCGAGCAGCCAGACCGGCGTGAGGCTGAACCAGCCGTGGTGGCCGAGCAGCAGGTGGAACGCGTAGAGGGCCTTCGGGTCGTCGGCGAAGTCGATGCCGGACTTGGGGCCGGGCAGCTTCAGCTTGGCCCAGTGGCTGCCGGGGAAGTCGTACCACGGCCCGCCGAACTCGCCGTAGGCCGGCAGCCAGCGGCCCATCGCCGCGTAGTTGCAGGCGAACAGTGCCGCGACCGGCAGAGCGAACCCGGCGACGTACCACAACGCCCGGCCCCGCCGCGCGACCGCCAGCGGCACGAACAGGCCCACGGCGAGCGAGAGTGCGGGCAGCTCCAGCGTCGTGAGCAGGCCCGCGGAGAAGCCGGACGTGACGAGCGCGCCGCGCGTGTCCCGCGCGCCGGGCCGCAGCAGCGGGTACAGGGCGAAGACGACGCAGCAGGCGGCGGGGGTGTGGTTGTTCAGCGTCGCCGAGAAGGCCGTCAGGAAGGTCGCGGTCGCGGCCACGGTGAAGGCGAACAGCCGGCCGAAGTCGGTGCGGCCGTGGTGCTCGATCAGCACCGCGAGCAGCCGCAAGGAGACGGCGAAGGGCAGGGCGTTGAACGTCAGCAGGATCGCGCCGACGACCCACCAGCGGTGCCGGTCGATCGACAGCCCACACACGCGGTGCAGCAGCCAGTACTCGCCGGCGACGAGCGTGGGGAAGAGCGGCGGCTTGCTCGAATAGAACTCGCCCGTCTCGGGGTCCATCACCTTGTCGAGGCTCTGGTAGCCGTCGGCGAAGATGACGCCGCTGTCGCGGTAGTCGCTGGCCGACGTGAAGTTGTCGCGGCGGCCGACGACGTAGGTGCCGTCCTCGACGAGGGCCTTGACCGTGGCGAAGCGGGAGCGGTCGTTGCTGCCGAACATCGGCGTCGGCTCGGGGCGGGCGGTCGGCCAGCGGCGTTGCGGGGCGATGCCGCGGTCCGCGCCGTAACTCGCCTCCGTGGGGGGGTCGTAGCGGCTCGGCTCGAAGACGTTCTCCGCGCCGGCGATCTTGGCCACGCAGACGGCCACGCCGAGTGCCGTCAGGAGCAGGTAGAAGCCGCGGCGGAGGTCGGCGGTGGGGTCGGGAGTCACGGCGAGCCTTCCCGCCCGAAGGCTTCGCTGACGGCGAACGGCTGACCCGCGGGCGCGTGCTTGGCGACGACGAGTTCGGCCAGCATCCCGGTGAGGAACGCCTGGCCGCTCAGGGTGACGACGACACTCGCGGTAAGCAGCCCGGCCAGCGCGAAGAAGCCGTGGCCGCCGATGAGCCAGGCCGCGAGGCTGACCGCGGTCAGCAGCGTCGCCAGGGCCAGGCCGAGGGCGGCGGCGGCCCCGAAGGCGTGCAGCGGTCGGCGGCCGAAGTGCGTGACGAACCGCACCGCCAGCATGTCGAGGAAGCCCTTCAAGTACCGCTGCCAGCCGAACTTCGAGGAGCCGAACTTGCGGGCGCGGTGTCGCACGACGCGCTCGCCGACCCGGAAGCCTTGGGCCGCCGCCAGCACGGGCACGAAGCGGTGCAGCTCACCGTAGAGCCGCACGCTCTTGACCACGTCGCGGCGGTAGGCCTTGAAGCCGCAGTTGTGGTCGTGCAGCTTCACGCCGGTCGTCCAACTGACCATCGCGTTGAAGACGCGACTCGGCAGCACCTTGTAGATCGGGTCGTGGCGGACCTGCTTCCAGCCGCTCACGACATCCTTGCCGGCGGCGAGGGCGGCGAGGAAGCCGGGGATCTCGGCGGGGTCGTCCTGCAAGTCGGCGTCGAGGGTGAACACCACGTCGCCGGTCGCCCGCTCGAACCCCGCTTGCAGCGCGGCCGCCTTGCCGAAGTTGCGGCGGAACCGCACGCCGGACACGTCGGGGTCGGCCGCCAGTTTCTGGACCACGGCCCACGAGGCGTCGGTGCTGCCGTCGTCGATGAACAGGACGCGCACCGGCAGGCCCAACGCGGCGCGGACCGCGCCGATCTGCGCGACGAGTTCAGTCAGGCTATCGGCCTCGTTGTAGAGCGGGATGACCAGGGTGAGCGAGCGTGGCGCGGCGTCAGCGGGCATGCGGGACCTCGACGAGCCGGGGTTCGGCGACGGCGGGCGACTTCGCGCGGCCCAGCCACCACAGGAGGAGCGAGAACGCGATCTCGAACAGCGTCCAGACGAGCCGCAGGGCGAACGCCGTCACGACGGCGAACCCCGTCGCCGAGTCGCCCAGCGTGGGCCGCAGTTGGACGCTGAGCATGCGCTGCAGCAACTCCTCGCGGACGCCCAGCCCGCCGGGCAGGATGATCGCGACGAAGCCCGAGATGTAGGCGATGGCGTTGGCGACGACCAGGCCGGCGGCGCTGTCGGCGGTCAGCGGCAACTCGGCGTCGCTCAGGCCGACCACGGTCAGGTGCAGGCTCGCGCCGAGGAGCAGCCAGCCGACACTCGCCTGCAACAGGCCCCGCATCAGCAGCCAGAACGGCGGCTTGGGGATGAGCGCCTGGTCGGGGCCGCGGAAGCGCCGCGCCACCCGGATCGCGAGCCGGTTGAGCAGGATCGCGCCGACTGGCAGGGCGGCGACGCCGAAGATGGCGTAGCGCTGCAACGAGCCGTCGGCGAAGACCAGGCCCGACCACGGCAGCAACAACGCCCCGATCATCGCCCCGGCCGCCATGCTGGTGAGCGTCTCGTAAATCCCGGCGACCGCGATCGCCGTACTCGTCAGGCCGGTGCGGCGCAGGATCACCACGCGTAAGAGTAGTACCCACGCCTTGCCGGGGACGTACTTGCCGGCCTGACTGAGGAAGTAGGCGCGGATCACCGGCAGCCAGCCGACCGACGAGCCTTGCTTGCAGAGAAGCTGGTAGAAGAAGGTGCCCCAAATCGTGTGGCAGCCGAGGTACAAAAGCCCGGCCGCGGCCAGGTAGCCGTAGCGCGGCGACACGGCCCCGGATTGCGGGGGGTTGTCGGCAAGGAGCTTGCCGAGGTGCCAGGCGACGCCGCCGACGATCAGCAGTGCGAGCAGCGTTTTGGACGCCAGGATGGCGCGGCGTCGCGTGAGAATCATCGCGTCAACCTACGGACGGGCGCGGCGATCGGCGTGCGTTGCCGTTGTCGCCGGCCGCGCGGGGTGATAACGTCACGGGATTCGCACAAGGGGAATCGCCATGACCGAGCCGAACCCGCCGACGCCGCCCGCCGAGACCGTCGCCCCGGCCCCGGCGACCCCCACGCCCGCCACGCCGCCGCAAGCGCAGGGCCAGCCGCGTCCGCCCCAGGCCCAAACGCAGTCCCGCCCGCCTGAGCGGCGCGGCGGCCCGCCAACCCCCGGCGACCGCGGCCCCCGCAAGGACCTGCCGCAGCGCGGCGACCGGCCGCGCAACGACGGCACGAAGCCGGTGGACCTCGGCCGCACCGACTTCAACGCCCTGCGGCCCAGCAAGCGCGACCTCGACGCCGACCTCGAGCGCGAACTCGACGCCGCCCTCGCCGGCTTCGACCCCAAGGGGACGATCGTCGCCGACGAGAAGAAGCGCAGCGTGCCCGGTGCCCCGCGGGTGCGCGAGAAGAAGCGCGGCCGCATCGTCGCCATCCACGGCAAGGACGTGTTCATCGACGTGCCCGGCGGCCGCGGCCAAGGTGTGTTGCCGATGCTGCAGTTCACCGAGGGCAAGCCGGTCATCGGCGAGGAGGTCGAGTTCGACATCGACGGCTACGACGGGGCCAACGGCCTGCTCAACCTCACGATGATCGGCTCAGTCCAGAACGTCACCGACTGGTCGAGCCTCGCCCGCGGCATGGTCATCGAGGCCAAGGTCACCGGGCTGAACAAGAACGCGACGGGGTTGCAGGTCGAGGTCAACGGCATCAAGGGCTTCATGCCGGTCAGCCAGATCGACATGTACCGCGTCGAGAAGCCCGAGGACTTCGTCAACCAGAAGATCAAGTGCATGGTCATCGAGATCGACCCGGCCGAGCGCAACCTGATCGTGAGCCGCCGCAGTCTGCTCGAGCGCGACAAGCAGGAGAAGGCCGAGAAGTTCTGGGCGACGATTGAGGAGGGCCAGGTCAAGGTCGGCATCGTCCGGAGCATCAAGGCGTTCGGGGCGTTCGTCGAACTCGACGGCGCGGCCGACGGCTTGATCCCGATCTCGGAGATGAGCTGGTCGCGGGTCGCCGACGCCAACGAGGTCGTGAAACTCGGCCAGAAGGTCGAGGTCGTCGTGCAGCGGCTCGACAAGGAGACGCGCAAGATCGGCCTGAGCCTGAAGGCCCTCATCCGCAGCCCGTGGGACGACTTCGCCGACGCGACCAAGCCGGGGGCCAAGCTCAACGGCAAGGTCACCCGCGTCGAGGACTTCGGGGCGTTCGTCGAGGTCGCGCCCGGCGTCGAGGGGCTGGTCCACGTCAGCGAACTGTCGATGATGCGCATCCGCCGCGTCCGGGACGCGGTCACCGAGGGGCAAGAGATTACCGTGCAGGTCATCTCGATCGACCCCGCGGCGCGCCGCATGGCCCTGTCGCTGAAGTCGCTGCAGGCCGAAGCCGAGGCCGTGGAGGCGGTGAAGTCGCAGGAGGAGCAGGAGGCCGACATCCAGGCCGCCGAGGCCCGCATCGCCGCAAGGCTCACCGACCCGAACAGCAAACTGCGTGGCGGCATCGGCGGCAGTCGCATGACGTTCGAGATGGGCGAGTGACTTCGCGCGGGGACTTCGTGGGGCCGGTTCGTAGACTAAGCGAACCGTCGAACCGTGACACCCGACCGGGGACCGCTCCGCAATGCCCGCCGCCCCCGCGACTTCGCCCACGCCGGTAGCCCCGACCGCCGAACTGTTGACCCGCCTGCGGACCCTCCAGGACAACATCGCCAGCGTCTTCCTCGGCAAGCCGGAGTTGATCCGGCTGTCGCTGGTGGCGCTGCTCGCCGAGGGGCACCTGCTCCTCGAAGACGTGCCAGGCGTCGGCAAGACGCTGCTCGGTAGGGCGATCGCGAAGTCGCTGGCGTGCGTGTTCAACCGCATCCAGTTCACGCCCGACCTGTTGCCCGGCGACTTGCTGGGCACGAGCATCTACAACCAGCAGACGCAGGCGTTCACGTTCATGCCGGGGCCGGTCTTCGGCCAGGTGATCCTCGCCGACGAGATCAACCGCGCCACCCCGCGCACGCAATCCGCGCTACTCGAAGCGATGAGCGAGAAGCAGGTCACGATCGAGGGCCAGACGCGCAAACTCGGGCCACCGTTCCTGGTCCTCGCGACGCAGAACCCCTACGAATTCGAGGGCACCTACCCGCTGCCCGAGAGTCAGCTCGATCGCTTCTTGGTGCGGCTCAAGGTCGGCTACCCGACCCGCGACGCCGAGCGCGCGATCCTGGCGCAACACCGCGCCGGCGAGCCGGTGGACGAGTTGAAGGCGGTGCTGACGGTCGCCGACGTAACCGCTCTGCAGGCCCACACCCGCGGCGTGCGCGTCGAGTCGCCGGTCGCCGAGTACATCCTCGACCTGATCCACGCGACCCGCACGCACCCCGAAGTCCGCCTGGGGGCGAGCACGCGGGCAGCACTCGCGTTCTACCGGGCGGTGCAGGCATTCGCGGTGTTGCACGGCCGCGACTACGCCGTGCCGGACGACGCCAAGGCGCTCGCCGACGCGGTCCTGTCGCACCGCATGATGACGAAGGCGTGGGACCACAGCGGCCGCGACGACACGTCGGCGATCGTCCGTGAAATCCTGGCCCGCACCCCCGTCCCGAACTGACTTCGTACCGGGAGGCCCGCCATGCCGAACGCCGCCGCCGGCCGCCCCCGCGTGCGCATGACGCGCGCCGCCTGGGTCTGGGTGCTGACCGCCGCGGTCGTCACCGTGGTCGGCTGGTACAAGTCGCTGAATCTGCTGCTGCTCGGCGGGTACTTCCTGCTCACGCTGCTGGCGGTGAACTTGCGGCTGGCCTGGCGGGCGTCGTCGAAGTTGCGGGCGGAGCGGCACCCGACGCCGCCGGCGTTCGCGGGCGAGACCGTCACGGTCACGGCCGACATCGTCAACGACGCGTCCTTCTCTCTGACGACCCTGGTGACGGCGTCGGCCGGGGCGAACCGCTCCGCCTGGATGCTCTCGCCGATCGGCCGCGGCGACCGCAAGGCCATCACGGCCCGCTGGACCTTCGCCCGCCGCGGCCGGCACCGGCTCGGGCCACTGACCGTCGATTCGTCGTACCCGCTGGGCCTCCTCCACGTCGTGCGGCAACTCGCCCTGGACGACTCGGTGCTGGTGCTGCCGCGGGCGGGTGCCGTCGATTTCGAGCTGTTCCGCTACTGGCTGACGCGGCAGGAGGCCGGCGCGGGCGAGACGCACCGGCCGTCGCGCCGCTCGGCCCCTGGCAGCGGCGACGTGCGCGGCCTGCGGCCCTACCGGCCCGGCGACAGCCCGCGCGAAGTCCACTGGAAGACGGCCGCGCGGCTCAATCAACTCTTCGTGCGCGAGTACGACTGCACCGAGCCGATGGACCTCGTGCTGGTCCTCGACCCGTGGCTGCCGGCCGCGCCGGACGCCGAGGCGACGCGGCGCTTGGAGTGGGTGCTGAGCCTGGCCGTGAGCCTGGCCGTGGCCTCGGCGGCGGGCGACAGCCCGGCGGAGCTGACGCTGATCGTGCCCGGCCGGCCGCCGGCGGCGTACCACGGCCGGGCGACGGCGGCGTTCGTGCGCCGGGCCTTTGCCGCGCTCGCCGAGTTCGAGGGCAGCGCCGACACGCCGGTGGTGCCGGCCGAGTTCGTGCGGCCCCGCGCGACGCGGGCCGCGCGCCTCGTGCTGAGTACCCGCGCCGGGGGGCCGGCGGCGCAGGCGTTACGGGCCGCCCACCTGACGTGCGTCGAGGTGTCGCCCGACCGGCCGCCGGCCTGGTTCGCCCCGCCGTCGGCGTTGCAAAGTTCCGGGCGCTGACTGCGCGGACCTTGAGTCTCCGACCGGGGGGTTACTCCAGTCGCTGACGCTTCTGGCTCGCCGGGGATCGAGGGTTTGCCGTGCCGACGCTGTTCGCCTTCCGCCTGAGCACTTACCTGACACTGGCGCTGGCGTGCGTGTGCGTGTCGTACGCCGAGTGGGACGTCTTGCGCCAGGCGTCGTACTTCGGCGCGGTCGTGCTGGCGCTGCTGGGCCTGGCCTTCTGGTGCGAGGGCCGTTACGAACTCGACCTGGCGGCGGCCAACCGGTTAGGCTTCGTGATCGGCGTCGTCGCGGCCGGGTGGATCGCCGTGCAGTTCGTCAACAAGAACAGCCTCATCTACACGCTGCCGTGGCCGGCGAGCCTGTTGCCGTACCTGGGGCCGCTCTTGATGATCCTGATGCCGGCGAAGCTGTTCCGGCCGAAGCACACCGGCGACTGGTGGGCGATGCAGGGGATCGGCCTGGCGGCGGCGGGGCTGGCGGCGGCCATCGAGGACGACGCGACGTTCGTCGGCCTGCTGGCGCTCTACGCCGTGGCCGGGGTCTGGGGCCTGTCGCTGTTCTACTATTTGCGCGTCGGCGGGCTGCTGCCGCCGGTGCCGCGCACCGACCCCGGCCCGGTGCCGACGATCCTCGCGTCGAGCGTGCAGGTCGATCGGGTGCAGTTCGGCGGGCAGTTCTTCGGGCAGACGATCGTTTGGGTCGCGGTGGCGCTGGCGATGGCGCTGCCGCTGTTCTTCCTGACGCCGCGCTCGTCGGCCCCGGCCTGGCAGTTCGGCCGCGCCCGCCTCGAGACCGGCATGACGAGCGAGCAGTCGGTGGACCTGAACAAGTCGGGCGACTTGCAGGTGAACCGCGACATCGTCTACGAGGTCGCCGCGCGTAACCGCGACGGCACGCCGCACCGCGAGCTGCCGGCCGAGCAGCGCTTCCGCTACTACACCTTCGCCGGCTACGACAGCGGCCGCTGGCAGCGGCTGGGCACGAACCAGCAGAACTCCGTCTACGCCCGCGGGGCGTCGCTGCCGCTCCCGGACTCCCCGACGCCGCTCGCCCCGCCGGACTTCGGGCCGGGCCAGGTCGAGTTGACGTTCACGCAGAGGGTCTCCGTGCCGGCCCCGGTGCTGGCCGACCCGGTGACCTGGCGCGTCGGCGTGCCGGCCCCGGTGGCGGACGTCGCGGACGGCCGGCTCTGGTTCCAGCAGTCGGACGGCGTCTTCGGGCCGCGCAGTAACCCGGCCCCCAAGACCGTGACCCGCGCCCCGATGCCGGCTTACCGCCAGCTCGTCGCGTTCAACGAGCCGACCGACCGCGACCTCGGGCCGCCGTTCGAGTTGCGAGTCCCGTTCCTGCGCGCTGGCGCGCAAGCCAGCCCGGAGCACCCGCTGGTGTTGCTGCGCGCCGTGCGGCCGCCGCGGCTGCGCGAGTGGAGCGTCGGGCTGTTCCGGCGGCTCGCCCTCACCGACGCGATCCTCGCCGGCTGCCTGGCCCGCGCGGGCGACGAGCCGCAGTTCCAATTCGCCCCGCAGGACTACGAGGCCGTCGCCCGCCGCCTCGAACTCTACTTCCGCACGACGCGCGACTACCAGTACACCCTCAAGTTGCGCCGCCTCGACCTGACAGTGGACCCCGTCTTCGAATTCCTCACGCGTACCCGTGAGGGGCACTGCGAGCGCTACGCCGCGGCGGTCGTGCTGGTCCTCCGCTGCGTCGGCGTCCCCGCGCAATACGTGCTGGGTTACAAGGGCTGCGAGGCGGAGGGCGAGGACGGCGTCTACGCGATCCGCCAGGAGTCGGCGCACGCCTGGGTGGACGTGCTCGTGCCGCGGCCGGCCCCGCCCGGCTTCCCCTTCGTGGCCAACCCGCCCGAGGGGCTGGACGGCCGCCCGGTCGTCTGGCACTGGCTGAGCCTCGACCCCACCCCCGGCGGCGACTCCGAGGCCGCGACCGCGGGCGACGGCGTCGAGGGCTTGTGGGGCCGCGCCGTCGCCTTCCTGTCGGAGTTCGTTGTCGGCTACAACGCCGACCGCCGGGCGCAGGCGGCCGAGTCGCTGGCCCGCTGGGTTCTTCGCGGCCCCGGCCGGTTCGTCCTCTTGGGCACCGCCGCGGCCGCGGGGCTGCTGGCGGTGTCGCTCCTCTTGCGCGCCCGCCGCACCCACCGGCCTCCGCCCGCCAGCTCCGGGTTGGCCTGGTTCGACCGCTACCTGGCCCTCGTGCGCAAGTCCGGCGTGCCCTGCGAAGTCGGGCAGACGGCGTGCGAGTCGGCCGCCGCCGTGGACGCCGCGCTAGGCACCGACGCGGCCTCGCGGACGGTCGCCCGCTACTACCTCGCCCGCTTCGCCGGCCAGCCGGTCACGCCCGCCGAGGCCGCCGAACTCGACGCGCTACACTCGGAACTTCAGGAGAAAGTCCGGGGACGCAAGTAGTATTCGCGTGCGATGCCCCTGAGCATTTTTGCCGCGGAGACGCGGAGTCGCGGAGAAGTCCAAGCCTCGAATTTGGTCTTCTCCGCGACTCCGCGTCTCCGCGGCAAACACTTTGACCTGACCGACGCGCGTCGTCTTGCACTCGCGTATGGATGCCAACCTGTTGACGCTACTCCGCGTCGTGGACGATCTCGGCGATCTTGCCCAGCACTAGGCCCTCGCGGCGCGGCTTGACGCCCTTCGGCAGCGGCACGTCGTTGACGAACACCGCGAAGACCAACTCGCGGCCCGACTTCGTCGTCATCGTCCCGGCCAGCGCCTTGCTGTTCAGGTGCGTGCGGCCGTTGGCCTCGTCGTCCCAGAAGTACGTGCCAGACTTTGCGCGGACCTTGCCGTGCGCGGCACTCGTCTTGGGCACGACCGTGGCCAGCGTGCCGTCCACGCCGAGCACCGGCAGGCACGCCTCGAACGCCGGCCAGTCGGGGCGCTTCTTCAACGCCTGCAGGAGTTGCACGGTGGAGCGCGGGGTGACGTGGTCGGCACGGGAGCCGCCCGCGCCGCCGCCGAACGAGACCGCCGCCATGTCCACGCCGAGGCCCTTCAGGACCTTCCCCTCTTCGAGCATGCCTTCTTTCAGCGTCGTCTTGCCGGCCTTGGCACCGACGAGGCACGGCAAGGTACTGGCGTAGAGGTTGTGGCTGACCTTGAGCGTCACCTTGAGCACGTCGATGAGCGGCTCGGACTCATACGACGCGACGACGGGCAGGTCCTCGTAGTCGGCCTTGCCCTCGGGCAGCGCGACATTCGGGGCCTGGAACAGCGCGGCGTCCACGCGGACCCCCTCGCGCCGCAGCGCCTCGATCAGCAGCGTCCGGGCGAACTCCGCGGGCCGCTCGACGGCGACCGCCGAGACGATCGGCTTGCCCCCCAGCGGCACGCTGCCGCGCAGGACGTACGCGGCGGGGTCGGTGCCCGGCTCGCTCATCGTCACCTTGCTGCCCTTCGCGCCGGTGCGGACGAGGATGTCGCCGCGCAAGTACGCCGACTCCGGCCGGACCGTGACCTTGGCCGGGTCGCCGACGGCCTCGCCGGGGGTGATGACGAGGTCGATCATGTTGTCGTTGACCACCACCGGGCTGACCGCGGCGGGGCCGCTGCCGGTGCCACGCGCCGGGGCGAAGAGCCGGGCGTCGATGAGGACTTCGCCGGAGACGTGTGTGATCCCCGCGGCCTTGACCTGCTTCGCCAGGGCCTTGAAAGCGTAAAGTGGGTCGGTGTCGGTCACCTCGGCCTCGGGGCTGAGGCCGTCGGTGTAGGTGTGGTCGTTATCGCGGTACGCGGTCGTGCCTTCGGCGGCGCGGCGGCCGCCGAAGGTCAGGTCGCCCTGCGCCACGAGGACCAAGTCCCCGTCGAGTTTGCCGGCCTTCGAGACCTCGCCGCGGCGGTGCAGGGGCGTGATGAAGCGGTGGTCGGCCCCGTAGGCGGCCATCGCCGCGCCGCAGGTGAAGAGCTTCGTCACGCTCGCGGGGCAGAAGAACAGGTCGGCGTTCTTGGCGTAGACGACTTCGCCGGACTTCGCGTCCACGAACAGCAGCCCCCAGCGGCTGTGGGCGTAGTCCGGGCCGTCGATCACCGCCGCGATCTTGGGGCCGAGCGCGTCTTGCGCCGACAGCGCTTGGGCACAAAGAAGGACTGCCAGGCAGGAGCAGAGTCGGGGCACGTCGCACCTCGGGTCGAGTTCGGGAGCTGGCGATTGTCATTCACGGCCGCGCCGATTGCAAGCCCTTGACGCGGCGACGCGGCCGGCTAGGCTTTCCCGGTTAGCGGACCGCCGCGCCCGCAGTTTCACCCCCGATGATGGACGGACCGGTATGCCCGCGACGTGTGTGGTTGGCCTCCAGTGGGGCGACGAGGCCAAGGGCAAGATCGTTGACCTCCTCGCCGACGACCACGACTTCGTCGTCCGCTACAACGGCGGGGCCAACGCCGGGCACACGATCGTCTGGGGCAGCCGCACGTTCAAGCTCTCGCTGCTGCCGACGGGCATCCTCAAGTCGAGGGTTACGTCGGTCATCGGCAACGGCGTGGTCATCTACCCGCCGCGGCTGCTCGAAGAGATCGACCAGTTGCTCGAAGCCAACGTGCCGGTCGGGGCCAACCTCAAAGTCAGCGACCACGCCCACGTCATCTTCCCGTACCACATGGAAGAGGAGCGCGTCGTCGAGAGTGCCGGCGACGGCGGGGCCATCGGCACCACCGGCCGCGGCATCGGCCCGTGCTACCAGGACAAGGTCGGCCGCCGCTTCGCCATCCGCGTCGGCGAACTGCTCGACCCGAAGCACCTGCAAGAGCGCCTCAGCTACGTCGTGCCGTACAAGAACCGCTTCATTCACGCCCTGACCGCTGGCAGCAAGCACACGTCGAAGGCGTTCGAGGCGAGTGCCATCGCCGACGAGTACAGCCGCTACGCCGAGCGCCTGCGGCCGTTCGTTTGCGACACGACGCGGCTGCTGCACGACGGCCTCAAGGCGTCGAAGAAAATTCTGTTCGAGGCGGCCCAGGGCAGCTTGCTCGACGTGGACCACGGCACCTACCCCTACGTGACGAGCAGCAGCAGCCTGCCGGCCGGCATCTGGGGCGGCTCCGGCGTGCCGTCCAAGGCGTTAACGCGGACCATCGGCGTCGTGAAGGCGTACTCGACGCGGGTCGGCCGCGGGCCGTTCCCCACCGAACTCGACGACGGCCCCGACGGCCTCGGCGAGCGCATCCGCCGCGTCGGCCGCGAGTACGGCACCGTCACCGGCCGCCCGCGCCGCACCGGCTGGCTCGACGGCGTCGCCCTCGCCTACACGACGATGCTCTCCGGCGTGGACGAGTTCTCGCTGATGCTCCTCGACGTGCTCAGCGGCATTGGCGACTTGAAAATCGCCACGGCCTACGACCTCGACGGCGAGCGCGTCACGCACTTCCCCAGCGACGCGCACGTGCTGGCCCGCTGCAAGCCGGTCTACGAGACACTGCCCGGCTGGACCGAGGACTTGACGAAGTGCCGCAAGGTGGGCGACCTGCCGTCGAACTGCCGCCGCTACATCGACCGGGTTGCCGAAACCCTCGGCGTGCCGGTCATGGTGGCGTCGGTCGGCCCGGACCGCGACCAAACGATCCCGATGAAGTGAGCATGCCGCGCCCCGACCACGACCCGCGCGCCTACGCCACGAGTGCGGGGCTGGACTTCGACAAGTTGCCCCGACACGTCGCCGTCATCATGGACGGCAACGGCCGCTGGGCGCAGCAGCGCGGCCTCCCCCGCCTCGACGGCCACCTGAAGGGGGCCGAAACCGTCCGCAGCACGGTGACCGAGGCGTGCCGGCTCGGCCTCGGCCAGTTGACGCTGTACTGCTTCAGCGCCGAGAATTGGAAGCGGCCGGCCGAAGAAGTCGCCTGCCTGATGGAGTTGCTGAAGGCGTACCTGCTGGACGAGCGCGAGCTAATCCAAGTGGAGAACATCCGCTTCCGCGTGATCGGCCGCCGCGACAACGTCCCCGCCGACGTGCTCGCCGAAATGGACTTCAACACGGCGTCGAGTGCCGGCAACACGGGCCTCACGCTGTGCCTGGCGATCAACTACGGCAGTCGGGCGGAAATCGTCGATGCCGTGCGGGCGATTGCGACGCGCGTCGAGCGCGGCCTGCTCGACCCCGCGGCGATCGACGAGGCGACCGTCGATGGGGCGCTCTACACCGCCGGGATGCCCGACCCCGACTTGCTGATCCGCACGGCCGGCGAGCTGCGCGTGAGCAACTACCTGCTGTGGCAGATCTCCTACGCCGAACTCTGGGTGACGCCGCTGGCCTGGCCGGACTTCGCGCCGGCGGTGTTCCGCGACGCCCTGCGCGACTTCGCCGCGCGGAACCGCCGCTTCGGCGGGCTGACGAACTCGCAGGGGGCGGCCGGCTAACCGATGCTCCGCCACCGCCTGCTCACCGGGACGCTGCTCGCCGTCGGCCTCGCGGCCGAACTCGTCGCCGACGCCCGGCTCGCGCCGTACTTCCCGATCCTGTTCGGCCTCGCGATGCTCTGCGGCGTGGTCACCTGCCTCGAACTCGTCGCGCTGCTGCCGGCGGAGCAGCGGCCGGACCGCTCAGCCGTCGTGCCGGGCGTCCTCGGCGTGCTGGCGTCGAACTGGTACGCACCGGTGTTGACAACCGGCACCGGGCCGTGGCCGCCGGTCGTCGTCACCTTCGCGCTGGTCGTGCTGGCGAGCTTCCTGCACGAAATCTACCACTACCGCGGCCCCGGCAACGTCACCGTGCGCGTGGCGACGACCACCTGGGTCGTCGCGTACCTGGGCCTGTTGCCGAGCTTCCTGCTGAAGTTGCGCTGGCTCGACGGCGACCCGGCGTTTACGGGCTGGCCACTCATGCTCGTGATCTTCGTGCCGAAGTGTGGCGACATCGGGGCGTACTTCACCGGCCGGCTCATCGGCCGCACGCCGTTCAGCCCCCGAATCAGCCCCAAGAAGACGTGGGAGGGCTTCGCCGGCGGCCTGGCCCTGTCTGCGTTGACTGCCGTCGGAATCGACGCCGCCGTGCCGGTCTTCCGATACGGCACGGCTGAGGCGGTCGGGTTCGGCGTCGTGGTTGGGACCGCGGGGGTTCTGGGCGACTTGGCGGAGAGCCTTGTCAAGCGCGACGGTGGGGCGAAAGATGCCTCGCGGCGACTGCCGGGCTTCGGCGGGCTGCTCGACGTGATGGACTCGATCCTGTTCGCCGCGCCGGTGGCGTACCTGTGGTTGGCCCGGAATTGATGCTCGCGGTCAGTCTCGGCTGCCGACAGATTCGCTGAACCCCCGCGCCGTCGCCGTGTCCGTACCGTGCTACGTTGTGCCCCGTCAGGAGATGCGATGACCGAGACGCCGTCGATTTCGCACAGCCTCACCCTCGACAGCCGCGAGGAGGCGACGGTGCTGTTCGGCCCGCGCGACAACTACTTGCGCAGCATCCGCGACGCGATCGGCGTGCGCATCGTCGCCCGCGGCGACACGGTGCAACTCGAAGGCACCGCGGAGCAGGTCGGCCAAACCGAGCGCGTTTTCGCCCAACTCCGCACCGTCCTGCGCAAGCAGGCCCGCCTCACGGCCGAGGACGTGAAGACGGTTCTCGATGTCATCAAGGGGGGCGAGTCGCGCAACGGGTCGCTGACAATGGGGACGAACGACTCGGGCAAGTACATGCGGCCGCGCACCGACGGGCAGGGCCGTTACGTCCAGGCTCTCAAGGCCCACGACATCGTTTTGGCGGTCGGCCCGGCCGGGACCGGCAAGACCTACCTGGCCGTTGCCTGGGCGGTGACGCTGTTGCGGGCAGGCACCGTCAAGAAGATCGTGCTGGTCCGCCCCGCGGTCGAGGCCGGCGAGAAACTCGGCTACCTGCCGGGCGACTTGATCATGAAGATCAACCCGTACTTGCGCCCACTCTTTGACTCCTTGAACGACATCCTCGACGTGGAGATCGTCAAGAAGTACATGGAGAGCGACATCATCGAAATCCTGCCGCTCGCCTACATGCGGGGCCGGACGCTCTCGAACGCCTGCATCATTCTCGACGAGGGGCAAAACGCGACCGTCAACCAGATGAAGATGTTCCTGACGCGGATGGGCCACCAGTCGAAGATCGTCGTCACCGGCGACATGACGCAGGTCGATTTGCCGCGGACCGTGCGGAGTGGTTTGGCCGACGCGGTCCACCGCCTTCGCAACATCGAGGGCATCTGCATCATGCACCTCGACGAGGCCGACATTGTCCGCAACCCGCTGGTGGCGAAGATCGTCAACGCCTACGACGACGAAGCCAAGCCCCGCAAGCCGACGACTGCGTGACACCTTGATTGGAAGCCGTCATGTCAACAATCACGATTCAACTGACCGGCGAAAGCCTCGACGAATTGAACAATCGCGCCGTCGCCGCTGGGATGACGGCGGAGGAGTTCTTGCGGCACCAAGTCGAACAAATGCTAGCCCCGCCGCCGGATGACTTCCAGCGGGCTGCCGCTTACGTACTCCACAAGAACGCCGAACTGTATCGGCGGCTCGCGTGACTACGTTCTTGAGCATCGATCAGGTCTTGGAGTTGCACCGGCTTGTCATCGAGCAGTCGGGCGGCGGTGCAGGCACTCGGGACCGTGGGGCACTCGACTCCGCCGTCGCCCAGCCACACATGAGCTTCGGCGGCACCGAACTTTACCCGAACGTCGCCGAGAAGGCCGCGACGATCGGGTTCTCGATCGTCTGCAATCACCCGTTCATCGACGGCAACAAACGTGTTGGCCACGCCGCGTTGGAAACGTTTCTCGTGCTGAACGGGCTTGAATTGACTGTGACCGTGGACGTGCAGGAGGCGTGCATTTTACAACTTGCTTCGGGCAACATGATACGGCAAGAGTTTACGGACTGGGTCGTGGCCCACGTCGTGAAGCTGGTATGATCCATCAACGCAAAGACGCCGTGGGGATTCCCCACGGCGTCTCGTGAATCATGTGATCGAAGTTACTTGGCGGCCGGCATCAGCACGCCGTCGATGACGTGGATGACGCCGTTCTTGCACTTGATGTCCGTCTTGACGACGTTGATGACCTTGTCGCCCTTGACGAGGCAGACCTTGTCGCCATCGACCTTGACGGTGTAACCGTTGACTTCCTTACCGGCCATGGCGACCACGTCGGAGGCCATGACGGCCTTGTCCTTGACGACGTGGACCATCAGGATCTTGGTGAGCAGTTCCTTGTCGGCCAGGACCTTCGTGAGGGTCTCGTCGCCGAGGGCCTCGAAGGCCTTGTCGGTCGGGGCGAACACGGTGAACGGGCCGGCCCCCTTGAGCGTGTCCACGAGGTCGGCGGCCTTCACGGCGGCGACGAGCTTGGTGAACGACTTGGCACCGACGGCGGTATCGACGATGTCCTTCTCGGCACCCGCGGCGGCGGGCTTGTCTTCGGCGAACGCCGGGGCGACGAGGGCGAGGGCGACGGCGAGGCTGAACAGCTTCTTGAACATGGTGTGAAATCTCGACGGGTGAGGGGGCGGCACGCCGGGAGGAGTTCCGCGACGCAGGACATTACTACGCGGGTCGCGCCGGCACAAATCCACCCCGCGGCCGCATTTCGCCGATTTTTGTCTGGAGTTCCGAACCTTCGCGCCAACTTCACGCCTAGCGTTGAGAAGCCGGGCGGTCGGGGTACAATGTAAGGCCCCCGCCGCGCAGTCCAGGACGTACCGATGGCAATCGCTTCCCAGGACGGGAACCCGGTCACACTGTTCGAGATCGACTTCTTCCCCGGCTTCGGCCCCAGCCTGTTCCGGCCGGCCGGCGAGGTGCCCCTGAGCCGGCGCGTCCGGGCCAGGGGCGAGGCCAAGTTGAAGGCTGCTGTTCGCGAGCACGCCCCGCGCCGCCCCGGCGTCTACGGCATGCTCGACGCCAAGCAGCGCGTCATCTACGTCGGCAAGGCCAAGAACCTGCGGGCGCGGCTGCTGAGTTACTTCCGCGAGAAGAGCCGCGAGCACAAGGCCGGCAAGATCATCGGGTACACCCGCGTGTTGGTGTGGGAAGAGACGCCGGACGAACTCGGCGCGCTGCTGCGCGAGTTGGAACTGATCCGCCACTTCAAGCCGCGCTACAACGTGCAGGGGATGCCGGGGCCGCGCCGCTACGTCTACCTGTGCCTCGGACGCAAGCCAGCCCCGTACGCGTACCTGACCCGCGACCCCACCGGCAAGGAGTCCGCCGCGTACGGCCCGCTCGTCGGCCGCGGCCGCCTCGCCGACGTGGTCCGCCGGCTCAACGACTGGTTCCAGTTGCGCGACTGCTCGCAGCGCATCCCGATGGTGTTCGCCGACCAGCCGGAACTCTTCCCCGAGGACCGCGCCCCCCGCTGCCTGCGGCACGAACTCGGCAGTTGCCTGGCCCCGTGCGTCGGCGCGTGCAGCCGGGCGGCGTACCAGGTCAAGGTGCGGGCGGCCAAGGCGTTCCTCGACGGCCACGACCGCACGGTCCTCAACGAGTTGACCAAGCGGATGCGAATGGCGTCGAACGAACTCCGGTTCGAGCAGGCGGTCGCGATCCGCGACCGCTACGTGCCGCTGGCGTGGATCGACGAGCGGCTGACGTTCCTGCGCACCGCGCGCGAGCAAGGCTCCTACGTCTACCCGCTGGCGTGCGAGGGCGGCCGCGTGACCTGGTACCTCATCCACGGCGGCGAGGTCCAGGCGGCGCTGCGCGAGCCGCGCACGCCGGAGGCCCGCGCCGCCGCGGCCGAGGTCATGCGCGGGGTGTTCGCCGCCGACGCGGGCCGGCCGGAGTTGACGTACAAGACCGTCGATAGCGTGCTGCTGGTCCACGCCTGGTTCCGCAAGAACGCGACCGAGCGGGCGAAGCTCGTCTCGGCCAACGCGGCGATGGCGGCCTGCGCCGAGGCGAGTCCGGCCGCCGTGACGCCGGCCTAACGCACGTCCACGAGGGTGACATCGACGCCCGGCACGCCGGCGAGGAGTGCCGACGGGCGGAACAGCCGCCGGTATCACGGCCGCTGCGACTGGCCCGGCACGAGGTGCGTGATGCGGTACTCCGCGACGAACCCGGCCACGGCCGCGGCGAACGTCGGGCCACTGAACGGCATGGCGATGCCGCCGAACTGTTGGCCCAGGGCGAGCGAGTCGCCGACCTGCCGCTGCGTCGCGGCGTCCACGCGCTCGACGCTCTCGCCCGGCGTCTTGACGTAGACGGCGTACCACGGCGCGTTGAAGCGTTCGGGCCGCCACGCCGCCTCGCGCAGCAGCCGCGGCGGGTTCGGGCCGCGCGAGCTGACGCAGACCATGACGCAGTCGGAGGCGTTGTCCGCCGGCCCGCCGCGCCTCTTTTACCGCCGCCGGTCGAGCGCCGCGATCTCTTCGAGGGCGAATTCGCGCAGCCGGCTCAAGTCGTACAGGCTCTCGAGGTGCTGCACGTTCATCGTCCTGACGACGTGAACGCCCGCACGCGGCGAGTCTTCGACACCCTGGTACCGCTTGCCGCGGCGGCTGCCAGGGGCGTTAGCGGGCGCGAGTCCATCGACCAGCGCGACCGTCGGCCGGCGGGCCAGCACCGCCTCCGGGTCCGTCTCGTCGAGGGTAACCCCGCGGTACTCCAGCTTGCGTCGCGGCACCACATCGAGGTCCGTCAGCTGCGCGAGCGTGTCGGCGCGGCCGTGCGTCTCGACGATGGCGACGACATCGACGCCCTGCTTCTTGAGCCGCTGGCCCTCCTGCAACACCTCGTACGTTTTGCCGACGCCGGAAGCGAAGCCGAGAGAAACCCCCAAGCGCCCCCGCTGCTGATCCCGAATCAGCGACAGGAACCTTTCGGGGGACGGGCGCGGATCGTCGGGGGTTATCGCGGCGTCCCCAGTGTGGCGGGCAGGGCGATGGTGAACGTCGTTCCGACGCCCGGTGTGCTCGCGCATGTCATTGTGCCGCCGTGGGCGTCCACGACTTCGTGAACGATCGCTAGTCTCGACCCGTGCCAGGGGCTTGCGGCTGACGGTGGCGACCCAGTCGGACTTAAGCCGGTCGAGCAGTAGGTGGCGGGTCACGCCCGAGAGCACGACGGCCGCCCCGAGAGTCTCGCCGGCGGGGTCGCGGATCGGCCGGACCTGCGGTAAGTGACTGTCCCATAAGGGGGGTCAGGCGGCCTGTCGGTAGTGGAACTCTGCATCCCCGCCCTTCGGTTGGAGTCGGTTCAGCATGAGGTGGAT
>JAYTUC010000215.1:0-20255 GCA_043744775.1 Fimbriiglobus sp. | reverse complement strand
TCTTGCCCTGCTTGGGCTTCTCCTTCGCCGCCTCGGGGATGATGATCCCGCCGGCCGACTTGTCCTCGGCCTCGAGGCGCTCGACCACGATCTTGTCGTTCAACGGCACAATCTTCATCGCGGCAATCTCCGAAAGTAGTGAGTCGTCTCCCCCGGCGTCAACTAGCCTGGGTGGTCCGCCGCCGGGGGATCGACGGGCACGCCGTACATTTTCTGCAACGCCCTGAGCATCGTGTGCATCACGACGTTCTTGTTCACGGGCTTGGGGATCACACTGTAAACTTGCGCCTGCAACGCCTGCCGCATCAACTCGCGCGTCACGTCGGCCGTCACCAGGATCGCCGGCAGCAACTCGTTGATCATCCGCACCTGCTGCAGGGCCTCCAGCCCCGTCATGCGTGGCATGTGCATGTCGGTGAACAGCAGGTGCACGATCTCGACGCGGACGATCTCGATCGCCTCTTCGCCGGAGGCCGCTTCGAGGGTCGTGAAGCCGCGGTCCTGGAGCAGGCTCGCCAGCGACTTGCGCGAGCCGGGGTCGTCGTCGGTCACGAGGATCGTGAACGTGCCGCCGGAGAGGGTGACGCCGGCGGCCAACGGGTTCGCCGGCGGGTTGGTCGGGCCACTCTTCGGGGGGTTCGGGTTCATCGCGCACCTTAGCGGGCACTCGGCCCGCCACAAATCACCAACGGTGTCGGCACGGGGTGCAAACCGGATGCCGGGGTCGGGGGCGACAACTCTGCGATCGCTAACCGTGTCGGGGTCAGCGGTTCCGTCGGCGGGTCGCGTCGGGGTCGCCTGCCAGGCTGTCGGGCAACCTCGGGGTGGCGGTGCCAAGCCGGCAGGCGCTACTTCTTCTTGCCGAGCGTCGCCGGGTTCCAGTCGGCGTCGGCCAGGCCGGACGGGACTTTGAGCTGATCGAAGAAGTAGTACTCGACCTCCTTGCCGTCGGCGTCGGTCGTGACCACAAGGATCGGGAACAGGTAGCCGGGCGAGGTGGGCATGGGGTCGAAGAAGACTTGCCGGGTGCCGCCCTTGGCCAGCGTCGGGTCTTCGCCGGCCCGGATCGCCACCTCGACCCCCTCCAGCGCGTAAGGCGTCTCCTTGCGCGTCACCAGGCCGAGGTGTTTGACGGCTGGGCTGCCGCCGTCGGGCGGGTTGAGGGCTTTCGTCAGCCCCGCAAGCGTGCGGCCGAACCCGGCCTCGTAAATCCGGTAGCGGCTCTTGGCGGTCGCGAGTTTGCTGTCCGGGTCCATGTCGGTCTTGTACCCGGCCCCCATAATGATGTGGTCGCCCTTGCCGGTGACGACATGAATCTTGTTGTCGAACTGGCCCTGGACGTACATCACCTCGCGGCCCTGGCCTTCACTCGACAGCACCTTCATGGACACGCTTAACGGCGACGTGCGGAACTTGTAGGCGATCTCGTCTTGCGGGAGCTGCTTGCCGTTGACGACTTCCCGCTTGGTCAGCCGCGCCTCGAAGCCGGCGAGGTCGGCGTAGCGCTTGTGGGAGGCGTCGAGCAGCTTGCGCACGGCCAGGCCGTCGTCGGTGCCGGTCTGGACCGGCGGCGTCGGCCCCGCGGCCGGCTTCTCGGGGGCCTTGGCGTCGGCCGGCTTCGGCTTGCGGGCGTCGAGGCGGTCGCGCAGCGGCCGGCGGTCGTCGCCGTCGGCCTCGGGCAGCGCGATCGCCCCCGTCTGGACGATCGGCGTCTCCGGCGGCGTGACGGCCGGCCGGCCAACGGGCATGGTCGGCACGGCCCCGGCGTACTGCTCCGACTTGGGCGGGGCGAGGGGGGGGTCGGTCGGCAGCGGCGGCGGGGGCGGCGGCAGCGGGGCCGCGACCGGCTCGACGCGGGCGAGTTGCGGGTCGAGTTTCGTCGGCGTCCGCGGGGCCGGGGCGCGGTGGCCGCGTAGCGCGTCGCACCCGGTCCCCGCGAGGAGGAGGATCGCCAGACCGGCCCAGCGACTCGCCATGCGTCAACTCCCGCGGACCCCGGTGACCCGGCGCGGACAGTACCAAGTCGGCGCGGGCGACGCCAGGCGAGGTTACGGAGGCGAGCGGGGGACGAAAGTCCGCCGAGTTCTCCTGAGCGTGGCGACTCCCCGGCGGGGATAACTCGGGGTGGGGGTTCTACTCGGGGGACTCTCGTCCCCCGCTCGCCAGCTTCGCCGCGAATTCCGTGTCGCCGACGAGCGCGGGGTGCTTGAACTGCTCGGGGCTGCCGCCGGTCTGGCGCAGCCGCTCGCGCGTCCAGGCGGCCCAGGTGCCCGGCGGTAGCGTGACCAGCCGCACGACGCCGAGGCGGCCGGAGTCGCGCTTGGCGGCGTACTCGATGTTGCCCTCCGCCAGCCGCGCGTCGAGTTCCCCGGCGAACGCCGCGGGCAGTGCCGCCTCGGTGAAGAGGCCGTAGTGCGGCTGCGTCGCGTCCCAGACGGGGGCCAGCGTAAAGGTGCCGGGGGTCACGCCGGTCGCCGCCATCGCCGCGCGAATCGCCGCCGTGACCTGGTGCTCCGAGAGCTTCTCGCCGGTGAGGTTCGCGAAGCGGTTGCCCTTGCCGAGGAACTCGACTTTGGGCGTGCGGCCGACGAACCCCCGCACCCGCACCAGGTCCGCGATGTGGTAGCGGTACAGCCCCGCCGCGGTCGTCGGCACGATGAAGTAGCTCGCGCCGTCGGTCAACTCGTGGGCACCCAACACCGTCGGCTTCACCGAGTCGATTTCGAGTTCGGGGATGAACTCGAAGTAGTGCGACTGGATGTCGAGCACACCGGCCGGGGTGTCGTTCTCGAAGGGGATCGTGAAGCGGCCCTCGCTGGCGATCAGCCCCAGGTCGCGGATCGGCGGCCGGCCCCAGTACTCGGGGAGCTGTTGCAGGTACGGCGTCATGCTGCCGCCGGTCCAGGTGCCCAACAAGATCGACTCCGGCGGCCACACGTCTTGCGGCAACAGCCGACCGCTCCTTTGGGCAATGGCGTCGAGTTCGGCGGCCCGCGCTGGGTTCGCCCTCAGCCGCCGGCTCACCGCGTCGCGGACGAAGCCGGGGTAGCCGAAGTGAGTCGTCAGTGTGCCGTCGCGCAGGTCCTTGAGCAGCCGCGACTTCTCGGCGTCCATCGTGCGTCCCAGCGCAAGCAGCGTCGAGGGGTTCGCGGCGGTGAACAGCGAGCAGCGGCGGCCGATACTCAGGCGCAAAGCGAGGTAGTAGCGGGCGGTGGCGTCCTTGAGCTTGCCGACCTCGGGCGGCACCGTGTACAGCCAGCGCACCAGCGGCGTCTGGATGCCGGCGGCGAACCCGCTGGCGTTGCCGCACGGCACGCCGCCGGGGGTGCGGTATTCCTCCGCGTCGCCGACCATTTGCACGACCGGCCGCAGGGCCAGCTTGCGCAGCCGGTGGTCGCGGTAGACGCGGATGCCCCACATGTTCCAGCCGCGCTTGTAGTCGGCGTGGTACTGGGCGGTGAACGGGATCAGCTTGCGCTTCGCCGTCGTGCCGCTCGTGAGCGCGAACATCAGGAGCTTGTCGTCGGCGTTGATGAGGGCGGTCGTCTCGCCGGCGGCCATGCGCTCGATGTATGGGGCGAGCCGCTCGTAGGGGCCGACCTCGACGTTGTGCCGGTAGTCCGCGACGGTGCGGACGGAGTTGAAGTGGTGATCGCGGCCGAAGCCGGTGGCGGCCTGGCGGCGCAGGATGCGTAACAGCACGTCACGCTGCACGGACTCGGGGTCGGCGCAACTCGCCAGGAACAGGCGTTGCCGGCGGACCATCGGATACGTCGCGGCGCGGGCGAGCTTGACGAGGATCGTCCGCGACAGCGACACCGACTAAGCCCGCACGACGGCGCGGCCGGCGGTCGGCTCGGCGGGCAGCGGCAAGATCACGGCCGAATCCTCGGCGTACAGGTTCGCGTCGAAGAACTTCGCGACCCGGCGGCCGTACTCCTCGCCGGCGACCTGGACCGCCTGGTTGTGCTTCGCCTTCGGCACGACCCAAAGGTGCTTCGACCCCGCCGGCAGCCGCGTGTACAGTGCCTCGGCCATCGCCGGCGAGATGTAGGTGTCGCCGCCGCCGTGGATCATCTGCACCGGAACCTCGACTTTGTGCAGCACGCGCTCCAGCGCCGGGAACACGACCTTGCGGCCGCGGGCCGAGCGGCGGATGGCCGCGTCGCTGAAGAGGCCGTAGATGCCGTCCGGGGCCGCGCGGCGCACCCAAGCCGGCGTGTTCTTCACGTAGATCGACGCCCAGCGGCGGAGGAATGGGATCACCGTCGTGCGCGTGGCGTAAGCCCCGTCGGTCACCACGCAGCGGATGAACGGGTCCTCCGCCGCGATGGCCAGGGCGAGCGAGCCGCCTTTGCTGACCCCGAACACGCCGATGCCGCCCTCGGGCGTCGTCTCGGGGCGGGTCTTGAGGTAGGCGACCGCGGCCCGCATGTCGGCCACGTCGTGGGCGGTGACCCACTGCAAGGGCGAGTAGGTCGGGTCAACGTCCGAAGTACCTTGGCTGCGCGGCTCGTAGCTGAACACGTCGTAGCCACGCTCCAGCAGGGTCGCGCAGTATTGCAGGCAGGCCCAGCGGTTCGAGCCGAATTCGAGGCCGAAGAGCACGACGCCGCGGCGCGGGCCGCGGCCCTGGACGTAGCAGCCTTTGAGCCGCAAACCGCCGGCCGTGGGGAAGCTGACCTCGTCGGCGGCGGGCGGGGCCTTACCGCGGGGGATGACGAAAAGCGGCCTCTCCTCGAAGATTCGCACGACGTGGTCGAGGTAGCGGGCGCGGATGTAGAAGTACGGCGCGGTCAGCGCGACAGCCCCAAGTGCGGCCAGGGCCGCACCCGCCAACACCAAGTACCCCATCCACTCGGCCACAGGCTCACCCCCAGTCAGGCGGCAACGGTTCGCGTCGAGTCTGCCACGACCCCCGCGCCGCCGGACTCAGCGTCCCGCAAAGATTCGTCAACTCCCGCACCGAGACTCCACTGCAACCGGACTCTTCAGCCCCGCCGCGGCGCGTCAGCCCATCCGGCTCGCCACCAAGGCGATGTTCTGGCCGCCGAAGCCGAAGCTGTTAGAGAGTACATGCCGGATGCCCCCGACCTGTCGCGCGAAGTTCGGCACATAGTCGAGGTCGCAGGCCGGGTCGGGCGTCTCGTAGTTGATCGTCGGCGGCACGACGCCTTGCCGCATCGCCAACACCGCGACCATGAGCTCGACGACGCCGCCCGCGGCGATCAGGTGGCCGAGCATACTCTTGATGCTCGACACGGGGGTCGAGTAAGCGGCGGCCCCGAGGGCCATCTTGATGCCGGCCGTCTCGCTCTCGTCGTTGGCCTGCGTGCTCGTGCCGTGGGCGTTGACGTAGCCGACCTCGTCGGGGCGAATCCCCGCGTCGGCGATGGCGTTGGCCATGCACTGCCCCGCGCCGCGGGCCGCCGGGTGCGGGTCGGTCATGCGGTAGGCGTCGCCGGTGGTGCCGTAGCCGGTCAACTCGGCGTAGATGGTCGCCCCCCGCTTGCGGGCGTGCTCGTACTCTTCGAGGACGATCATGCCCGCCCCCTCGCCGAGGACGAAGCCGGTGCGGGTCAGGTCGAACGGCCGGCTCGCCTTCTTGGGGTCAACGTTGTGCGTCGAGAGGGCCGTCAGCAGGTTGAACCCCGTCACGCCGAAGGGGTGGATCATGCTGTGCGCCCCGCCGGCGAGCATGGCGTCGGCGTCGCCGCAGCGGATCATCTCGGCCGCCTCGCCCAACGCCTGCGCACTCGCCGCGCACGCCGTCAGGCAAGTGTAGTTCGGCCCCAACAGCTCGAACTCCTCGGCCAGCCGGCCGGCGCTGGTGTTCATCTCCAACTCGGCCTCGCGCTCGCCGTCGAGCATCGCCACGGCCTCCCGCGCGAACCGGCCGTGATCGACCGCCCGGCCGTCGGCGCTCGCCATGCCGGCGGCGCTGATGACCGTGTCGAAGTCCTCGCAACCCTCGCCCGCGCCGAGGTAGACGCCGACGCGCGAGCGATCGACGCCGCGGAAGTCGGCGTCGTCGAGGGCCATCCTCGCGGCCGCCAGGGCGAACACCGTGTTCGAGCCGCACTTGGCGAAGCGGCCCGCGTCCGGGACGAACTTCGCCAGGTCGAAGTTCTTCACCTCGGCGGCGAACGTCGTGGGGAACGTGCGGGCGTCGAAGTGCGTGATGCGGTCCACCCCACTGACGCCCTCCAGGAGCGCCGCAAAAGTCGAGGCGATCGAGTGCCCCACGGGCGTCACCGCCCCCATCCCGGTCATGACCACGCGCCGACGCATGTCGAACCCCCCACTCGGTCAACTGTCCCAGCGACGCACCACCACGGCGGCGCACTGCCCCATCATCGTCGCGTTGACCTTGACCGCGTACGGCTTCCCGACCGGCCGCGCCTCGGCCTCGACGCGAATCCCGAAGGCGGGGTCGATCGCGCCGGCGTTGCGCGTCCCCGGCAGGGTACCGTGCTTGAGTGCTAACACACTCGCCGCGAGTTCAAGCAAACCGGACGCCGCGCCGGTCGCCCCGAGGTGGGCCTTCGGCGCGAACACGCCAACCGCGTCGCCGAAGACCTCGCGGATGGCCGCGGCCTCCCAGGCGTCGAGCCGGCCGAAGCCGCCGGCGTTGGCGTTGACGTGGTCGATGTCCGCGGGCGCGACCCCGGCTTCACGCATTGCGCTGCGGATCACGCCGGCCAGGACGGTGCCCTTCAGCCCGCGGTCGAAGCCCGACGCGAAGCCGACGACCTCGGCGTCGATGCGCGCCCCCCGGCGTTGGGCCGCCGCCAACTCCTCGGCGACGAAGACCGCGGCCCCCTCGCCCAGCACCGTGCCGCTGCGGTGGAGGCCGAACGGTTGCAGCGCCGCCTCGCCGAGGTCGTTGCGGCGGGTCAGCTCCTGAAACGTCGAGTTGCGCGAGTAGCTCACCGGGTTGATGCGCGAGTCGCAGCCGCCGACCAGGAAGGCGTCGGCCAGGTCGCGCTGCGTGATGCGGAACGCCTCGCCGAGGGCGAGCAGCGAGGCGGCGTCACCGGCGGTGATGGTGTTGTTGGGGCCTTGCGCATCGACGTAGATCGAGGCGTGGCAGGCCGGCATGTTGGGCAGGTACTTGAGCATCCACTGCGGCGGCACCAGCCCCAGCCCCGTCGTGCCCCACGCGGCGTAATCGACGCTGTGCGGCTGCCCCGTCGTCGTCGCCTTGGCCCCGGCCGCGAGGTCTTCGGTCTCCGTGGCGACCATCACACACCCGAACTCGACGCCGAAGCGGAACGGATCGACCTGCCCCTTGAGCGGCCCGCCGGCGTCCTCCCACGCCTTGACGGCGGTGGTGTAGCCGAACTGCACCGTGCGGGCCATCTTGTTGAGGCCCTTGCGGGCGTCGCGGTTGCCGGCGGGGAGGAACTTCTTGCCGTCGTAGCCCTGGACCTCGCCGGCGAGTTGGCACGGCAGCGTCGGCACGGCGAACGCCGCGAGCGGCCGGACCCCCGACACGCCGGCGAGCAGCGCGGCGTAGAGGCTGGCCGGGTCGGTGCCGACGGGCGACAGGATTCCCATCCCGGTGAGGACCATGCGGCGGCGGTGTGGGGGTGTCTGCGGCATCGTGGGGTACTATCGTCGCCTGGGGCCGGCCTTCTCCAACTCCACTAGATACAAAAGATGGGCAATCTCCGCAACCCCGGCCCCCCGGCCGGCCCCGCCGCAAGCGCGGCGAGCGGCGAGCGGCGGACGCGAGTCCGCCGCTCCAACCCGGACGGGCGGTGAATTCACGCCAGGGGTTTCCGGCACTTGTGCCGGGCTATTACTGCCATGTCCGGCTGGAACAGCGGACTCACGTCCGCCGCTCGCCGCGCCTGCGGCGGAGCCGTGAGCTCGCGCCCTTGACCCCCAGAGGCCTACTCATGCTCCGCCCCCTGATCGCGCTGCTCGTCTGCGGCACCGCCGCCGCCGCCGCGCCGCCGACGTACCGCTTCCCCAAGGACCCGCACGTCCTCGACGCCAAGGCCGACCTCGGGGCCAAGGGCGACGGCAAGACCGACGACACGGCCGCGCTGCAAAAGGGCATCGACCTGAGTTGCGGCCGCGACCAGAAGGTCACGAAGGTGCTGTTCCTGCCCAACGGCACCTACCGCCTGACGAAGTCGCTCGTCGTCAACCACGCGCTCGGGCCGTGGCTCTACGGCGAGACGCGCGACGGCGTCGTGCTGAAGCTCGACGACGGCGTCCAGGGTGTCACGGCCGTGCTGCGGACGCACCCCAACGAGAAGCCGCCGACCTCGGCCGACTGGTTCATGCGCAACCTGCGCAACTTCACCGTTGACGCCGGCAAGAACCCCGACACCGACGGCGTCCGCTACTACGCGACCAACACGGGCATTCTCCAGAACGTCCGCGTGATCGGGGCCGGCAAGGTCGGCATCAACTCGGGCTTCCTCGACCAGAACGGCCCGTGCCTCGTCCAGGACTGCACCGTCGAGGGCTTCGAGACCGGCGTGCTGAGCCAGTGGAACTGGGGCCAAACCCTGTCGCGCCTCACGATCAAGAACTGCCGCAAGAACGGCCTCGTGACGGCCGCCAACGTCGTCGCCGCGGAGGACCTCGTCGTCGAGAAGACCCCGCGACCGGTCCACGTGCAGTTGCCCAACGACTGGTACTGGTGGGGCGGCGTTTTGGCGCTGCGCGGCGCGACAATTACCGGCGACTTCCCCAAGGAGGAGGCGATCCGCAACGACAGTGTGCTGTACGCCCGCAACGTGACAACGAAGGGCTACGGCTTCGCGGTGACGAGCCACAGCGTCCCCAACCGCGACCGCGGCGACGGCGAGGTCCGGGAGTACGCCTCGGGGGACGCCAACGCGCTCTTCGCCGGCGCGCCGAAGGACGCCGGGCTGAACCTGCCGGTCGAGCGGGAGCCGGTCGTGCCGTGGGAACTCGACCCCACGAAGTGGGTCTGCGCCAACCACTTCGGGGCCGCGGCGGGCGACAATAAGGACGACACCGCGGCGATCCAGGCCGCCATCGACGCCGCGGCCAAGTCCGGGGCGACCGTCGTGACCCTGCGAGGCTGCGGCGGCTTCGACCCCAACTGGTACACGCTCGACGGCGAGGTCAAAGTCCGCGGCAGCGTGCGGCTCGTCCTGGGCCTCGGCTTCGGCCGCATCATCAAGGGCAAGGCCGGCCGCTTCGTCGTCGATGACGACTCGGCCCCCGTCGTGAAGTTCCAGAACCTCGACGCCCTCGGCGGCCCGCCAGTCGAGGTCGAGAACCGCTCGGCCAAGAACACCCTGGTCGTCGAGAGTTGCGGCGTGAAGGTCGTCGGCACCGGCACCGGCAAAATCTTCGTGACTGACGTGTCCGGCCCGATGGACCTGCGTAAGCCGGGGCAGAAGGTCTGGTGCCGGCAGTTCAACCCCGAGGGCGACTCGGACGACGGCCTCGTGAAGAACGCGGGGGCCGACCTGTGGGTGCTCGGCTTCAAGACCGAGGGCAAGGGCGTCCGCGTCGCCACGAGTGCCGGCGGCCGCACGGAGATTCTCGGGGCGTTCGTCTACGGCAGCGGCTGCGCGAAGGGCGACACGCGGCCGATCTTCGACGTGGCCGACGCCAGCCTGAGCGTGCAAGGCTTGCGCGAGATTACGTTCGCCGGCGACATGTACGCCGTGAAAGTCCGCGAGGCGCGCGGCGGCGAGACGCGCACGTTCGGCACGAAGCCCGGCCACGGCTGGATCGGCTGGCCCCTGTACACGACGCCGACGAAGTGAGGCGAGCGGGCGACGAAAGTCCCCCGAGTGATCCCCAGATGTCACCACTTCCGATCGGTGTCTCTCTTGGCGCGTCGTAAAACCGTATCGGCCGGGGCGCGGGCGGCAGTAGTACGGCAGGAGACGCCGCGGGCCAACCCAGCGAAGGAGCGACATGACCCCTGCCCCGCCCGGCGACGCGCTACGCGACTACTTCCGCGGCCTGGCCGTGCGCGACCTGGCCGGGCTGACCGACGCGCGGCTGCTCGCCGGCTACGTCGAGGGGGGCGACGCGGCCGCTTTCGAGGCGCTCGTCCGCCGGCACGGGCCGATGGTCTACGGCGTCTGCCGCCGCGTCCTCGCCGGCCACCAGGACGCCGAGGACGCGTTCCAGGCGACGTTCCTGGTGCTGGCCCGCAAGGCGGCGGCCGTCGCGCCGCGCGAGCTCCTGCCCAACTGGCTGCACGGCGTCGCGCACACGACCGCGCTGCAAGCCCGCCGCGCCGCGGCCCGCCGCCGCGCCCACGAGCGACGCTACGCCCGTCAACCCGCCCCGGACGCCGCCGAGCCGCCGGGCGACGACCTGCGGCCGCTGCTCGACCGCGAACTTGGCCGGCTGCCGGAGCGTTACCGCGTCGCGGTGGTGTTGTGCGACCTCGAAGGCAAGACGCGCACCGAGGCGGCGCGGCAACTCGGCTGGCCCGAGGGGACCGTCGCCGGCACCCTGGCCCGCGCCCGGACGCTGCTCGCCGCGCGGCTCACCCGCCGCGGCGTGACCCTCGCCGGCGTCCCGCTCGCCGCCCTGCTGCCCCCCGACGCCGTCGTCGCCGCGGCCGTCACCGCTTCGATGTCTGGCCCCGCCGCGGGTCCGGTCGCCGCCCTCACCCACGGAGTGCTCCACGCCATGCTGCTCACGAATCTCAAGGTCGCGTTCGTCGCCGTCGCCGCGGTTGCGGTCGCGGTCGCCGCCGGCGGCTACGGGGTCAGCGTCGCGCTCCGAGTCCCGACAGTCAGCGCGGCGTTGGAGGCCCCGGCCGCGAAGCCCGACGACGCCCCCGAGGCGGTGCCGGCCGAGGCCCACGCCGTCGCCGGCCGGGTCGTGCGCGAGTCCGACGGGGCCGCCGTCGCGGGGGCCGACGTGCAGCTCCACCAGCTCCACTCCAGTGAGCCGCGACGGCCGGTGACCAGCGCGAAGTCCGACGCCGACGGCGCGTTCGCGTTCCCCGGCGTCCCCCGCGGCCTGTACACGCTCCAAGCCGTCGCCGGGGGTTTGACCTCCCGGACCGAGGCCGAGGAGGGGCTGCGCGTCGTCGTGCCGGCCCCCCCGGAGGCGAAGCCGACCGTCCTGACGGTGCGGTCGGGCTGCCCCCTCAAAGTCCGCGTGCTCTCCGAGGCGACCGGCAAGCCGATCCCCGGCGCGCGCGTCGGCTTCGTCTGGAGCGACGTGGACCCGAAGCCTACCGACGCCCAGGGCGAAGTCGAGTTCACGGCACTCCCCAAGGTGGTCTGGTACGCGCAGGCCACGGCCGCGGGTTACGCCCAGGTCACGCAGGCCGTCAGCCTCCAAATCGGTGAGCCGGCGACCCTGGAGCTGAGGTTGCCGTTGGGGGCCGCCGCCGTCGGAGTCGTCCGGGTCGCCGACGGCCAGCCGGTCGGCGAGGTCGTTCTCCAGGTCCGCACGGCCAGCCCCGGTTTCCGGTCGTACGAGTTCAGGACCGACGCCGCGGGCCGGTTCCACATCGACCACCTGCCGGCCGGCCGGAGCGTGACCCTCTCGGTGCTCGACCCGAAGTACGAGGTCGTCACGAAGGTTCTGCGGCTGACCGCCGGGCAGGCCGAGCCGACGCCAGTCGAGTTGACGCTGACGCGCCGGCCGCACGGCGGGTCGGTCACCGGCGTCGTTACCGACCCTCAGGGCAAGCCGGTCGCCGGGGCCTTCCTCCGCGTCACAGGCCTGTCGGCAAGGGAGACCCGCGACGCCACGACCGACGCCAAGGGCCGGTACACGCTCGACGACGTTTTCGCCGGCCCGGCGGGTCACGAGGTCGTCGTGCGGGCCGAGGGGTTCGCCCCGCGGGCGGTGGCGTTCAAGCCGGGGACCGTCGCCGCCCCGGCCGTCGCCGACGTGAAGTTGCAGGCGGGCCACCGCGTCCGCGGCCGCGTCGTCGATGCGGCCGGCAAGCCGCTGGCCAACGCCTCGGTGGAATTCTCCGGGGGCCTGTCCCTGCATGGCTTCGGCAATTACGGCACGACCGACGGGGAGGGCCGCTTCCGCTTCACGTCGCTGCCCGCGGCGGCCCCCTTCGGGTTCTCCAAGGCGGGGTTCAGCGCGATCGACGAACGGACGCTGCCGCTCGACGGCGAAGCTGAGGTCGTCGTCACGATGCGGCCGGCGGGCGTCGTCGCCGGCACCGCCCTCGACGCGGCGACCGGCAAGCCGATCCCGCGCTTCACGGTCAGCCTCGCGTTCAGCCCCGACCACCAAAAGGGCGACCCGATCTGTCGGCTCTCGGAGACGGACGCCGCCCCCGGCCAGGCGTTCGACTCGGCCCGCGGCGAGTTCCGCTCCGCCGACTTCTCCGAAGGGATGCCGCTCCAAGTCACGGTCGCGGCCGAGGGCTACCGCAAGCGGGTCGTCCGGCGGGTCGTCGCGACCGCCGACGCCACGCCGGCCGAGTACCGCCTGACGCCCGAGGACCCGGCGAAATAGGTTACCGCCGATCGGCTCGACTTGCGGCCCGCCGCCGAGCGTCCGCCGCGACGCCGGGGCCGATTCGGCGTGGAGTCGGCCCGTCGGTCTGATACGATGTCTCCTCTAGGAGAATCGCCATGACCACCGGGACGACCCTCGAGCAGGCCCTGCAAGACTACTTGAAGGCCCGCGCCGCCGACCCGTGGCTGACGCCGGAGGAGTTCTGCGACGGCTCGCCGCACCTGCTCCGCGGGCTGCAGCACGTCTTGCAGGCCATCACGACCAGCGGCGACCGCACGGCCACGACTGCGCCGCCGCCCGGCGCGGACGCCCCCGCGGTCGCCGCCCCGCGCACGCTCGGCGTCTACGCCATCCAGCGGAAGCTCGGCGAGGGCGGCATGGGGACCGTCTACCTGGCGATGGACACGCGGCTCGACCGGCCGGCGGCGGTCAAGGTCATGCGGCCGCAGATCGCCTCAGAGCCGCTGGCCCGCGCCCGCTTCCTGCGCGAGGCCAAGGCGATGGCGGCCGTCAAGCACGACCACGTCGCCGCGATCTACTCGGCCAACGAGGAGGCGGACGGCACCACCTGGCTGGCCATGGAGCTGCTCGAGGGCGAGGCCCTCGACGACGCCGTCAAGCGCGGCGTGGCGTTCGACTGGCCGACGATCTACCGGCTGGGCCGCGAGACCGCTTTGGGCCTGCACGCCGCCCACGCCAAGAAGCTGATCCACCGCGACATCAAGCCGGCCAACATCTGGCTCGAGGCCCCCGGCGCGAAGGTCAAGATCCTCGACTTCGGCCTCGCCCGCCAGTCGGAGTCGGACGCCGAGTTGACCGGCACCGGGGCGGTCCTCGGCACCCCCGCCTACATGGCCCCGGAGCAGGCCAGCGGCGAGCCGGTCGATCACCGCTGCGACCTGTTCTCGCTGGGCGTGCTGCTGTACCGCCTCACGACCGGGAAGCTGCCGTTCTGCGGCCCGACCGCGCTGGCGACCATCACGGCCCTGGTGACCAGGGAGCCGACCCCCGTGCCCGCGCTGCGGCCCGACTGCCCCGCCGGCCTGGCCGACCTGATCGGCCGGCTGCTGGCCAAGGACCGCGACCGCCGGCCGCCGACCGCCCAAGCCGTCGCCGACGAATTGCTGGCACTCGCCGGCGACGGCGCGTCGGCCGTGGTGACCCTGACGGCGCTGGTCGTCGCCGTACCCGCCGCCGACCCGTGGGTCGGACTCGACGACGGCGCGGCCGCCGCGCCGACGGCCACGCTCCCGGACGCCCGGCGTGGCGGCCCGCCCCGCAAGCCGAGGCGGTGGCTGTTCGCGTTACCGCTGGCGTTGCTCCTCGTCGTCTGCGGGGTCGTCGTCAAGATTCGCAACAAGGACGGGACGGTGACGGAAATTCGAGTCCCCGACGGGGCGACCGTCGAGGTCGTGGACGGCGCGGGCAAGACGCTGGCGCAGGTGCCGCCGAAGAAGGGGGAGCCGAAGGCGGCGACGCCGCCCGTCGCGGCCGGGGAGGCGATCGACTACACCGCGGAGCGGAAGGCGGCGGAGGGGCTGCTCAACTTCAAAGTATCTTACGGGTCATTTACACTCGCCGACGTGGCGGGCCGTGAGCTCGCCACCCTGGCGGTGGGTCATTTGAAGGCCGCGTTGCCCGACACGCCGTTTTACGTCCGGAGGGTCAACACGCAGTGGGGAAGGGGAGCCGTAACCGACGAGGTGACGCTGGCGGTCGCGGCCTGTGCGAACTTGGAGGAGTTGGACCTTGACGGTTGCAGCGTGACCGACGCGGGACTGGGCCGACTAACCGGTCTGCGGCACCTCAAAAGGTTGGGCCTCTCCAGTTGCGGCGGCGTGGGGGACGGGGCAATCGACCTGGCGGTCCGGAACCCCGACTTGGAATCGGTGTCCCTGTGGGACACGCAAGTCACCGATCCGATGTTGCGGGAGCTCGTCGGCTGCCCACGCCTCCGCGGGTTTACCCCGCCGCTCTCCATGACAGGGGATACCTTGCGCCACCTGGGGGCGAGCCTGCCGCTGCTCCGCGGGGTCAATATTCAATACCACCCCGTTTCGGCCTCCGACTTGGTGGCCGTCAAGAGGCTGCAAGACCTCCACTGCGACTCCGGTCATTTGACCGGGGCGGCCGTCGAGGCGCTGGCAGGTCTAGCCCACTTCGAGAGGCTGAAAGTTCTTTTCCACCAAGACACGGCGGCGTTGACGCGGCTCAAGCCTTTAGCGGGCCAACTGCGGTCGCTCGAAATATCTTTCGGTAACGACTGGCTCCTGGCGGGGTCGGCTCGCCTGCAAGTGCTCCGCGACTTCCGGGAGCTTCAGAACATTTGCTTCTCGTTTCACCCCGCGCGGGGCCTCAACGACGCGGGCTTGGAAACCCTTTCCGGGCTGCCCAACCTCCGCAAAATCAGGGTCCAGTACGCCAACGCCGAAAGCTCCAACATGACGCCCCAGGGCCTCCGAGCGTTTCGCCGGCTCCGCCCGGACGTCGAGTTGACGCTGCTCTCCCCCAACGCGACCGAGCATTACCCCGCCCTCGCCGACTGGCCCGGCAAGGGCGACGGCTCCGCCGGCGTCGCGCCGTGGGCGCTGCCGAAGGACGCCCCGCCGCCGGCCGTCGTGCCGTTCTCCGCGGCCGAGGCGGCGAAGCACCAGGAGGCGTGGGCCAAGTACGTCAAGCAGCCCGTCGAGGTCGAGAACAAGCTCGGCATGAAGTTCCGACTCATCCCGCCGGGGGAGTCCGACACTTTACTCGCGTCGGACATGGCCCAACCCCCGGAGGAAGGAGGGGCGGGTTACTGGTCCCGCATCCCAGGGCCGTACTACCTCGGCACGACGGGGGTGACAGTTTCCCAGTTCAAGGCATTCGTCGAGGCGACTCGGTACGAAACTGAAGTCGAGCGGGGAGTTTTCGCGGCCCGGCCCACCGGGTCCTGGAGCAAGCCGCCCCACCCGACCGAGCCCACCCTTCCCGTCAGTTTCGTCAGCCCCGCGGACGCGGCAGCGTTCTGTAAATGGCTGAGCTCAGTGGATGGCGCTCAGTATCGGTTGCCGACTGAGGTCGAGTGGGAGTGGGCCGCGAGGGGTGGGGGGCAGGGTTCGTGGACTTTAGGACGGACCCCTGAGGAGCAAGAGCCTTACGTGACGACCGTTCGCCCCGACCCGCTCCAACCGTCGCCGGTCGGCAAGCGGCGGTCAAATGCCTTCGGCCTCCACGACCTCTTGGGCAATATGTGGGACATCTGCCACCGAGTCGAGGCAGGCGACCCAGGCGCAGCGGTGCGCGGTGGAAGTTACATCTATCGCGGTAGCGGCGTCGGCCACGTCCCTGCCGTCCGCAGTATTCAGATGCGCATCCGGTACACCGGCGAAACGCTATGGATCGATAGCGGCTTCCGCGTCCTGCGGCAGGCGACCAACGAACCGTTGACTGTCGCCAAGTTCGGCGAGAAGCCCGTCATGGTCGGCAAGGGGCAGCCGCTGTCCGCGCAGGCGACGGTCAGCCGGCCGGCGGCGATCCCCGGCGTGCGCAGCTGGTCGGTCGAACTCGCGGGCCAGCACGGGATCAACGTGTCTGTCGCCTGGAGCCCGAAGGGGGACGTGATCGCGTCTGCGGGATGGCACGATCAATCGGTCCGCTTGTGGGACCGCGAGGGGAACCTCAAGAGGGTGCTTCTCGGCCACGCCGGCGCTGTGATGTGTGTCGCATTTTCGCCCGACGGCACGCGGCTGGCGACGGGGGAGATGATCCAGTCCGATCACCACACATCCCGAGGCGCGATTCGCATTTGGGAGGTGGCGACCGGCAAATGCCTGTCCGCCCGCCCGACGGCCCAATGGGTTCAGGGGGTCGCTTTTTCCCCGGACGGGAACGAGGTCGCCGCCTGCGGCACCCCTCAGTACGCGGAAGTGATCCGACTGGAGACTGGCGCGACGCGGCCGCTTCCCGTCAACAGCAACTGTGCCCAACTCTCGTGGTCGCCAGACGGCAAAACGCTCGCGGTGGCCACCGAAGGCGGCAGTATCACGCTCTGGGACGCGACGACGACCGCGGCGATTGGCGAACTGATCGCCCCCGAGAAGCTGCCGGTCGGCGGGTTTAGTGCCTTCTCGCCCGACGGAAAATTGCTGGCCTCGTGCGGTGGCGACACGCTACGGGTGTGGGACGCCAAGACCTTGAAGCAAGTCAAAGCCGTCGAGGCCAAGAGGGCGTATCGTCTGGAGTGGCACAAGGGGGGCAACCGAATCGCCGTGGTGGCGGAGGGGCGACCGATCGAAATCGTCGATCTCCAAGCGGGTACGGCAGTCGCCGTCGCGACTCAAGGCGGCGTTGACTCCGCGGCGTGGTCGCCCGACGGCACGGAACTCGTCGTCATGCAGGGCAGCCGGCCGACCTTTTACGACGCGGCGACGGGCCAGGCGAAGCGACAGCCCCCCGACCGGGGCGGCGGCAGCTCCGCAGCCTTCGCTACGCCCGACCTGCGGCGGGTGATGTGCGAGGCCGGGGGCCGGCGACGCGAGTTCGACGCCGACACGGGCGAGCTGCTCGCGGAGCCGGCCGCGCCCGGCGGGACTCCGGTGGCGGCCGGGCCTGCGCGGGAGTGGGTGGCGACCGCGGGCGACAACGAGGCGACGGTCACCCACGCGGACGGCAAGAGCGTCCGGCTCGACGCGCCGGGCCGGGGCTGGTGGCGGGCCGACGCGGCCGGGGCGAAGCTGTGCGGCGTCTTCGACAAGCGGGTCGTCGTCTGGGGCGTGCGCGACGGCCACCGGCTGGCCTCGTTCGACCACCCGACTGCCATCCGGTCCCTCGAGTGGTCCCCCGACGGCAAGCGGCTGGCGACGGCGGGCGACGACAAGGTCCTCCGCCTCTGGGACGCGGCCACCGGCAAGTTGGTCCGGGCCTTCGACAAGTTCCCGAAGCCGCTCGACAGCATGGGCGGCTTGCCGATCGCCTGGAACCCCGACAACCGCGGCCTCTGGGTGCCGATGGGCCAGGACGCCGCCCAACTCGACACCGAGACCGGCCGCGTCTCCCCGCCGGTGAACTTCTCGAACGGCAACCTGATCGAGTCGATCGCCCTGGCCGCCGACGGCGACAGCCTGCTGGTCGGGGAGGGCTACGGGTGGACGTTCCTCCGCGACCGCGACGGCACCCGCCGCCTGCTCGGCCAACACCTCGGCGCTCATCACGGCCTGACGCAGTGGCACCCGGACGCCCGGCGGTTCGTCGGGGTCACTCAGTTCGGCCTGCGCGGCTTCGACACCCGCCGCGACCACCGCCTCGGCACGCTCTGGCCGGCGGTCACCGGCGACCACTGGCTGTGCGTCGGGCCGGACGGCCACTACCGCGGGTCGAAGGGCGTCGAGTCGCAGTTCGTCTACGCGGCGCTGCTCGACGACGGCCGCCAGCAGACGTACACGCCGGCCGAGTTCGCCAAGGCGTTCGGCTGGGCCAACGACCCGGCCAAGGCCCGGCTGCTGAAGCTCGACCCCTGACCGCCGGCCGCCCGACCGCGGCCGTCGGGGCGGCACCGACACAGGGCCGCACTAGTCACCAGCGATCGAACTTGTCCAACGGTCGGGCCGGAATTCGCTCGGGATTCCGTCGAATCTTTCACGCTCCGCCTGATTAGCGCACTAGGGTTCGCTTGCCCCAACATTGGGGGCACGGCGAACGTGTACCGCGCGGCCCCTCTCCCCTGGGCCGCGCACGGGCCTTCGCCTCGGCTCGGAATCGGCACGCCGCCACGCGGTGTCGGACAAGGGGAAGTCGTGAACTGCCAGACTCGCGACCGCCGGGGCCTCACACGCCCGACACACCTCCGCCCACCCCGCAGCGAGACCGTCGGGCCCCCGGCGACGCCGCCGCGCGGCCCGTGACGCCGACCCCCCGCCCCCTTCCGCCAGCGGTCACTTTGCGAGAACCCCCGTGACCCAGACCTCGGCCCTCGACCTCATCCGGGAAGCGCTCCAGGCCGCGCGGGCCAACGACAAGCCGCGCACCCGGCTGCTACTCCTGGAGGCGACCCGCCTCGACCCGCGCAACGAGGCGGCGTGGCAGTGGCTCGCCGGCGTCGCCGCGACCGCGCTCGAGGCGAACGGGGCGCTGGAGCGCGTGCTCGCTCTCAACCCGAGTAACGAGAAGGCGGCCGCGGCGCTGCGGCCGGTGCGGCTCAAGGCCGGCATCGAGGCGGCCAAGGCCAAGGACGCCCCCGCCGCCCGCCGGCTGCTCCGCGCGGCGGTGGCCGACGACCCGCGCAGCGAGCACGGCTGGCTCTGGCTCGCCGGCGTGACCGATGCGCCCGCCGAGGCGCTGGCGTACTTGCAGCGGGTACTCGACATCAACCCCAAGAACCCGTCGGCCCAGAAGGGGGCCGACTACTACCGCGCCCGCCTCCAGACGCCGACGCCGGCCGCGCCAGCCGCCCCCGAGACGGCGACGCGCTCCAAGCACCCGACGCCCGCGCTCGCCGCCTCCGGGGCGCGCCGCGGCCTGCCGACCCCGCCCCCGCCGCCCGCGGTCAAGCCGCGCACCGTGCTCGTGGTGGACGACAGCCGGACGATCCGCATGGTCGCCGGCCTGGCGCTGACCGGGGCCGGCTACCGCGTCGCCGAGGCCGAGAGCGGCATGGACGCGGTGGAGCGCATCCGCGTCGATGGGCCGCCCGACCTGATCCTGCTGGACGTGGCGATGCCCGGCATGAGCGGCTACGAGTTCTGCCGGCACGTCCGCCACAACCCCGAGACCGCCGCGGTGCCGGTCGTGATGCTCACCGGCAAGGACGGCTTCTTCGACAAGCTGCGCGGCCGGCTGGCCGGGACCGACGTCTACCTCACGAAGCCGCTCCAGCCGGAGGCGCTGCTAACGGTCGTCCGCAAGCTGTGCCCCGCCGCCCGCTAGCGGGGTACCGCGGGGGCTTTGTCTTCTGTAGCTGGCCTCTGTGAGGCCGGTCTTTCCCGCTGGGTCGCTGACTTCTGCTTCAGGGAGCCGGTCCGGCCTCACAGAGGCCAGCTACAGAAAACCCGAGACCGGCCTCACAGAGGCCAGCTACAGAAGTGAAGTCCGCCGCTACGCCGCCCTGAACGACACTCCCCCAGACCCCGCCCCTGCGAACAAGGAACGCCCGATGCCCCAGACCATCCTCGTCGTGGACGACAGCCCGACGGAACTCAAGCTCGTCGCCAAGGCCCTCGCCGGCAGCGGCTACCGCATCGTCACCGCCGCCGACGGCGAGGAGGCACTGGCGAAAGCCGTCAGCGAGAAGCCGGCGCTGATCGTGCTCGACGTGGTGCTGCCCAAGAAGAACGGCTTCCAGGTCTGCCGGCAGCTCAAGAACGCCGCCGACACGAACCACATCAAGGTCGTGCTGCTGACGAGCAAGACGCAACCGAGCGACCGGACGTGGGGCCTGCGGCAGGGGGCCGACGGCTACCTGACGAAGCCGTTCGCCGACGGCGAGTTGCTCGCGGCCGTGACCGACCTGCTGTGACCGCTTCCGCGCCGAGGCCCCGCCCCGAGAGTGCCGCCATGCCGACCGACCTGAGTGAACTCGACCTGCCGGGCTGGCTCGACGCCGCCGACGAGGGCGACGCGCCGCCCGAGCCGGACCTGACGAGCCTGCTGTTCGACGAGGACATGCCCGACGCGGCCCCGCCCGCCGTCACGCCGCCGCCGGCGCGGGTGCCGCGGCCGGAGCCGTTCGAGTACGGCGTGGTCCTGTACCCCCCGGCCGGCGGGTCGGCGACCGGCGTGCGCGTCGAGCACGACGTGCCGGCCGGCGTGCGGGTGCTGAGTGC
>JAYTUC010000214.1:0-20539 GCA_043744775.1 Fimbriiglobus sp. | reverse complement strand
CCCCGGCTTTCTGCCGGCACGCGGTTGCGGTCGTCGCCGTGGTGCGGTAGGTTGGCGGTTCCGGCGTGGTGCCGTTCGTGCCGCGCCTTCGGACCCATGCCCCACGGCACCACACCCAATGCCCCAAGACGCAACCTGCCCGAATTGCGCCCACCCGTTCCCGGTGACCGAGGCGCGGCACGCGTTCACCGTCGCGTGCCCGAGGTGCGACGCCGAGATGACGGTCGAGTTCCGAAAGCCGGCCGCGCCGCCGGAAGCCGGACGGCCGCACGCCGACCTGCTCGTGAAGCCGGGCGCGCTTCCGACGGCGCCCACCGCCCCGCCGCGAAGGAGTCGCGAGATCGACGACGCCGACGAACCGCGGCGCAAGGGCGGGTCGCTGGCGCTCGTGTTCGTTTCGGCCGCACTGGGGGGCGTCGTCACCCTCGGCGGGTTGGGCCTCACCGCGTGGGTGCTGTTCACCCAGATCGACACGAGCGAGACCGTGGCCGCTCGACCGGGGAACAAACCCGGTTCGCCCAAGGGCGGGTTGGTTAACCCGTTCGGACCGCCGACCGGCCCCGGGACGGTGCCGCCGATCGAACCTCCCCCCGGTCGGTTGGAATTGCCCCCGCTGCCCGAACCGGTCGCGATCACAGCCGCGCCGGTCGCGGCGGAGACGGCCTACAAGCTCCCCGAACCGGTGCGCGCCGTCCGCGTCGGCGGCGGCGGCCGGTTCCTGATCCTGCACCTCCCGAAGGCGCGCAAGTTCGGCGTGTTCGACGCGAGCGAGGCGAAGATCGTCCGGTACATCGACGCGTCCGAAGACGACGTGTTCTTCGCCGCCGGGATGACGAAACTGGTCGTGTACCTGCCCGGCTCGCAAACGGCCTCACGGTACGACCTGCTCACGGGCGAGCGCGAGCACGTGGGCAAACTGGCCCTACCCGCCGGCCGGGTCGAGGCGTTCTGCATGGGCCACGCCTCGGCCGGGCCGCTCCTCGTGAGCGTCGCCGACAAGGGGGCCGCACTGTACGACCTCGCGCAGTTCAACGAGATCCGGCTGCCCGGGGAGGCCGGCAACGCGCAGCCCCGGCTGGAGGGGGGCTTCTACTGGGCCGGGGCGACGGGTCGCGTGTTCGGGTACACCGGCACCTACGGTCAGCCCAACGGCGTCAAGACGGTCGTCCTGGAGGGCAGCGGCGCGAAGCGGTACGGCGAACACCAGGGCACCTGGTTCGTCATGCCCGGACCGGACGACAAGTATGTGTACCCGGGCGGCTACGGGGTGGTCAGCGAGCGCGTCCGGCCGGTCGCCAACGTGCCGTTCTCGATGGGCACGGGCGCCGGGTTCGCGAGCCACCTGTACCTGCCCGCGCACCACGGGCCGTTCTACCTGCACGCCAGCACCATCGACGGCTTCGGTCAAAAGGACGCGGTGCCGGTCGGCACGATCCGGCTGTTCATGCACGGCAGCAAGGAGCCGGTCGCGACCTACGCGAAGACGGCGGTGTGCAAGTACGGGTGGGAGGGGCTGCGCGGGCTCGGGATCGAACACAGCGTCCACCTGATCCCGCGGGCGAAACTGCTGGTGGTCGTCCCGGAGGCGCGCGACGAGTTGCGGCTGTACCCGGCCGACCTGGAAGCGGCACTCGACGCGGCCGGGCGCGACTACCTGCTCGTCACTTCCGCGCCGCCGGCGCACTACCGAAAGGGGACGGCGTTCGCCTACCAGATCGAGGTCACGGCGCGAAAGGGGCCGGTCACGTTCCGGCTGGCGACCGGGCCGAAGGGGATGACCGTCAGCGCGGCCGGTGCGGTGCGGTGGGCGGTGCCGGCGGGCTTCGCCGACGGGCGCGTCGATGTTATTCTGTCGATCAAGGACGCGACCGGGCAAGAGGTGTTCCACACGCTCACGCTGACCGACGCGGGGTGACCGCGGGGCGCGCGTAAACCCTGGGCGTTGCCCAGGGCTGAGAAGTGGCACCCCTCCGGGGTGAAAACGTCTGCAAGACCGAAGGACTGCAACTCCTCAGCCCCAGGCAAGGCCCAGGGTCTGCGCCGCCCGAACGCGCTAACTCTGGCCTTCCGGCTTCGGCTCCTCGGCCTTCGGCTCCTCGGCCTTCGCCTCTTCCTTCTTCGGTTCTTCCTTCGGCGGCTCCGGCTTCTTCTCCGGCTCCGGCGGCTTGAAGAACGCGAGCAGTTCGCCGAACGTGTTCAGCGGCGCCTTGCCGGTCTTCTTCTCCGAACTGAGGTTGGGCAGCGGCTTGGGCTTGCCCGGCGGCTTCGGCGGCGGGGGCGGCACCACCGGCGCGGGCGGCTGCGCCGCCGCCGGCGGCGCGTTCGGGCGCGGCGGTGGTCCGCCCTGACCCGGTCCGCGGTTGTTGAATCGACTCGCCGCGCCCTGACCCTGGCGCGGTTGGAACCCGCCGCGGGTGTCGCGCTGCGGCGGACCGCCGCGATTGCCGCCGCGGTCGTCGCGCGCCGGCTGCGGCGGGCGATCGCGCTGGTCCTGCTGCGGGGGCGGGACGGCGGGGCGCTGCTCGCGCGGTCGGTCGCCGCGCGGTTCACGCTGCTCGCGCGGCGGGCCGCCGCGGTCCTGACCGCCGCGCTCTGGCGGGCGCCGCTCCTGGCCCGGTTGCAGCATCGACAGCGAAATCTTCTTCTCGCCCGGCTTCACTTCCATCACCCAGACGGTGACGACATCCCCCACCGACACCACGTCGTAAGGCGACTTGATGTACCGGTTCGCCATCTGGCTGATGTGAACCAGGCCGCTGTCCTTCAGCCCGACATCGACGAACGCGCCGAAATCGACGACGTTCAGCACCTCGCCGCGCAGCTCCATGCCGGGGGCCAGGTCTTCGAGCTTCAAGACGCCCTTGCGGAAGATCGGTTCGGGCCGGTCCTCGCGCGGGTCCCGGCCGGGCCGGGCGACGGCGTGGTAGATGTCGCGCACCGTCGGGCCGCCGGCTTCGAGCTTGGTCGCCATCTCCTCGGGCGTGATCGTGTTCAGCTTCTCGCGCAGGTCCTTCAACTTCTCGCGGTCGTGCAGGTCGGCCGGGGCGAAGCCGAACTCGGTGAGCACCTTGCGGGCGAGTTCGTAGCTCTCGGGGTGGACGGCCGTCGTGTCGAACGGCTCGTCGCCGCCGGGAATCTTGAGGAACCCCGCGGCCTGCGTGAAGCGGATGTCGCCGAGTTGCGGCACGCTGCGCAACTGGTCGCGCGACTTGAACGGCCCGTTGGCGGCGCGGTACTCGACCACCTGCCGGGCGACGAGTTGGTTCAGCCCCGAGACGTGCCGCAACAGGGGCACCGACGCGGTGTTGACATCGACGCCGACCGAGTTGACGCACGACTCGATGACCGACTCGACGGAGAGTTTGAGGTACTTCGCGCGAACGTCGTGCTGGTAGAGGCCGACGCCGACGTGCTGGGGATCGACCTTCACGAGTTCGGCGAGCGGGTCTTGCAGCCGCCGGCCGATCGAGATGGTGCCGCGGGTCGTGGCGTCGAGGTCGGGGAACTCCTCCTTGGCCGTCGGCGACGCCGAGTAGTCCGACGCACCCGCCTCGTTGACGATAACGTAGGCGAGGTCGGCCGGAGCCGGGTCGAGGCCGTCGAGGCTGACCGGCGGCGCGGCCGGCTCCGGCGCGGGGGCCGGGGCGGTCGGCGTCATGGCGGTTGTCGCCTCGCCGGCCGTCGAGGTCGAAACCGTCTCGCCGAGGTTTACGCCGGGCATCGTCGAAGTCGTCTCCGCAACACCGCTGGTGTCGGTCGATTCGGTCGTCGCCGCCGGCATCGGCTCCGCAACCGGGGCCTCCGGCTCGGCCATGACGGGGGCCGCGACCGTCGGCGTGCTGACGGCTCCTTGCGGGATCGGCGACGCGGCCGGCGGCGGGTTCAACCGACGCTCTTCGAGTTCGGCGATCAGGTCCGAGACGAGTTGCTCCGTCTCGCGGCACGCCGTGCCGTTGCCGATGGCGATGACGCTAGTCTGGTACTTCCGGATGAGCTGCTCGAGCTTGCGCTTGGCCCCGGCGGCGTCCTTACGCGGCGGGTGCGGGTAGACGACGGCGTCTTCGAGCATCGTGCCGGTTTCGTCGAGCACCGCGACCTTGCAGCCGGTGCGGATGCCGGGGTCGATCGCCAGCACCCGCCGGCCACCGAGCGGCGGCCGCATCAGCAGCGAGCCGAGGTTGCGGGCGAAGATATCCACCGCGTGGTCCTGGGCGTGCTCCGTCAACTCGCGGCGAATCTCCCGTTCCAGCGAGGGCAGTAGCATCCGATCGACGGAGTCGGGGACGACGGACTCGATGAACGCTTGGTGCGGGTGGCCGTCGAGGCCGAGGCGGAAGCGGGCGATGTTCTTCAACTCGTCGCGGTTCGAGTCGATGCGCACGCGCAAGATGTTTTCACGCTCGCCGCGGTTGATGGCCAGCACGCGGTGCGGCGGGATGACGCGGCACGCCTCCTTGAACTTCGAGTAGTCGCGGTACTCGGCCCCCTTGCCCTCGGGCACCGTCTCGATGCGCGTGGCGACGAACTCGGCGGTGTCCCACAGGAACGCCCGCGCCGACCCCCGCACTTCCGACTGCTCGCTGACCAACTCGGCGAGGATGTTCTTCACACCCGTGGTCACGTCGTTCACGTCGTGGAGTTGCTTCCATGGATCGACCATGCCGGCGAGGAACTCGGGCAGCGGCTCGATCGCGGGGTCGCGGCCCCAGATGGCGAGCGCGAGCGGTTCGAGGCCCTTCTCCTTGGCCTCCGACGCCAGCGACTTCTTCTTGGCCTTGAACGGCAGGTACAGGTCGTCGAGCCGCTTGGTCTGCTCGGCGTTCATCACCGCCTCGACGAAGCCGTCGGTGAGCTTGCCCTGGTTGGCAACGCTGCGCAGGATCGTCTGCTTCTTGGCGGCGACTTCGCGCAGGAACTCGACGCGGCTCTGCACCCGGCGAATCTGCGTCTCGTCGAGGCCGCCGGTGCGCTCCTTGCGGTAGCGCGTGATGAACGGCACGGTGTTCTGGTCGTCGAGCAGTTGCACCACCGACTCGACCTGGGCCTTGCGCAACTGCAAGTCCTGGGCGATGCGTGAGAGGTCTTGGGGCGTCGGCGCGGCGGCGACTTGCGGCACCGGCTGCGGCGGCAACGCCGGCGGGGGCGGCGGCGGCATCGGGGCACCGGCGGGCGGCAGCACGCTCTCGACCACCGGGGTGCCGGAGGGCGTCTCCGCCGGCGTCTCCTTGACGACCTCCGACGCGGCCGACGGCGCGACCGGGGCGTTGGACGCATTCGCGGGCGGGGCCTGGCCGACCTCGGTCGCCTGCTCGGGCGGCGTTTCGGGGGTTGCGGTTGGGGCCGCGGACGGCATCACTTCCGGGCTGGGCTGGGCGGTCGGTTCGGCGGGGGCTTCCGGCTTCGGTTCGTCGGGGGTCATGCGGGAAACCGTCCAATGGTGGGACTGCGGGGGCGGCGTGGCTCACGCGCTGCGGGCCGCCGGGCGAAACGCGGCCCGGCGGGACTGACATTTGTAGACGCCGCCCCCGTCACGTCAAGGACGACTCCGGGGTACGTCGTGAGGTTCGCGCGACCTTCTGGGCGGGAAGCGCTTGCGGCGAGGCCCGGCGCGGCGGTAGGATGGGGCTGCCCTGTCCGCCCGTGGTGAGAGGCCGTCCCGTGCGTGGCACCGTGATTTTCGTGGCATCTCTGGCCGCCTGCGTGACCTTGCTCGCGCAGGGCGAGGCGCAGAAGCCGGGCGACCCGGCGCGGCTCGTCGCCGACCTGGGCAGCGCCGAATTCGCCGTGCGTGAGCGCGCCGCCGCGGAACTCTGGCGGCTCGGCGACGCGGCCAAGCCGGCGCTGACCGCGGCGCTCCGGAGCGACGACGCCGAGGTCGCCAGCCGGGCGAAGCTGGTGCTCGACAAGTTCGCCGCCGGCCACTACGCCGACACCCCGCCGGCGGTCCTGAAGTTGCAGCGCGAGTTCCGCAGCGGCGAGCCGGTCAAGCAGACCGCCGCCTTCCGCTCGCTGCTCAAACTCGGCCCCAAGGCGCTGCCGACGCTGCGTGGCCTCCTGGCGACGCCCATCGTTGGCGACAACGCCGCGAACCTTCAGGCCACGTTCGCCCGCGACCTGACCGCCGCGGTGCCGCCGCTGGTGCTGGCGGGGCAGGGCGACCAGGCCGAGGAGACGTTGGCCCTCGTCACACTGATTCCCACGGCCGGCGTGCTGAACGACTACGCGACCTACCTGCGCTTGCGCGGCCACTTGCCCGCCGGCGTCGCCCGGCTCGAAGCGGCCGACGCCTCGACCCCTGCGGCTGCCGACGCCCGCCGGCGCGCGCTGGTGTTCGCCTACCGCGCGGCCGGCCGCACCGCCGACGCTTTGAAGCTGGCAAAGCTCGTCGAGGAGGCCGACCCGCTGTACCGCACCGTCGTGGACGCGCTGCTCGAAGCCGGCGGCGACTGGTCAGCGCTCGCCGAGCGCGCGGAGGCCGACGCCGACGCCAACAGCCGCGGCGGACTGACCGCGTTCCGGCTGCGCCGCGCCGGGCAGGCGGCCGCGGCCGACGCGCTGCTCGACGAGGAGCGCGACTCCATCGACCGCCTGACCGCGGCGACCGACGCCGTGGACGCGCCGACGCTGGCGCTGTTCTCCAACGACCGCGCCGCCGAGGCGATCGAGCGGCTAAGGTCGCACCGCAACGCCCCGCAAATTCTGGCCGACGTGCTGGCGGCGCAGCTGAAGTTCCGCGAGGCGCTCGACCTGCTCAACGAGCGCTCGCGCAAGCTCGACGAGGAGGCCGGCATCGACGTGGCCGCGCTCAAGCCGCTGTACAGCGCCCGCCGCGGGCTGATCCTGGCACGGCTCGGCGACCGCGACGCGGCGGCGCAACTCTTCGAGTCGGCCCACGCCCAGGTGATGACGCTGCCCAACGCCTCGGGGGTCGCCATCACGCAGTTGGTGCGGGCGGAGGTCCGCGCCGGTCGGCACGAATTGGCCTGCGGGCACTTCGGCGCGTGGCTGCGCACGCCGGGGCGGCAGGAGCGCGCCGGCCGCTTCGGGCAAGACCCCTTCGAGATCCTCTTCGACGCCGACGCCGACTCCGCGACCTTCCTGTGGGGCGTCTTGAAGCCGGCCGACGGCAAGGGGGTCGCCGCCAAGCAGCCCGCGGAGGCGATGCGGTCCGTCCGCCGGCTGCTGCTCGGCCAGGAGTCGCCCGACGCGCTGGACGCCGCGCTCAAGGTCGCCCGGCGCGACCAACTGCCGCTGCACTCGGCCCAGGCGACTTCGCAGGCGCTGGCCATCGCGTCGGTGTTGCGCGCCGCCGGCCGGCCCGACGAGGCGCTCGCCGAACTCGCCCGCCACGCCGACCGGCTCGCCGCGGGTCCGCCGGACGACCCCGAACTGACGACGGCCTGGCGCGGGGCGGTCGGGGCGCGGGGCTGGATCTTCGGGACCGACGAGTCGTACCGCTTCTGGGTCGAGTTGGGCGACCTGCTCGTCGAACAGGGCAAGCCTCAGGAGGCGGCCGCGCGGCTGCTGCAAGGCGCGGCATACTACCCCGGCAACGCCATTTTGCTGGACCTCGCCGGCCGCGCCCGCACCAAGGCGGGGGACGCCGCCGGGGGGGCTAAGCTCGTCGAGGCGGCCCACGTCGTGCCGCTGGGCAACGCCCGCCTGCGGGCGCGCTACCTCGAAGAACTGCTCGACCGCGGCCACACCGCCGACGCCGCCCGTGAGCGCGAGCTGATCCGCGACTGCGGGGTGCTGGGCGAGGGCTTCATGGGCAACGTCTGGAACCGCGTCGCCCGCGCGGCGAGTGCCGCCCGCGACTTCCCGCTGGCCGCCACCGCGAGCCGCAAGTCGATCCACTACATGCTCCGCACCCCCGGCAGCAGCTACGTCGAGGGCACGGCGTACCTGGCCGTGCCGGAGCTGGTGCGCGGCTACGTCGCCCAGGGCAAGCTCGCCGGCGGCACCCCGGCCGACCTCGACGCCGGCGTCGCGTTAGTGCGTGAGACTTTGGCGACGCTGCCCGGCGGCACCGACCAGCTCACGCCGGCCGTCGTCGCGCTCGACAAGGCCGGCCGCGGGATCGACGCGACGGCGCTCTTCCGCCAGGCGTTCGACGCCTACCGGCAGGTGTTGAAGGACTACCCGCAGAGCGCGTGGGCGATGCACTCCGCGGCGTGGCTGGCGTCCGGGTGCCGCCGCGAGTCGGAGTTGGCGTTGAAGTACGCCGCAGGCGCGGCCGCCGCCGAGCCGACGATCCGGGCCTACCGCGAGGGGCTGGCCGAGGCGCACTTCCGCGCCGGCGACCGCCCCGCCGCGACGGCACTGATGCTCAAGCTCGTCGCCGAGGACCGCCGCAGCGACCACTACAAGCGGCAATTGCAACGGTACCGCAGCGGCGACTTCAAGAGTCCGCTGCCCGAGAGCGACGACGATTCGTGAGCGGCCGACGGGCGCACCTGTTAAACTGCGCCCGCCCGTCGCCCCCCGGAGCCTGCCGTTCATGGTCAAGATGCTGAAGTCGATTCTGTACGACCCGATCCCCACCCCGGCCGGCCGCAGTGGGCGCGTGTCGATGGTGATCGGCTTCGTCGGCTGGGCGATCCTGGCGGTGTCGGCGGGCCTGTGGCTCAGCAGCATGACCCTCGAAGACGACGCCCCGAGTCTGGCGACGAGCTTGCGCGTGGCGGGCGGCTGGGTCGCGGGGGTCTGCGTGGTCCTCTACTTCGCCGGCATCCTGTTCGCGGCGTCGGGCGTGACGCAATTCATGAACGGCATCCCCGACCCCGGCTTCAAGGCCGTCGCCTTGGGCTTCGCGCTCAACGGCGTGCCGATGGGGCTGATCGCCGCCGTGGCCGCCTACGACCGCTACGTCCGCGACGCCGGCGGGTGACGCGACCGGCGCTCTCCGTGGCTCCGCCGCAGGCGACTCGCCAAGAGTCGCCTGCGGCGGAGCCACGGACCAGGCGAGGCACTCGCCGGGCACTCAGCCTCGGAGGCCGATCGCGACCCTGGCGACGCGGGCACCGTACCGCTCGGCCGTCTGGAGGTCGCCTGGATCAGGGGCGTCCGGCGTGCGGACGTTGAAGCTCGACGCCATCGGGCCGATCGACGACGAAATGCGTCAGGGCTTTGCAGCGGCCCGGATCGTGAACTCGTTCTCCTTCGACTTGCCGGTCATGAGGATGCGGCCCCCCTCCGCTCGGGTGAGCCGGATTTGGAACAGGTCGGCCCACTTGCCGGCGGGGCTGCGCTGCGGCCCGAACGTCTGCCACTCGAAAAAGCCGCGGTACTCCTTGGCAGCCTCGTCGTAAGAGGCGAACGCGACCCAACCGTTAGCCCCCCGCACCACAACGATATTTGGCGACACCTCGGCGACCCGCATCACTAGCAGCGGGTTCGGCGTGCCGTTCTCGTCCAACTCGACGTACTCCCCTTGCGTGACACGCGCCGGGGCGGGGGCGGCTTTCTCCTCGCCAGGAGACGCCGCGCCCGCCAGGCCGGCGGTGAACAATACGACGAGGGCGGCGGAAGTGCGTCGCGTCATGGGAGGCTGTCCTGGGTCGCAGTGGGGAGGGTCGTGAAACGATCTTGACCCGCCACGACCCGCGTTGTCAAGCCGAGGCCAACCGTTCCGTTAGAACTCCGTCTCGTTGAGCGACCGCGCCCCGGCCCGCATCGGCAGCACGACTGCGGCCGCGCCGGCGAGTAGACCCAACGGCACGCCGAGGTACGCCCACGGCGGCAAGTCGGGGTTGACGCCGTAGCCCTTTGCCACGCCGGCCGCGTGGACCGGGGCCGCCATCAGCGTCACCACGACCACCAGGAACAGCAGCCCGACCATCATGTTCATCGTGCCGCCGAAGCCGACGACGATCTTCGACGGGTCACTCTCGCGGAAGTTCGGCAGGTACGCCCCCAGCCCCACGTTCAGCCCGCTCAGGCCGACCGCCACGACGCCGACGGTCAGCATGTGGACCGCGACCGCCCCCGCCGGCAGGCCCAACAGCAGGTCGCTCACCGTGATCAGCGTCTCGGCGAAGGCGGTCGAGACGGTCGCGGCGAAGAAGAACTTGCCGCGCAGGATCTGCTCGCGCTTCACCGGCATCAGCCCGAGAATCCAGAACTTGCGGCCTTCGAGGCTGATTAAGGGAAAGATGAAGCGGCTCAGCCCGGCGCACAGCAGCACGCACAGCGCGGCGACGTTCACCAGGCTGATGACGTACTGGTCGAGGACTGCCAGGTCGTTCTTGATGATCGCGCGGTAGTTCGACGCCCCCAGGAACAGCATCCCGCCGAAGATGCTCAGCATGACCCACTGCGTCGGGTCGCGGCGGAAGGTGCGGAAGTCCTTGACGACGAGGATGCGCGTCGGCCGGTCGAGGTAGAAGACCGAGCGGTCCATGAGCGTGTCGAGGAAGTTGGCCTTGTACACCTTCTTGCCGCGGCCACCGCCGACGACGCGGTCGTAGCCGGTGCGGTAGAACTGCCGCGCCAGCAGCGCCGCCCCGAGGTAGAGCATCAGGCCGTTGGTCCAGAGCATCCCCAGCGGCACGAGCGCGCCCAGGACCTCGCCGCGGGCCGCCGCCATGATCCCGTTAGTCATCCAGTGGCTCGGCGTGAGCGGGTGCTGCAACAGCGCGAACTGGCCGATCAGCCCCTCGACTTCGTTCTTCTTGGTCGTCGCCAGCGTCGCCTTGGCGGCCACCCCGAGGCGGACCGTCCAGACGGTCAGCAGGCCCACGGCCACGACACCCAGGATGACTGCCGCTTGCTTGCGGTTGCGCGGGGCGAAGCGGACGAACAGCAGGCAGGCCATCGCCGACACCGACCCCGGCAGCAGCACGTAGCCGAGCAGGTACAGCGGCAGCAGCGGGTAGAAGTACCACGGCACCCCGGCGACGAGGCCGTAGGCGACGAGGATCGGCACGCCCAGGATCAGGAACGCCCACGAACTGAAGGCCACGGCCGCCTGGAACTTCGCGGCGAAGACCCGGTCGGCCCTCGCCGGGCTGCACAGCAGGAAGCGCGACTCCGGCGACGTGAACAGGCTGGCGTAGAGGATGATGCCGGTCGAGAAGATTAACATGCCGCCGAGGGTGAAGAACATCAGGTCGAACAGCCCGCCGACGATGAGGCCCTTGGCGGGGACGTTGAACCTGAACATCTGGCCGATGCCGTACCAGCTCAGGCCGAAGACGAACGCGGCGACGACGAACGACGTGCCGAGCATCGAGAGGAGCTTGATCTTGCCCGACTCCCACGCCGTCCGCAGTCCGTTGACCGAGAGCCGGTAGCGCAGCCGGCGGAACACGCCGGCCTGGTCGTCCGGCGTGAACGCCCGCGTCGGCTTCATCAGTGCGGGGGGCGCGTCGGGCGGGGCTTCGAGTGCTTGGAGGGGCAAGTCGCTCACGCCACCACCTCGGCCGCTTCGCCCACGCCCTCGGTGATCTTCAGGAACAGGTCTTCGAGGCTGCCGTCCATCGCGGCTTGCGTCCGCAGGTCGCTCATGGTGCCGAGGCCCAAGAGTTTGCCGCGGTCGATGATGCCGATTCGGTCGGCGAGTTCCTGGGCGATGTCGAGGGTGTGCGTCGAGAGGAACACCGTCGTGCCCGACTCGGCGAGCTTGCGCAATAGCACCTTCAACTCGCGGATCGACTTGGGGTCGAGGCCAACCGTCGGCTCGTCGGCGATGAGCAGGCGCGGCTCGTGGACCAGCGCCGCCGCGAAGCAGGTGCGCTGCCGCATGCCGTGCGAGTAGCGCTCGGTGAGGTCATCGACGAACTCGTCGAGGTGGAAGGTCTCGATCACCTCGGCCATGCGGGCGGCGGCGTGCGACGGCTCCATGCGGTACAGGTCGCAGGTGAATTGCAGGAACTCGCGGCCGCTGAGCTTCTCGTACAGGAACGGCTGGTCGGGGACGTAGCTCACGAGTTGCCGGGCCTCGTCGCCCTGCGTGCGCAGGTCGTAGCCGCCGACCTTAACCGTGCCCTCGGTGGGGAAGAGCAGGCCGCAGAGCATCTTGATGGTCGTGGTCTTGCCCGCGCCGTTCGGCCCGAGGAAGGCGAACAGTTCGCCGTCGGGCACGGTGAGGTTCAAGTCGCTGACGGCGACCTTGGGGCCGTAGCGCTTGGTGACGTTAGTGATCTCGATCATGCGAACCACGGAGGGTATGGGGTATCGGGTATCGCAGAGCAATTCGTTCGGGTGGATGTCGAGCGGGGGTTCGTGGTTCTGCGATACCCCTTACCCCACACCCGATACCCGTGGGGTCAATCCTGCCGGTCGAAGCGCAGCGTGTCGTCGCCGACGGTCGCCTCTTGCCGCATCACCCGGCCGTCGGCAACACTCACCCACGTCCGGGCCGACACCCGCTCGCCGCGGTAGGCGATCACCCGGCACGGCACCATCTCGGCGGGGCGCAGCGGGTAGTCTTCGGTGCCGCTCTGCACCTCGGCGATCAGCTCCGCCCCGGACGCGCTGGCCGGCAGCGGCAGGTTGAATTTCGACTGCTTCGAGAGTTCCTGGCCCAGCACCGCCAGCGCGTCCTTGAGCGGATCGACCTCGCGGATAACCCAGCGGCGGCCGGGGGTGATGTCGCGCAGGCGATTCACGGGCATCATCGGGTTGAGCACCTGCCCGGCCGGGACCGGCACCGGCTCCAACTCGCGGTCGATCGTCGGCTGCGCGGCGTGGATCGGGTAGCGGACCTTGCAGCGGCCCAGCAGCAGCCCGTTGACGACACGGCCCTCGATTTCGGCGGAGGCGTGGCCTAACTCGACGGGGCCGAGCGACACGCGCAGCTCGCCGGACATCGACTGCTCGCGCAGCTCGCCGGTGCGGCTGACGCGGATCGTCGTCACCAGTTTCGGGGCCTCGACGCTCACGACGCTGTTGCCGCCGCCGGCGTCGAGCGCGAGCTGGCCGTAGTTGTTGACGAAGCGGAAGGTATCGTCGGCCGCGAGGTACTCCATGCGCGTGGTCAGCGTGCCGATCTTCTTGCCGCCGCGGGTGATCGCCCACTTGGTCGGGGCGAGTTGCGTCGCCTCGTCGGCCAGGTCGATTTGCAGCGCCGGCGGGGCGTCGGCGAAGTAGCGCGGCCACACGTCGTGGTAGACGACGTGCCCCGTCACGGCGAACCAGCCCAGGACAATGGCGAGGAGGCCGAGACGCGACGGCATGGGCGACCCCCGGTGGTGCGTGAGACGCGGACCGCGTGCGGCCATCCTAACCGGCCGCGACGGGGGACGCAACGCACCGCCGGAACTTCGGGCGAGACGCCGGCGGAATGCTACCCCCTGGGCGGCCGGCGTGTTACAATCGCCCCACGATCGACCCTTCTCCCCCGGAGGCCACCAATGCTGGCCCGTGGACTTTTCGCGTTACTTCTCGTCGCCCCCGCGTTGGCGGCCCAAGACCTCGTCAAGCCGAACCCCGCCGAGGCCGCGCTGGTCGAGGCGCTCCAGGGCGACAAGGCGTTCACCAAGGGCGAGGGCAAAGTCGCCCGCGTGGCGTGGGTCAAGTTCTTCGAGGCCAACTACGCCGACCAGATCAAACTCGCCTTCAACGAGGAGGCCACGGAGATCGAGGCGTTCCTGGCCGCAAACCCCGACCTCAAGGAGATGCTGTACGCCGCGATCGACCCCGAGACGGACAACGTGGTCCACGCGCTCGAAGTCTTCCGCGACCTCTACAAGCTGGGGCCGGACAAGGTCAAGGCGTACCCCAACGTCGCCGTCGCGGTGGCGGTGACGTGGGACAACCCCAAGGGCGTCTACGACTACCGCGGCCACCAGGTCCGCACCAAGAGCGAACTGCCGGCGAGTGTCGCCACGATGGACCACGTCAAGAACTTCGAGATGCTGGCCCGCATCGACGGCCCCCTGAAGCAGGCGGTGCAGTTCTTCCCCTGGGAGTTCCTCGTCCACGTCGTCAACCACCGCACCCCAACCGACGAGCGCGACTGGGCGCTCAAGAACTACCTGGCCAAGCGGTCGGGCGTCGGCAAAATCTACTTCGACGTGGAGTACGACCAGGGCATGTTGCGCACTCAGAGCGAGGTCTGCAAGCTCAACGACAAGCCGTACACGCTGCCGAGCATCAAGAAGCACGGCGGCGTGTGCGCGATGCAGGCCGACTTCGCGGCGCGGGTGGCGAAGTCGCTCGTCGTCCCGGCCGAGTTCGTCCGCGGCGAGTCGAACAGCGGCGGGCTGCACGCCTGGGTGATGTGGGTCGAGGTGAAGTCGGTCACCAAGGACAAGATCGACTTCGCGCTGATGTCCGAGGGCCGGTATCTCGGCGACCAGTACTACGTCGGCACCGTGGTGGACCCGCGCACGGGGTCCGACATGACCGACCGCGACATGGAGCGGCGGCTGACGTTCCTCGGCTTCGCCCCGCAGGCCGCCCGCCACGCCGACCTCTTGATGAGGGCCTACCCCGTGGTGCGCGAGCGCAAGAACCTCACGGCGGCGCAGCAGGTCGCGTACCTGAAGAAGGTCCACGACATCTTCCCGTCGGACGAGAAAGCTTGGCTCGAACTGGCGAGACTGTACAAGGACGGCAAGGCCACCGACGAGGCTCAAACCACACCGATGGCCGACAAGGCGCTGACCACCTTCGCCCGCTACCCGGACTTCTCGTGGCGCATCCTCGACGACCTACTGACGCCGGTCACCGACAAGGCCAAGCGCACGCGGCTGTTCGAGAAGTACGTGCACTCCTACGAGTTCCTGGCGCGGCCCGACCTGGCGTGCGAGGCGCGGCTCAAGCTCGCCGAGTACCAGGCCGAGGCGAAGGAGTACAAGAAGGCGGCCGACGGCATCGCCGGCACCTGCCTGAAGTTCCCCAGCGAGGGGCGTTACGTGCCCAAGATGATGGCGAAGCTCGAGGAGGTCTGCAAGGACTACAAGGGCACGACGGCCGGCAACGGCATCAAGCTCCTGGGGGACTTCTACTTGAAGTTCCTGCCGCTGATCCCCAAGAAGCGTGGCGACGAGGTGAGCAAGTATTGCGTGGCGATGTACGAGCAGGGCATCGCGTTCCTGGAGTCGCACAACAAGTCGATCGAGGCGGCGGGCCTGAAGCAGCAGCTCAACGCGATCAAGGCGGGCCGGAAGTAGGCCGACTTTTGCGGTTGCGTGCGCGGCGGGGCGCGGTAGCATGGCGGAAACGTCATTCCGGAGGGCTGCAACGTGGCACACAAGAAGGGTCAAGGCTCCGTCAAGAACGGCCGCGACTCGAACGCGCAACGCCGCGGCATCAAGGCTTACGCCGGCGAGACGGTCAAGACGGGCAGCATCATCGTGCGGCAGTGCGGCACGAAGTTCCACCCCGGCCGCAACGTCAAGCGGGCCAAGGACGACACCCTGTTCGCCATGTGCGACGGCAAAGTCTTCTTCGACGGCCAAAAGCGCCGCGTGAACGTGAAGCCGCACGGCGAAGCCAACGAAACCGTGAGCCAGCCGGTCGCGGTCTGACGTGACAGTCAGTCCCGCGCCGACACCCAGGAACCCGGAGCCAACCGCTCCGGGTTTCTGCGTTGACGGGCGCAACTTCGGTTACAATCGGGTCAGGAGGTGACGCATGGCGACAGAAGTCCCAGTGATCCACAGCGACCCCGAAATCATGGGCGGCACGCCCGTGTTCGTCGGCACGCGCGTCCCGGTCAAGATTTTGCTCGACTACTTGGCCGCGGGCGACCCGTTGGAGGAGTTCCTCGACGACTTCCCGACGGTTTCGCCAGAGATGGTCACGGCCACTTTGGGGCTGGCGTCGAAACTCCTGGTGGCCCATGCGCATTCTGCTTGACGAGTGCATGCCGCGCCCGTTGAGACGCGCATTACCTGGCCACGATGTCCGGACGGTGCGCGAGATGGGCTGGTCGGGAAAACGGAACGGCGAACTGCTCGCCCTGATGGCCCAGGCCGGCATCGAAGTGCTGTTGACGGTCGATCAAAACCTGCGCCACCAACAGAACCTCGCGGCTGCTGGCGTCGCCGTTGTCGTGATGGTTGCCGTCAGCAATCGCCCTCGCCACCTGGCCCCCCTGGTGCCGGGTGTCGAAGCGGCGCTCGTCGGCATCCGGCCGGGCGACGTGGTCGAAGTCGCCAGTTGATTCATATGGCTCGCCACGTCACCCCGCCGTCGCCGCGACGAAGTGCGGGTTCTCGATCACGCCCAAGACGTTGCCGAAGGGGTCGGTGACGGTCGCCACGCGGATGCCGCCGCCCACGTCGGTCGCCGCTTGGGTGAGCGTCGCGCCGAGGTTCGTCAGCCGCTCGACGGCCGTCTCGATCTCGTCAACGCCCCAGAAGAAGGTCGTGCCGCCGGCCCCGCCGTCGCCGTCGGGCATCAGGCCTAACTCGTAGCCGGCGACGTTGAAGCCGACGTAGTACGGCTCGTCGAAGTGAGGTTCGTGGCCCAAGACGCTCGCGTACCACGCCTTGCCGGCGGCCAGGTCGGGGGTCTTGTACGCCACGGTTCGCATGCCCAGAAACATCGCTCGCCCTCGGGGGTTCGGTCGCAGTGGTGTCGGCAGGGTACGCGGGCGGGGGGCGAGAAGCTAGCCCGACGGCGTCCGGTCGTTTGTGAGGGTTAGGCGGTCTGTATTGACCGGAAATTGCGCCCGTCTTAGAGTAGGTGTTCGAGTTCGGCCCGCGCCCCGAGGTTCCCGCATGTCCACGATTGCCGACGCCCGCCCCGACATGGACGCCACCGTCTGGGACAAGATTGGCGAGAAATTCAACGGCTTCGTCGATGGCAGCTTCAACTTCGTCAACCGCCTCTTCGGCACCTCCAACGACCGCGCCGTCCGCCGGGTCGGCTACGTCCGCACCAAGAACGCCGACACGCACACCATCGTGCCCGGCTCGATCCTCGACCGCACCAACGCCCTCGAAGCGTCGATGAAGGCCCTCTCCGACGACGACCTGCGCGGCCTGACCGTCGGCTACCGCGCGCGGCTGCTCCAGGGCGAGCGGATGGAAAGCCTCATGCCCGAGGCGTTCGCCGCGTGTCGGGAGGCGGCGCACCGCTCGAAGTCGATGCGCCACTACGACACGCAGATCGTCGGCGGGGCGATCCTGCACGGCGGAAACATCGCCGAGATGGTCACCGGCGAGGGCAAGACCCTCGTCGCCACGCTGCCGGCCTACCTGAACGCCATCACGAAGAAGGGCGTCCACGTCATCACGGTGAACGACTACCTGGCGCGGCGCGACTGCGAGTGGATGCTGCCGATCTACAACGCGCTGGGCGTGAGTGCGGCGTACATCCAGTCGGACCAGGACGCCGAGACCAAGCGGCACGCCTACGAGTGCGACATCACCTACGGCACGTCGAGCGAGTTCGGCTTCGACTACCTGCGCGACAACATGAAGGCGGCCCGCTTCGACGACGAGGGCTTCCACCCCTACTACCGCCAGTGCCAGCGCGTGCCTTTGAGTTACGCCATCATCGACGAGGTCGATAACATCCTCATCGACGAGGCCCGCACGCCGCTGATCATCTCGGGGACGGCCTACAGCGACCCCAAGCAGTACGAGAAGGCCGACGAGATCGCCCGCAAGCTCACGGAGATCGAGAAGGCGGCGCGGCGGGAGATCAAGGCCCGCGGCGAGATGCAGTTGCAGGGGACCGAGGGCGACGACCTGCCGGTGCTGATGCCGCTCGACGGCGTGAAGATCGACCCGCAGAACCCGCCGCAGAAGGGCGTCTACTTCGAGGTCAAGGAGAAGGAGCGCACCTGCCACCTCACCGACCTGGGCGTCCGCGAGGCCGAGAAGCTCGCCGACGTCGAGTCGTTCTACACCGCCGGCAACATGGAGTGGCCGCACCTCATCGACAACGCGCTCAAGGCGCACCACCAGTACCACCGCGACCGGCACTACATGGTCGCGGCCGACCCGCGCGAGAACAACCAGCTCGGCATCATCATCATCGACGAATCGACCGGCCGGGCGATGTTCGGCCGGCAGTGGTCCGACGGGCTGCACCAGTCGATCGAGGCCAAGCACAAGCGCGACGGCGTGCAGATCAAGCAAGAAACACAGACCCTGGCCACGGTCACGCTGCAGAACTTCTTCAAGCTCTACGGCAAGCTCGCCGGCATGACCGGCACGGCGATGACCGAGGCGACCGAGTTCATGAAGATCTACAAGCTCGACGTGGTGGCCGTGCCGACGCACCGGCCGCTGCGCCGCGTCAACTCGCCCGACCTGATCTACAAGACGCAGAAGGAGAAGTGGGACGCGGTCGTCGGCGAGGTGACCGAGGTCGCCAAGACCGGCCGGCCGATCCTCATCGGCACGACCGACGTGAAGAAGTCCGAGTACCTCTCGACGATGCTGAAGCGTCGCGGCGTCAAGCACGAACTGCTCAACGCCAAGCCGGAGAACGTGGCGCGGGAGTCGGAGATCGTCGCCCAGGCCGGCCGACTCAACGCCGTGACGATCAGCACCAACATGGCCGGGCGGGGCACCGACATCATCCTCGGCGGCAACCCCGAGACGCTGGCCTGGGCGCGGCTCAAGCTGGTTACCGACGCCGACGGCCGGCTCGCCTACCCGACGCGCCTCGAGGTGCCCGACGACCTGTGGAAGCAGACCGTCGATGAGATCGAGTCGAAGGAGAAGATGAAGGAGCAGGGCCGCAAGGTCGCCGAGATGGGCGGGCTGCACATCGTCGGTACGGAGCGCCACGAGTCGCGCCGCGTCGATAACCAGCTCCGCGGCCGCGCCGGCCGGCAGGGCGACCCCGGCTCGAGCAAGTTCTATCTGTCGCTCGAAGACGAGTTGATGCGCCTCTTCGGCGGCGAGCGCCTGCAACGCCTCATGAACAACCCGTGGCTGGGGATGCAAGACGGCGAGGCACTCGAGAGCAACATGCTCTCGAAGCAGATTCAGAACGCCCAGCGCAAGGTCGAGGAGTACCACTTCGAGCAGCGCAAGAGCCTGCTCGACTACGACGAGGTGATGGACTACCAGCGCAAGCGCACCTACGGCGCGCGGCAGTCGATCCTCGACGGCCGCAACCCGCGGTCGATGCTCCTCGAAATGCTCGACCTGCAACTGATCGACGCGGTCAAGCGCTACGGGGCCGAGGACTACGGCGCGGCGAGCTTCGCGGCCTACGCCGCCGAGGAGTTGGGCATCGAGGCCGACCCGTCGGACTTCCGCAACGTCGCCTTCCCCGAGGCGGTCAAGATCGCCCAGGACCGCGCCAGCCAGGCCGCCCCCGTGTTCATCTCCGAGGCCCTCGAAGAGAGCCTGAACCCGAACGACGACCCGCGCGACTGGAAGTGGCAGGAACTGACCCGCGCCGTCAACACCCGCTACGGCCTCAAGCTCACCGACCGCGACCTGAAGAAGGTGCCGCGCGAGGAACTCGACACGCACCTCATCGCCGAGGCCGACAAGGCGATCCTCGGCGTCGAACTCGCCGCCGGCGAGCGCTACCTGGTCAAGACGTACTCGGCCGAGAGCCTGTGCGACTGGGCCAGGACTCAGTTCGGCATCAAGCTGAGCCTCGACGACGCGGTGGCGAAGGAAGGCCCCGAACTCCTCACGCTGCTGCGGCAGAAGGTCCGCGAGACGTACCGCGCCAAGGACGTGCAGTTCCCCGTCCACGTCGGCCTGTCGAGCTACCTGCCCGACAAGAGCAAGGGCGGCGAGCGCCGGCCCGACCGCGAGGGCCTGTTCCGCTGGATCGCCACGCGCTTTCCCGGCGCGGCCGAGACACTCGGCGAGGACGTGGTCCGCACCGAGGGCAAGGGCAAGATCGAGGCGCTGCTCTCGGCCCACAGCGCGGCGCAGTTCCCCCAGGCCGACTACGCCGAGGTCACCGCGCGGGTCGCCGATGCTTTGAGCGGGTCGGCCGTCGCCGAGGCGGCCGACGCCAAGGAGGTCACCGACTGGGCCGCAGCCGACCTGCGGCTCGAACTCGACCCGGCCAAGTTCACCGGCGTCGCCCCGGCCGCGGTCACCGATGCGCTCTTGAACGCCTACGACGAGAAGTACCGCCCCGAGATGCACCACGTCGAGCGGCGGCTGGTCCTCGACATCATCGACAGCTCGTGGAAGGCCCACCTGCTGACGATGGACCACCTGCGGAGCGTCGTTCAGCTCAACTCGCACGCGCAGGAGGACCCCAAGATCATCTTCAAGCGCGAGGGCATGAAGATGTTCGACGCCATGTGGGAGGGCGTCCGCGACAAGGTCGGCGAGAGCATCTTCCGCATCGAGGACGTGGCCGACGAGGACGTGCAGACGGCGCTGTTCGCCGGGGCGCGGGCGCAACAGCAGCAGGCGGTGAGTGCCATGCAGGCCCGCTCCGCGCAGGCGGCCCAGACCGAGGCCGGGACCCAGCCGGTGAGCGGCGAGGCCAAGAAGCCCGAGACGATCCGCAACGTCGGCAAGAAGGTCGGCCGCAACGACCCGTGCTACTGCGGCAGCGGCAAGAAGTACAAGAACTGCCATATGAAGCTCGAAGGCAACTGACCGCCGCGCCGTCACCCCGCCCCCGCCACCCCCGGAAGGATTCC
>JAYTUC010000213.1:0-57093 GCA_043744775.1 Fimbriiglobus sp. | reverse complement strand
TCCGCCGCAGGCGAACTGTAGGGGCACCCCTCGTGGGTGCCCGGCCTGCGCTGCCACCGCGTGTCTTGGCCGCTGCGGCTACCCCACTGACTTTGCGGGAGACATTTCGATGCCTTTAGCCCGGACCGCCTGCACCCACTGCGGGCACTGGCACCTCTACTTCGCCGGCCAGGACCCGCCCGGCTGCCTGGTCTGTAGCGACGTGCGCAACGCCCTGCCCGACGACGGCTGGGACTTCGCCACCGTCGAGCGCGTCGGCCGCGAACTGACGAATACGTGGGCCGAATATATGCCCGGCGTCTGGGGCGTCTCCGCGGAGCCGAAGTTCGGACTGGGCGCGACCGGCTGGCTGATTACCCGGCCCGACGGCAACGTCGCCTTCGAGGCGGCACCGTTCTACCAGCCCGACGCCCTCGACTTCCTGACTTCGCTGGGCGGCATCGCGACGCTGTCCTGCTCGCACCCGCACGGCATGGGCGCGCTCTGGCAGCTCGCCGAGCACTTCAAGCCGGCCGTCGTGATCCACACCGACGGAGTCAAGTTTACGAAGGCGTTCCGCGTGACCTGGCCGGCCGACGACGTTCACGACCTCGCGCCGGGCTTGACGCTGCACCACGTCGGCGGGCACTACGACGGGCACAGTGTGCTCTACGACGCGACCCGCAAGGCGCTCTTCGCGGGGGACGCGCTGAAGATCGACTTCCACGCCGACGGCCGGCCGCGGGCGATCTCGTGCCACAAGGGCTACCACTACGAAATCCCCCTGTCGCACGGCGAACTCCGCCACTACCGCCGGGTGTTCGCCGAGCTGCCGTTCGAGCACGTCTTCACGCCGTTCGAGTACGCCGCCGGCGTGACCCGCGACCACGCCTTGGCCCTGTTCGACCGCTTACTGAGTGGCCCGCCGACCGCGAAGCCCGTCGCCCTGGAGTTGCTATGAGCCGACTGACCGACGCGATCGACGCCTACCGGGCGCACCTGCCGCCGGGCGAGACGGCGACCTTCCGCGTCGATGGCCTCGACCGCCTCGGCGTGCCGGTCTGGGTCGTGCCGTTCCGCGCCGCCGACGGCTCGCAGTTCGACGGCTTCGGCTACGGGGCCGACCCCGACGAGGCGATGGTCGGGGCGCTCGGCGAGATCTCGGAGCAGGTCCACGCCGAGGCCGCGCTGCACGCCGCCACGAGGATTCGCGGCAGTTTCGCCAGGCTCGTGGCCGAGCGGGGTTCGCGGTACGTCGCCGACCCGCTGACCCTGTGCCTGCCCGCCGGCAGCCCGTACACCCCGCACGCGGAGTTGACTTGGGTCGCCGCGACGCGCTATTTGACGGGCGAGTCGGTGCTCGTGCCGGTCGAGTTCGCGGCGGTGCATCGGGGGCAGTTGCGCGGGGTCACGCCGCTGATCACGCCGATCTCGAACGGCCTCGGCGCGGGGCTGTGCCGGGAACAGGCGGTCGCCCACGGGCTGCTCGAACTGCTCCAGCGCGACGGCAACACGGTGTCGTTCCGCTCGCTCGACCAGGGCACCGTGATCGACTGCGGCGACGGCCTCGACCCCGAGACGGCGGGGCTACTGAGCCGCCTACGCTCGGTGGGGCTAGATGTCACGGTCAAGCTCGCGGCGGCGGACTTCGGCACGGTCAACGTCTACGTCGTCGGCGACGACCTCGGTGAGCCGGGCTTCCCGATGATGCTCACGGCCTGCGGCGAGGCGGCCCACCCCGACCGCAACGTGGCCGTCCGCAAGGCGCTGCTGGAGTACGCCGCAGCCCGCAGCCGCAAGGCGTTCATGCACGGCCCGCTCGACCGCGTCGCCGCCGTCGCCCCGCCCGGCTACCTCGACGCCTACCTGGCGAAGTTCACGACCGCCGGCGAGGAGCCGCGCGCCTTGGGCGCGATGGCCGGCTGGCTGACGAAGTCGGCCGGCGAGTTACGCAGTCTGCTCGCCGACACCGTCTTCTCGGAGCGGCGGCGGGTCAACTTGCGCGACTTACCGACCGCCGACCCCGCGGCCGTGGCCGACCCGCGTGACCGCTGCCGCGCCGTCGCCGACGCCCTGAACGCCGGCGGCTGCGACATTCTGGTGCTCGACTTCTCCCCGCCGGGTGGCGCGGTCTTCGCCACCAAAGTCGTGGTTGCGGGGCTGGAGTGCGAGACGATGAGTTACTACCGCGTCGGCGAGCGCGGCGTCCGCCGGCTGCTGGCGCGCGGCGACCGTTTCGTCGGATTGGGCGACGGCCCGACGGGCGCGCGGCCGGTGCGCCTACCATCAGTCGCCGAGGCGCGGCTGGGCGGGCCGGCGTGGCTCGACCCGGCGGCCATCGACGCGATTGTCGGCCCGCTGTACTCGCTGTACCGCGAGCCGAACAGCCACGCGGCGCAGCTGGAGTTACGGCGGCGCGCCACCGCCTGAGGAGACACCCCGATGCGCGTCTGCTTCCTGTCCCGCCGCTACTTCCCCGCCATCTCGGGCATGAGCGTCTACGCGCTGAACCTGCTGCGCGAACTCGTCGCCGCGGGCCACGACGTGACGATGATCTCGCAGTACCGCGCCGACCCGGAGGGGGCCGGCGTCTACGGCGGCGGCCCGCCCCCGAAAGTCCCCGGCGTCCAGGTCCTGGGCCTCGAAGCCCGCGGCGAAGCACTGGCGGGCGTCGGCCGGCCGGCCGACTTCGAGGCCGACATCGAGCAGATGGTCACCGCCGTCGAGTGCCGACACGCGATCCGGCCGTTCGACCTGATCCACGCCCAGTACGGCTACCCGACGGGCCTCGCCGCGCTCGAGGCCGGCCGGCGGCTGGGGCTGCCGACGGTCGTGAGCATCCAGGGCGGCGACGGCCACTGGGTCGGCGGCTGCTGCGCGACCCACCGCGGCGCGATGCGGGCGGTCCTGCTCCACGCCGACGCCGTGCTCATCGGCAGCGAGTCGTTCGCCGCGGAAGTCGTCGAGAACCTGGGCGTGCCGCGCGAAGTCTTCACCATCGTCCCCGGCGGCACCGACACCGCCCGCTTCACGCCGGCCGACGACGCGAAGGTCGGCGAGTTGCCGGCGGTGCCGACGCTGCTCTACCACGGCCGCGTCGATGCCCGCAAGGGCGTCAACGAGTTGATCGACGCCTTCGCCGCACTTGTCGCCGCCGGCCGCGACTTGCGGCTCGTGGTCAGCGGCATCGGCCCGGACGTGGGCGCGACCCGCAGCCGCGCGGCGGCGTTGGGCCTGGGTGGTCGCGTCGAGTTCGCCGGCTACTCGTCCTACGCCGACGCCCCGAGCGCCTACCGCCGCGGCGATGTGTTCGTGTCGCCGACGTACAGCGAGGGCTTCTCGAACACCATCCTCGAAGCGATGGCGAGCGGCCTGCCGATCGTCTCGACGCGGGCCGTCGGCGTCGTCGATTGCCTCGAACACGGCCGCGACGCCCTGCTCGTCGAGCCGCGCGACGCCGTCGGCTTGGCGGACGCCATCGCCCGACTCCTGGACGACGCCCCCCTGCGGCGGCGGCTGGCGCGGCGGGCCCTCGCCGACGTGCGGCGGCTCTACTCGTGGGGCACCGTCGGCCGGCAAATCCTCGAAGTCTACGACCGCGTCGCCGGGAGTTCGCCCTCGGCCGGCTGGCTCGACCTGTACGACCCCCGCGCCGTGACCGTCGCCACCGCCGACCCGCGCTGCCGCTTCCGGGCCGCGCCACATTTGCTCTAATACGACCTCCCGCAAAGACGCTAAGGCGCAGAGTCAAGGAAGCAGAAAATCAGAGTTTTGTTTTTACACTTTGCGCCTTAGCGCCTTGGCGGGAGGTATCTGAGTGCCGACTGCCCTGTTCCTGTCCCCCCACCTCGACGACGTGGCGTTCTCGTGCGGCGGCACGCTGGCGAAGCTCGCCGCGGCCGGGTGGGATTGCGTGCTGGCGACGGCGTTCACCCGGTCGGTGCCGAACCCCGCCGGCTTCGCGCTGACGTGCCAGACGGCCAAGGGGTTGCCGGCGGGGGTCGATTACCTGGCCGTCCGCCGGGCCGAGGACGCCGAGTTCGCCCAGGTCGTCGGGGCGGCGGAGGTGCTGTGGCTCGACTTCCCCGAGGCCCCGCACCGCGGCTACGACTCGGCCGCCGAGCTATTCGGCGGGGTCAAGCCGGGGGACGACATCGCCGACGCGCTCGCCGGCCGCGTCCGCGAACTCTGGCGACAGTGCCGCCCGGCGTTGACGTTCGCGCCGCAAGGTTTGGGCCGCCACGCCGACCACCTGCAACTCGTCGCGGCCGTCGCCAACGCCCTGCCGGCCGACGCGCCGACGTGGTATCGGGACACGCCCTACGCCCTGCGCGAGCCGGCACCCGGCCGGCGCGAGGCGGGCGACTTCGGCGTTCCCCTCGGCGGGCACTTGGCGGCGAAGCTCGACGGCTGCGCGGCGTACCGGACGCAACTCGGCTTCCAGTTCGGCGGCGAGGCGGCGATGCGCGAGGCGCTGGCGGCCTTCGCGCGCCGCGAGGGCGACGCCGTGGGGCACGCCGGCGCGGCGGAGCGCTACCGGGGCCGCCCCGTCGGGTCGGGCGCGTGAGGGGCGAGCGGGCGGCGGGGCCGTCACTCCGCCTCTTCCGGCGGCATCGCGGCGAGTTCCGCCTCGACCCGGTCCGAGAGTTCCGGCCGCGGCGGCAGGGGGTCCCGCACCGAGGTCACCTCGACGGCCGGCAGTCGCTTGGCCAACTCCTCGGCGGTGACCGGGTAGGGCTGCCCGCGCAAGTCCTTGTAGGTCTTGAGGGCGCGCTTGATCGCTTGCAGGCTCTTCGGCGCGAGGTGGGCGTGGAGCAGTTCGCTGAGCAGGTTGACGTTGTCCTTGCCCGGAATCATCTTGCCGCTCTCGGGGCTGAACACCGCGACCCACGGCGGCGCGGCCAGATACCAGTCGAGTTGCGACAAGCGGGACATGACCTCATGCCACGTTAGTAAGCCCTGGTAGACGACCTCCCCGCCGACTCGGGCGACGGCCTTCTGGATGACCGGCCGCATGAACGGGTGGCCGTCGCGCTCGTTGTTCTTGGGGGCGCGCACCTCGCGCGCCCCGGCCGAGGCCAGCAGGCGGTCGCGGATGTGGCCGCAGTTCGCCAGCAGGTCTTCGAGGCGGGCCTCCAGGACGCCGTAGCTCTCTTCGAGTACCTCCGCGTTCGGCCGGGCCTTGGGGTTGTGCATCACGCCCGGCAGGTCCCAGCCGAGGTAGCCGAGCATGTCGTACAGGACCGGCAGCGTAGTGAGCGCCTTGGGGTCGGTCTTGGGGATGTTGTTGCCGGCCAGCTTCAGCGTGCCCTCCGCCCCGGCCTTGGTGATGACCTTGACCCGGCCGTCGTCCTTGAGGAACTCGTGCTCGTCGAGGAGGCGGCGGGTCAGCACGGCGAAGCCGTCGTCCTCGTCGAGCACGATGTCCTCGGCCGCGGCGGTCTTGACGGCGTTGCGGTTGATGTTCGAGAACAGCCGGCGGGTGCGGATGCGGCCCTCGGGGCTGTCGTAGTGGGTGACGATCAAGACACAGATGTCGTCCTTGCCGAGGGCGGGGTTGGCCTTCATGGCGTCCTTGATGGCGCGGAGGCGGTGCTGCCCGTCGAGGACGAAGTACGCTTGGGTGCCGTCGAACATGAGCACGCCGAATTCCTTGTCGATGCCGCGGAGCATGCCGTCGGGGTCGTCCATCGTAAGTGGCGTGTACTGCGGCTCGCCGCCCCACGCGGCGACGACGAGGCCGCCGAGGAAGCGGTGCGACGAAGTCAGCAGGTAATCGGTGATGTCCTTGGTGCGTACCGAGATGCCCCGCTGGATGAGCTGCCCGAGTTCAGCGTTCGCACTCAACTCGTCCGGGAACTGGACTTCGCGGGCGACTTCGGCGTACTTCATCGTGGCGATGTAGAAGCGTTCCTGACCCGCCAGGCAGCGCAGCACGGGCATCAACGTCAAGTTCATGGCGAGTTACCCGAGAGTTAAAGCGCGTCCAGTCATGGTGGGCGATTCGAGGCGGCGACTTCGCGTTGGTTTTCGGCCCCGCCGCAGGCGCGTCTTGTTAGGCCGACCACCAAGCCAGAGAAAGTCGAAGCGAACGAGGTCACGGTCGCGCGTCGCCGCGGAACACCTCGCGGCGGTGCCACTCCACGAACTTGAGGTCCGGCTTGTCTTCGTGACGCAGCGGGAGCCGAATTGGCTTGCCGTGGTGAACCAACAGGTGTTCGTGCAGGCCGGCCAGACCGCTGAGTTCGTCGGAAATCAGCACGGTGAGGTCCGGCGAAAAGGTCAGCGCCCCGAGGTCGAGCAGCTTGTGATGGAGGACGCAAAGACACAGCCCGTTCGGGACCGTCGCCGGGCCGCGGGCCTGGTGCCAGCGGATGTGGGCGGCTTCGAGCGCCACCGACGTGCCGGAGAGCAGCAGTTGCAGGCCGCAGACGGCGCACTGGTGCTGGTAGGCCGTCAGGACCCGCTTGCGAAAGTTCGGGTCGCGCCCACCTCCGGTGGCGCGCGGGTCGTCCAGTTCCAGGCCGACCGCGTCGAGGATGTCTTCGTGCAGCGAGTCCGGGAAGTGCGTCTTGAGCAGCAGTCTCGCGAGTTCGGCAACTAGGGGCGGATCGGCGGTCAACGCGGCGCGGACCTCGGCGGTGAAGCTGCCGACCGCGTCGGCGTCGAGCAACCCTTTGTGAGTCGCGCCGCCATCTTTGCCGATTGCTATACCCGACTTCGGGTGAATATCCCACATCCCATCGGTCTGAAGTCGCCAGAACGGGCACTCCGGATGGTGCGCCTTTCGGGCTGGGCCGAAGCGTCGCAAGAGTTCCTTGAGCGGCTTGTCAGCTTCGGAAAACTTGACGGACGGGTGACCACGCGACCACTCGCCGAGGGCAAGTAAAACTAGAAGAGGCTTGTGCGGTGCCCGTTGGCTGCCCTTGCTCCATGTCGTCAACTGCTCAAACTTTGAGAGCAAAGCCATCGACATCGAGCACCGTCCCGTTCGTCCTGAAAATTGAACGACTCCGCGACACTCTAGCATTCCGAGTGCGTCGGTGTAAGGGGGTACAGCTTAAAAAGACGGAAGCCGACGCCTTGACGTGCAGCTCGAACTTGGCGAGGTCGGCGTCGTCCCAGTGGACCGGCGGCTTGCCGGCGAGCAGCGTCGCGATCGACTCCAGCCACGTGTCGTCGCCGATACTGTCGTCGGACGCCCGCAGCAGCAACGCCTTGAGCTTGGCGTCCACGGCCACGCCGAGCACCACGCGCGCGTGGCGGGCGATGGCGACGCGGGCCAGGGGCAGAGGACCGGCCTCGCCGAAGGCGTCGAGGGTCAGGCGGGCCACGTCGGCGAGCAGCTTCGGGTAGGCCCCCTGCAACTCCGCGAACGCCCCACGCAGCCGGGCGAAGTAGGCGTCGAGGTGCCCGGCGTCGGCGCGGCCCGACGACTCGATCGGGGCCGACTCGCACGCGGCGGGGAGGTCGGCGAAGAGCAACTTGTCCGGCTGCCGGGCCTCGCGCACCGCCTTGAGCACCCGCCGGGCGTCGTCGCCGACGGACCCCGTCTTGGCGACGTACTCGGGCAAGTCCTTGGCGAGCCGCAGCATCGGCTTGACGACGGTGAGGAGGTCGCCGTCGCCGCCGGCCGCGCGCCGAATCATCGCCGCGTAGCGCCGGAACGCCTCGGCGCGGGGGCCGGCGAGGGTGAAAGCGCTGCAACTCGAACTTGCCGGGGGCGCGGAACAGGCGCTCGAAGGCGGCGGCGTTGGGCTTGGGGACGAACGAGCCGTCCTCGTAGAGGGCGACGCGCGAGGGGGCGTGGGCGAGGGCGGCGGCGAGCAGCACCGGCAGCACGCCGTCCTTGAGGCCGAACGGCGGCCGGCGGAGCGTGGCGAAGAGCCGCTCGACGGGCAGCCGGCCGGCGTCGGTGCCGTCGAGGAAGGTCTGGATCGCCGCCCAGATCGCGCGGACGGCCGGCTCCGCCTTGGCGTCGGGGGCGTGGAAGCCGAGGGTGCCGCCGTGCTTGCGGTGCAGCCGCGTGCCCTTCAAGAGGGTCTCGTACATCGCGCGCTCGGGCGGGTGGCCCTCGAAGCCGAGGCCGTCGGCGTCGGCCCGCTCGAACATCGCCTCGATGAGGTTGCGGCGGGCCGCGGCGGCCGACGACGAGAGGGACCGGCGGTTGACGAGTTCGTTGCGCCACCGGGGCGTCGCGGGGTAGACATCGTCACACGCCTGAGACAGCCGGTCGTTGAGTTGCCGGGCGGTGGCGAGGGCCACGGCGTGGCCGCGGCAGAGCCACGCGCAGCCGGGGTTGGCGGGGGAGAACAGCGCGTCGAGGTGGGCGCGCAGGTCGCGCTCGGCGACGGCGAGGCGGGCGTCGAGTTCGCGGCGGGCGGTGCGGTCCGACTCGAGTTCGGGGGTGTTCTCGGCGACCCAGCGCAGGCAGAGGAGTTCGTGGCAGCGCTCGCGCAGGTCGGCCACGTCGTGCGGCAGCGCGGCGAGGACCGGCGTGTCGCCCGCGGCGGAGCCGAGGAGGTCGCGCATCGCCTCGCGCTCGCCGGCGTCGCGCGGCAGGCAGTAGAGCAGCCGCCCGTCGGCCCCGCCGGCCCCGCTCAGCACGCCGGCGAACAGGTCCCGTTGCAGGTCGGCGAGGTCGCAGTACGCGGCGTCGTAGTAGCGGAGCGTGCCGGTCTGGGAGTAGTGGCGGCGGGCGACGCGGGGTTGGGCCGGCACCTGCCGGGTGAGGAAGCCGGCGAGGCCCTGGTCGCGCTCGACGGCCGCCCGCGCGGCGAGCAGCCGCGCCTCGACCTCCACGTCGCTGCCCTCCCAGAGGGCGTAGCCGCCGGCGTGGCGGCGGAAGACGACGACCGAGCGGCGGGCGAGCGACGCAAGCGCGTCGTCCACGGCGGCGTCCGGGGCGACGCCGCGCAGCGCGAACTTGAGCACGGCCGCCGACGCCGGGACCCCCGCGGCCGGGCCGAGCGCCTGGAGCAGGCCGACGGTCTTGGCGAGCCGCACCTCGACCTCGCCGGCGTCGGGCAGGCGGTCGAGCGCGGTCTGGACCTCCGACCACTGCCGGCCGCGGTGCGTGGCGAACAGGGCCGGGCCGAGGGCGGTGACGACGTAGTCGTACAAGTCGTCGAGCCGGTACGCCCCGCCGGCAGCGGTGTGGGCGCGCAGGAAGTCGCGGAAGCCGAACGGCTCGGACGAGCCGAGGAAGGCGAACAGCGACCGCTCGTTCTGGGCGAGTTGGCGGAACAGCGGCCCGAGCACAACCGAGGTCAGCGGGTGCAGCGGGTAGCAGGCCGCGAGGCACGCCCCGAGTTCGGCCGCCGGCATCGCCCCGGCCCGCACGCCGACGGCGACGGCCTCCGCGGCGAACTCGTCGGCCGCCTCGCCGAGCGCGGCCAGGTCGGCGGCGGGGCCGTCGCGCCGGACGGCGTGGGCGAGGAGCCGCAGCAGTTGCTCGCCGCGCTCCTCGAAGGCCACGTCCTCGAAGCGGCCCTGCACCTTGGCCCACTCGGCGCGGCGGCCGGGGCTGAGGTGGTCGGCGTAGCGGTCGAGGGCCTGATGCAGGACCGTCACCACGAGGAACGGCCGGGCGGAGCGGGTCGCCGCCTCGGCGAGTTCCTGGAGGACGAACACGTCGCCCCGCGCGGGGTCGGCGGCCCCGAATTCGAGGAACTTCCCGAGTTCGTCGACGACCAGCAGCAGCCCCGCGCACTCGCCTCCCGGCCGCGCCAGGTAGGCGTTGGCCTCCTCGAACAGCCCGACGACGGCGGTCCCGGCGGGGGCGTCCTGGGCGGCGAGGCGGTCGAGCCGGTCGATGACCTGCGGCGGCCGGCCCCGCACGGCGACGCCCCGGAGTGCTTCTGCCAACGCCGCGGCGAGCGCCTTGTCGAGCGGCCGCCGGGAGCCGGTCACGAGCACCGGGAGCAGCCGCGGGGCCGCCGCGGGGAACGCCGCCGCGAGGGCCGGGTCGGCGTCGGCCAGGAAGTCGAGGGCGTGACGCCGCACCCGGTCGTCGCCGGCCAGGAGTTGCGCGGCCAGCAGCGCGAGCGAGGACTTGCCCGAGCCGTAGGGGCCGGTCACCGACCAGGCGCGGGTCGAACTCTCCCCGCGACTCGCCGCGGCGAGTCGCCGGAGGATGTCGCGGCCGGTCGGCGTGAGCAGGTAGCCGTCGAGGGCGTCGCACCGGCCGGCGTCGCGTGTCAGGGCGACGGACCGGGCGAAGCGCGGCGTCACGGACACGAGCGCGTCGAGGGCGGGGGAGTCGCTCACGCCGGCACCCCCGCGGCGTAGGCCCGCGCCAGGGCGTCGAGCGGGTCCACGCGCCGGCGGCGGGAGAGCTGCCGGAGGCCCGCCGTCTCGCCGTAGGAGACCGCCCCGCCGGTGAACGCCTCGACGCGTTCGAGTCGCCCGATCAGCGACGACTCGTCGATCTTGAACAGCCGCCCCGGACTGCCCGGAAGCCGCGCCAGGTCGGCGACGGCCAGCGTCGCCGCGGCCGGGGCGAAGGCGTCCCAGAAGGCGAGCGTGGCGTACACCAGCACGCCGTCGGGCAGGTCCGGCTGGAGGCCGCGGTTGAAGCGGAAAGTCTGGCCGCCGGACCCCGGCGAGATCAGCCCCAACTCGACGAGCGGGCAGTCGAGCGAGTCCTCGGCGACGACGCCGCGGCCGGCGCGGGGCGGGGCGTAAGTCCGCAGGAACACGTCCACGTCGCGCCGCACGGAGCTTTCCGCGACGAGCTTGCCGCCCAGGGTTTGCGACCACCGGAAGAGCGCCGACGCGAGCGCCTCGCGGCTGAACTCCGGCTCGTGGAAGTGGCTGAACGCCCAGAACCACGTCGTCGCCCGGCTGCGGCTCGACGCGACGTGCCAGTGGACCAGCCAGAGGGTGGCCGGGTCTTCGAGGAACGGGTCGAGGCCGCCGTCGGCGAGCAGGAGTTCCCCGAGGGCCGAGGGCCGCAAGCCGCCCGCGTCGCCCTCTTCGAGGACCCCGGCGGCGAGGCCCCAGTGCCGGATTGCGCGGACCATGTTCTTGCCGACCCCGAGTGCGGAGACGGCGTCGTCGCGCAGGAACGCCCCGCCGTCGGCGCGGACGGCGTCGAAGCCCTTCTTGAGCCACAGGTAGCGGAGCGGGAAGGACTCGTGCCCCGAGAACTGGTGCTGCGCCGCCGCCATCCGTTCGCTCCAGGGACTTTCGAAGGCCGCCGACGCGGGCCGGGCCGGGCCATCATACCCGCCAGGTCCCGGCGGGCACCCCGCCCCCCGAGAACTCGACGGCGTCGCGGCGACCGGGCGGCGCGGCGTCCGCGTTGTAATGGGTATGTCGGCTCGCGGAGGCGCTGCCCATCAACTCGAAGGCGCGACCGACGGCGCGAACTTCCGCAAGCCGACGACTTTGCCCGAGCCGACGTGGCCGCTTCGTTAGGCGGGCCTCGCGTGGGTTCGCGTTCATTCTCTTGTCGAGCGGAGAAAAACGGATTACGCTCTTAGCCCCGAACGATCGGCGACTTTATTGCCAAAAATCCTTTGCCAATCAGGTTGCACGCCCTTATGATCAGTGTACTTCGGACGGCCAACGGCTTCGTCGCACCGCTCCTCCGGGGAGTCAAAACTCCGCCGAGGGTGTCAAGTGTTAACGTCGGAAACTTCGCCCTACGCCCGAAGTTTCCTGGACGGCCGGATTAGGAACTGGTCCGAGTTCGGACGCGGGTCCGTACGAGACGGCGACTCGGAGGTTCTATGAGGACGCCCGAACCTTGGCCCCCGGTCGGCTGCCCCGGCCGGCAGACGCTGCTCGACTACCATGCGGATCGACTCGCCGACGACGAGTCGGGGCAAGTCGCCGGCCACCTCGCCCACTGCGCGTCGTGTTGGGACACGCTCCGGTCGTTCGGGGCGACCCCGCCTGGGGCCGGCGTCGGCCCGAACCGGTCGGGTTCGCCGCGCCCCCGCGCGTCCCAGGTGGCCGCCCCGGAGTGGGCCTCCACGGTCACGGCACCGCGGGCCGCGGTCGCCGCCGACATGCTCACCACCACGGCGTTCGCGGCCGAGTTACCGGACCCGGCCACGCGGGGGGGGGCCCGCGTCGGCCCGTACCTCCTGCAAAGTGTCCTCGGCAGCGGCGGGATGGGGGTCGTCTACAAGGCCCGGCACGAGCAACTCAACCGCACCGTCGCCCTGAAAATGATCCGGGCGGGGGCATCGGCCGACGCGGACGCCCTGCGCCGGTTCGCCACCGAGGGCGAGGCCGTGGCGCGGCTGGAGCACCCCAACGTGGTCCAGATCTACGACTTCGACCAGCGGGACGGGGTGCCCTACTTCACGATGGAGTACGTCGGCGGGACGACCCTGGCCAAGAAGTTGGCCGCGGGACCGCTCGCCCACCGCGACGCCGCGACCCTCGTCCTCACGCTGGCCACGGCGGTCGAGTACGCGCACGGCCGCCGGGTCCTCCACCGGGACTTGAAGCCCGCCAACGTGCTGCTCGGGGAAGACGGGTCGCCGAAGATCGCCGACTTCGGGCTGGCCAAGCTGCTCGACGAGGGCCGCGACGCCAGCACGGTAACGGGGGCCGTCCTGGGCACCCCGAGCTACATGGCCCCCGAGCAGGCCGAAGGCCGCAACGCCTGTCCGCTCACGGACGTCTACGCCCTGGGCGTGATCCTGTACGAGACGCTCACCGGTCGGCCACCCTTCGTCGGGGCCTCCAACCATGAGACGATGCGACTCGTGCGCGAGGCGGTCCCCCCCCCGCCGTCCTCCGTCCGCCCCGGCGTCCCGTCCGAGTTGGCGGAAATATGCCTCAAATGTCTTGAAAAGTCTCCGTCCCATCGTTATTCTTCTGCGCACGCTCTTGCGGACGACCTGACGCGCTGGCTCGGCGGCATTCGCCCGAGGCACACCCCCGGTCGCTTCCGCAAGTCGGTGAAGTGGCTCCGCCGACGCCGCTGGCCGGTCGCGTTCGCCACGGTGGCCGTCGGCCTCCTCGGCGTCGCTTACACGGAGGACCCGAACCGGCACCTGCGCGAGATGCAGGCTGACATCGCCCGCGGGCAGGCGACGACGCTGATCGACGACTCGGGGAGGGCGCGGTGGCTCCGGTGGCGCACCGGCGAGGAGGGCAGCCGGGTGACGAGGTCGGGCGGCGTGCTGACGATCGACTGCCGGTGGACCGTCGCCGTCGTCGAGTTGTTCCCGCCCCCCACCGCGGAGCGGTATCGGTTCGCCTGCCAGGTCCGCCACACCCAGTGCGGCGTGATGGGGGAGGTGGGGATTTACGCCGCGCACCAGGCGTACCCAGGGCTGGGGCGGGACATCCAGTTCTTCACCCAACTCACCTTCAACGACGTGCGGCGGATGCGCGAGGTTCCGATAGTCATCAACAACAGGGTCCTCCCGCTGCCCATTAACTTGGTGACTCTGATACCCCACCTGCACTCGGAGCGCGGGACGCCCCCGAACATCGACCGCCAGATGGGTGGCCCTAGAGGTCCGGAGTTCCGACCGGCCGGCGAGGAGGCGAGCGGGTGGCATGACCTCGAAATGGTCGTGGACCGGGGCGGCGTCTCGGCGTCCTGGGACGGCATCCCCATCCGAATGAGCACCGAGTTCATCGAGAAGGAGGTCACGAGGGAGATGGCGATGATGCGGCCGAGTTACGTCGCCGACCCCTTCGTTCAATCGCTCGAACCGAAGTTCACGCCGCGCGGCGGACTCGGGCTTTACGTCATGTTCGGGACCGCCTCGTTCCGCGCGGCGACCCTGACGCCCCTAGACCCTGAGAACTGAACCTTTTTCTGTAAGGAGGATTCACAATTTCGATTTTCATCCACCACCCAATCCGTGGCGCGAACGTTCCGCTCAAATTCGCAGCCTACGGACTTTCTCGACCCATCTTCAATGAACCCTCCATTAGCGGGGTCATTGGGCACCTCACCGATGGTAATGGGAAATCTGTTCTTGGCACAACCGTACTCTTTCGTAGCCGGAAAGGCATGAGGGGGGACAGACACTGTTGGGTTATCTTGTTTACCAAGGCAGTACATGGCAAGCATACGCTTGTGGTTACTGGCATCCACGCCGATGGCACCACGGCAAAGCCGGCAGAAGTGGCGGATGTCGAAGTTGGGAAGGGTGACATGTTAATTAACATTAACATCGTCTATCCGTCTGCTGGCACCCACCTCACTGACGAGGAGAAGGAATATTTCGTCGCCTACGGGGAGACTTCGGCCAATACGGTGCTTGCCACAAGTGCCTATTTGGGAGCCGTCGCCGCTGACTACGTCGATACTTCTACGGACGACCAAATTTGGTGGGCAACCTTTCCGCCGTTAATTGCGGGGAACTACAGCTTCATCGTCGAAGATACGACCATGCACAGCGTCAGCACTACCAATATTACTGTCCCGTGATAGGTTGAGCTTACTGCGTCGCTCGGGCCGATTTGGGCTTCAAAGTATAGTGTCGCACCGCACCGCCGACCCCAGGTGCCATCAACTTTCGCAAGTGTCAGGAGGTCGTCATGACCCGTCGCGGCTTCACTTTGATCGAGTTGCTTGTCGTCATTGCCATCATCGCGATTCTCATCGGCCTCCTCCTGCCCGCCGTCCAGCGGGTCAGGGAGGCCGCGGCGAAGATCAAGTGTACGAACAACCTCAAGCAACTCGGGCTGGCGGCTCACGGCTTCCACGACTCGAATAGCATCCTCCCCTCTGGGGCGTCGGGGTTTCCGAACTACGCGTCCGCACAACTCTTCCTGCTGCCCTTCCTCGAGCAGGGTGCCAGGTACAGCAAACTCGACCTGACATCGAATGTGGTCCTCGCAGTCAGTTACGAAGTTCGCGTCCGCGATGTCGCCATCTATTTGTGCCCGTCGGACCCTTCGTCTGGCAACTCCCCCGACGTGACCCCCCCGCCGGGGGTCACCCCCGAGGCGGCCGGGCGCTGCAACTACTACGGGAACGCCGGGGCGCACGGCTGGTGGAAGGACTCGGGCAGCAGCGCCGGGAAGCCGAGCCAACTCGCCGGGGTGTTCGGTCTCGATAGCAAAGTCAGGCTCACTGACATCATTGATGGACTCAGCAACACCGCACTCTTCGCCGAGGTGAAGCGGGGCGTGGCCCCGGACCACGACCGCCGCGATGTCGTGCAGCTCACGCCCGCGCAGTGGAACACGGCGGGGACGACCATGGGCACCAACCCCAACAACGTGACGCCGCCGGCCGCGTGTAACTCGACCGCGAGCGGGTTCAACCTCGTCGGCTTGCAGTACTACCGCGGGGCCTCGGTCGCGTCGCTTTACACCCACACGCTGCCGCCGAACGCCCAGGGCCGGGATTGCGTCGTGTGGCCCGTCGCCGACCAGTTCCACCTCGCGGCCCGCAGCTTCCACGTCGGCGGCGTGAACGTCCTGCTCGCCGACGGCTCCGTGCGGTTCGTCGCCGACGCGGTCCAATTCGCTGTCTGGAGCGCCGTCGGCACCCGCAGCGGGGCCGAGGCCCTTTCACTCGATTGACAGCCTGCCGGACTGGCCGCAGCAGGACGACCGGGCCAGTCGGCAGACTCTCCACGCCACTGGCTCGACAGCTCGGCCCGTGCGGTGCCGCCCACGCGCATTGCCCTTGCCAACGACCTTTCCTACCGTTCGGCGTTGCCCCGGTCGGGCGTCGCTGTGTACGATGACCGGGTGCGAACCCCGAGGGGGCTTGGACGAATTGGCGCGAAGCATTCTGGCCGCTCAGTTGCGACGAAGATTCGGCACTCGATCGATTCGCGGAGTCCTGACTTGCCCGAGAGGAAAGCCGATCGCGGCCTCAAAGGCACGAACCGGATGCGGGACGTGGCCCGGCACTGCGGGCTGTCGGAATCGACCGTCTCCCACGTCCTCAACGGCACCAAGGCCGTCTCGGAGCCGGCGCGGGAGAAGGTTCTGCGGGCGGTCCAGGAGTTGAACTACCACCGCGACTCGGACGCCCGGCGGTTGGCCCGCGGTCAGAGTAACTTCCTCGGGCTGATCATCTCGGACATCGAGAACCCATTCTACCCCGGCCTGATCAAGGCGTTCGAGACGGCCGCGCTCGACGCCGGGTTCGAGGTGCTGCTGTGCACCACGAATTACGACCCGCAGCGGACCCAGCACGCCTTCCGCAAGATGATCGAGAACAAGGCCCCAGGGGTGGCGGTGATGACCTCGCGGGTGGACCCGCTGATGGCCCGATACCTCGCGGACCACGGCGTGGCCTCGGTGTTCCTGGACGCCGGGGGGCCGGGGCCGCGGCAGGCGAACGTGCGCATCGAGTACGGCAAGGGGGTCACGGCCGCGGTCAACTACCTGCACAACTTGGGGCACCGGGACTTCGCCTTGGTCGCCGGGCCGTCGGGCCGGCCGTCGCACGGGGCCTACCGCGCGGCCGTCGAGGCCGCCTTAGCCGAGTTCGGCCTGACCCCGACCGTCATCGAGGGGGCCAACGACGCCGCCACGGGCGACCCGGCGGTCGAGCAACTGCTGACCGGCCGGCGACTGCCGACGGCGGTATTGTGCAGCAACGACCTGGCCGCCATGAGCGTGTCGCGGGCCTTCTTCGAGCGGGGCCTGCGGGTCCCGGAGGACATCTCCGTGGTCGGGGCGGACGACATCCCGTTCGCGGCGGTCACCCAGCCGCCGCTGACCACGGTGCGGATGCCGCGGGAGCGGCTGGGCGGCTTGGCGTCGCAACTCCTCCAGCGGATGTTGGCCGACGGCCTCGAGACGGGCGTTGAAGTGGTGCTCGACACCGAGTTGGTGATCCGCAAATCGACGGCGGCAGCCCGTCACCTTGCGCCGACACCGAGGCCGTCGCCGCCCGCCCCCGACGCAATCTGAGACTCCCCGCACTGGCCGAACCGGAGTGCCGCTGAGTGCACAAAGTGCCGGCGGCTCGACCCACTTCGGACTGCCGGGCAAGCGGTTGCCGCAATTTTTCCGCTTTTGTAGTAGATACCACGAATTAACGATGTTATTGTGCTGTCAACCGCTTGCCAACTTCGCGCAGGGCGGCGGATTTTTTCCTCTCTCCACGAGGTCCCGATGCTTTGTCGTCCCGAGAACCGTCGCCGCCCGGCCCGGCCGCACCGCGGGTTCACGCTCATCGAGTTGCTGGTGGTGATCGCGATTATCGCGATCCTGATCGGGCTACTGCTGCCGGCCGTGCAGAAAGTCCGCGAGGCGGCCGCCCGCGCCCAGAGCCAGAACAACCTGAAGCAGATCTCCCTCGGTTGCCACAATGCCCACGACACCTTCGGGGCCTTCCCGCCCGGCTGGGTCGCCCAGTACGACCCGGCCCCAGGCACGAACCAGGGGCCGTACGCGCTGAACCAGACGTTCGCCCGGTCCGGCCTGTTCCTCATCCTCCTGCCGCACATCGAGCAGCAGGCGTTCTACACCAAGGTGACCGGGCGGTGGAACGGGTTCCCGAGCACCCTGCTCGACGGCGTGGACTGCCGGTCGTACGTCGTCAAGTCGTACATCGCCCCGAGCGACACCGGCTTCCCAGGGCCGACCAGCCCCGACAGCCGCAACGACGGCGGGCCGAGCAGCCCGCGGTCGTTCGGCAACTTCGCCGGGGCCACGGGCGGGGCCGACTGGGCCGGGTCCAGCTACGCGTTCAACTACTGGCTGTTCGCCCACCGGGGCACCGTGTCCCCAGGCTACAACTCCTTTTGGAACGCTCATACCAACATCCTCGGGATCACCGACGGCACGTCGAACGCGGTAATGTTCGCCGAGAAGTTGATGAACTGCACCCCGACCGCTTACCTGGCGGCCGGCACCCCAGGCGGCAACCTGTGGGGGGTGGAGAACTCGGTGGCCTACGGCGGCGCGAGCAAGCGGTACTACCGGTCGTGGTTCGGCGGCAGCTCGAAGACGAACATCAAGAAGTTCCAGACGCGGCCCGACCCGGCCCTTTGCGACCCGGACGCGGCGTCCGGCCCGCAGACGGCCGGGCTAAACGTGGCCATGGCCGACGGCAGCGTCCGGCTGCTGACCCCCAGCATGACCAGCACCACCTGGTCGAACCTCGTCACCGTGGACGACGGGGCTGTCCTCGGGTCCGACTTCTGACCCGACCGGCGGCTCCGCTCATTCTCCCAAGGGGTAGTCCTATGACGACGCGATTCGGACCGGTGACCGTGCTGCTGGCGGGGTTGGTCTTGGCCGGCGGGTGTGGCCCTGGGGCCAAGGAGTTTACCGTCCTGAGTGGGCGGGTGACGATCGACGGCGCGCCGGTGAAGGTCGGCGTCGTGAACGTCGTGTCGGACGACGACATCGTCCGCACCTCCAGCGACATCGCCCCGGACGGCACCTACAGTATCGTCGGTGCCCCGGTCGGGCCGGTCAAACTGTCGGTGTCCACCGAGGACTTCCGGCTAATCCTCCCCGAGCCGGGGCCGGGGGCGGGGGCCCAGCCGAGGGCCAACCCCCTGTACACCGCCACGCCGAAGAAGTACGAGAAGTTCGAGACGGCCGAGCTGGCGACGACCGTCGCGCGGGGCAAGGCCACGTTCGACATCGAGCTGAAGTCGAAGTGACCCCGCCGCCCCGTGCCCTCGAAAGGGTCCACGCCGTGAACAGCCCGAACCGACCCTCGCCGACGGTCGCCCCCCGCCCGATCGCGCGGCGCACCTTCCTCCTCGCCGCGGGTGTTTCGCTCGGGCTGCCGGCCCTCGAAGCGATGGCCCGGCCCCTGGCACCCCCGCAGGCCGCGAAGCCCCGCCGGCTGCTGGCCGTCTGCAACAACCTCGGGGTGCTGCCGGACCTGTTCTTCCCGGCCGGCGGCGGGCGGGACTACCGGCCGTCGCCGTACCTCGAACTGCTGGCCGCCCACCGCGGCGACCTGAGCGTTTTTAGCGGGGTGTCGCACCCCGGCGTGGATGGCAGTCACGCCTCCGAAGCGTGCTTCCTGACGGCCGCGCCGCACCCCGGCAGCGGCTCGTTCCGCAACTCCATCTCGCTCGACCAGTACGTCGCCGAGCAGATCGGCGGACTCACGCGGTTCCCGTCGATCGCGCTGGGCGTCAACACCCGCCGCGGGCTGTCGTGGACCGGGTCCGGGGTCGCGATCCCGTGCGAGGGCAAGGCGGCCGACGTGTTCCGGCAGCTCTTCCTCCAGGGCACGCCCGCGGAGGTGGCCGCGCAGGTCCGCAAGCTCGACACCGGCCGCAGCGTCCTCGACGCCGTCGGCGGCCAGTTGAGGCGGCTGGGGTCGGAGGTCGGGGCGGCCGACCGCGACCGGCTCGACCAGTACGCCACCAGCGTCCGCGAGTTGGAGTCCCGGCTGCTGGCGTCGCGCGGCTGGGAGCATCGGCCCAAGCCGGCCGTCGCGGCCGCGGTGCCGACCGACCCCGGCAGCGCCGCGGCGTACCTGGAGAAAGTGAAGATCATGTACGACCTCGCCCGGCTGGCCTTCGAGACGGACTCCACGCGGTCGATCACGCTGATGCTGGACAGCGCCGCCACCCCGGCCGTCACCCTGCCGACCGCGACCACGACTGAGGGCTACCACAACCTGTCGCACCACGGCAAGTCGGACGCCAAGCGGTCCCAACTGCGGTCGCTCGACGAGGCCCACATGCGGCTGCTGGCCGGCCTGTTCGCCGACCTCAAGGGGGTCCGGGAGGGCGGCGAGACGCTGCTCGACCGCACGATGGTGCTGTACGGCTCGAACCTCGGCGACGCCAACACGCACTCGACGCTCAACATGCCGACGCTGCTCGCCGGCGGCGGGTTCAAGCACGGCCAACACCTGGCCTTCGACCGCGGCAAGAACTACCCGCTGCCGAACCTGTTCGTCTCGATGCTTCAGCGGATGGGTATCGAGGCCGACCGCTTCGCCACGTCCACCGGCACGATGCGCGGCCTGGAGCTGGCATGAGCCGCCCACTCCCCATCGCCCTCGCCGTGCTCGCCCTCGCCGTGCTCGCCGGCACCGGCACCGGCGCGGAGCCGACCGCAGCGCAGCAGGAGGCGCTGAAACTCCTCGACGCCGAGTTCGAGCGGCTCGGGCCGCTGCTGGGTCAAGTCACGGACGCGGGCTACGCCGAGTTCGTCCGCAAGACGCTCGACCGCCACAAGGTTCAGCGGGCGTCGCTCGCCGCCGCGTTCGACTCGACGCGCTACGACGAGTTGAAACTGGGCCTACTGGTGGAGCGCCAGCGGCTCCTCGCGTGGCTGAAGCCGCCCGCCCTGCCGCCGGACGCCCGCCCCCGGCCGCGCGTCGCGAGCCGGCCCGAGCCGCCGCCGCCCGACCCGCTCCCCTACCCGGTTGACGAACTGGCCGACGACCGGCCGGAGGCCGTCGGGGTGGCCGGGTTCGCCCCGCGCGGCTTCCTCGAAGCCCACTGCGTCGGCTGCCACGACGCCGACACCCGCAAGGGCGGCGTGGACCTCACGGCACTCGCGTGGCCGCCCGACGCGGCCGCGAGCGGCTCGCGGTGGGCGCAAGTTCACGACCGCGTCGCCGCCGGCGAGATGCCGCCGAAGGCCAAGGCGACCCGGCCCGACGCCGCGGGTCAGGCGGCGTTCCTCGGCGGCCTCAACGCCACACTGACGCAGGCGGGTCGGGCCGCCGCGCGGCGGGATGGTCGGTCGCGGCAACGCCGGCTCAACGCCTCCGAATTCGAGAACGCCGTCCGCGACCTGCTGCACGCCCCCTGGCTGCAACTCCGGGGCGGGCTGCCCGACGACGGCGTGGCCGACCGCTTCAACAAGAGCGGGGCGGCGCTCGACGTGTCCCACGTCCAGTTGTCGCGCATGATGGGGCTGGTGGACGCGGCGCTGCGGCAGGCGATCGGCGTCCAGGCGGTCCGGGTGCCGCCGACCACCCGGCGGTTCTACGCGCGGGAGCAAAAGACGCTCGTCAACGAGTACCAGCAAGTCCCGATGAACACCTGGCCGGACCGGCAGAACTTCCCGCTGCTCGGCACCCGGACCGAGGTGGACGTGCGGCTGGGCAAGGCCCCCCGCACGGTCGGGGCGGCGGACCCGGCGCGGCGCGAACTCGAGGCCGTCGGCTGGCTCGGCATCGCCTTCCCGAAGTGGGACCGCACGCCGATCCCGGTGGCCGGCCGCTACCGCTTGCGCTTCAGCGGGTACACCGTCTGGGCCGGGCCGAACGGCTACTCGGGGCTGTTCAAGGGGCCCGACGCGGCCGAGCGCGTCCGCCAGGCCACCCGCTGGCACCTGCCCGACCTCGACGACGCCTCGCCCGGCCGGCGCGACGAGCCGGTGTCCGTGTACGCCGAGGGCGGCGGCCGGAGCCGCCGGCTGGGCGGCTTCGACCTGACGCCGGAAGTTGCGGTCCACGAGTTCGACGCATGGCTGGGGGCGGACGAGTCGGTCGTGCCCCGCGCCACCCGCCTCGTCCAGCCGCGGCCGCCGAACCCGACCAACTTCAACGCCCAGCGTGACGGTGCCCCCGGCGTCGCCTTCCGGTGGGTCGAGGTCGAGGGGCCGCTGGCCGACGACGCGGCGGCCGCCGGCTACCGCCTGCTGTTCGGCGACCTGCCGCTGACCGCCTTCGAGGGCGGCGGCAAGCGGGTGGCGGTCGCGTCCGATCGGCCCAAAGCCGACGCCGAGCGGCTGCTGCGCGGCTTCCTCGGCCGGGCCTACCGCCGGCCCGCGGCCGAGGCCGACGTGGCCGACCTACTCGCGCTGGTGTCCGCGCAACTCGACGCCGGCGTCGGCTTCGCCGAGGCCATGATCGCCGGCTACACCGCCGCGCTCCTGTCGCCCGGCTTCCTGCTGCTCCAGGAGCGGCCGGGCACGCTCGACGACTACGCCCTGGCGTCCCGGCTGTCGTTCTTCCTGTGGAACTCGCCGCCGGACGACGCGCTGCGAACGCTCGCCGCGACGGGCCAGCTCCACAAGCCGGAGGTGCTGTGGCGCGAGGCCGAGCGGCTGCTCGCCGACCCGAAGGCGACCCGGTTCGTCGAGGCGTTCCTGGACTACTGGCTCGACCTGCGGCGGATCGAGGAGACGACCCCGTCCGCCTCGCTCTACAACGACTACTACCTGGACGACGCGCTGGTCGAGGCGGCCCTCTCCGAGTCGCGGCTGTACTTCGCGGAGTTACTGCGCCACGACCTGCCCGCGCGGGCCGTCGTCGCCTCGGACTTCACCTTCCTGAACGAGCGCCTCGCCCGGCACTACGGCGTGCCGGGCGTGTCGGGCGTCGCCATGCGGCGGGTGACGCTGCCCGCCGGCAGCAGTCGCGGGGGCGTGCTGACCCAGGCGAGCGTGCTGAAGGTGACGGCCAACGGCACCACCACCTCGCCGGTCGTGCGCGGCAAGTGGGTCACCGAGCGCGTCCTGGGGTACGAGTTCCCCCCGCCGCCGCCGGTCGGGGCCGTCGAGCCGGACACCCGCGGGGCAGTGACGATCCGCCAGCAACTCGACAAGCATCGGGCCGACGCGAGTTGCGCAACGTGCCACAGTCGCATGGACCCGCCGGGGTTCGCCCTGGAGGGCTTCGACGTGTTCGGCGGCGAGCGCGACCGCTACCGGGCCGTCGCGCCGGGCGGCGTGCCGGTGGCGGGGTTCGGCAAGAACGGCCAGCCGTTCGAATTCCACCTCGGCCCGCCCGTGGACGCGGCGGGCGTGCTGCCGGACGGGCGGGCGTTCGCCGATGTCCGCGACTTCAAGCGACTGCTGCTCGAGACACCCGAAGGCGAGGCCGTCATCGCGCGCAATCTCGTGACGCAGTTGGTGACCTACGCCACCGGCACTCCGCCCCGGTTCGCCGACCGCGCGGCCGTGGAGCGTCTGCTGGAGCGGACGCGGGCCGGCGGCTACGGCGTCCGGCGGCTGGTCCACGAGGTCGTGCGCAGCGAGATGTTCCGGGCCAAGTGACCGCCCGCCGAAGTCACCCCCCACCCGTCCGAGGTCCGCCGCGTGAAGATTTCCCCCGCCTGGCTGTTCGCCGGGCTGACCCTGGCCGGGGCCGCGGCGGTCGTCCGGGAGTCCGTCCCGGTCCCCGTCACCTTCCACTTCGTGAAGGGCCATTCGGGGCCGAAAGTCCATACGCTGACGGTGCCCCCGGAGCGGGTGCGGAGTGTGGCCCTGCAAGAGTCGAAGGTGTTGCCGGCGTGGAACGGCAACCAGGGGTTATTCCCCATCGGCGACGCCGATCTCGACCTCCTCAAGAACCAGGGGCCGTAAGCCGATGTCGCGCCTCACCCGCACCCTGCCCCTTGCCGCCGCCCTCCTCGCCCTCGCGCTGGCTGGGGCCGCGCGGGCGGACGACCCGCCGGCCCGGCCCAAGCGCATCTACATCGCCAACGACGACCACACCGACTTCCTGTGGACGGCCGACGCCGAGGTGTACGGCGCGAAGTTCGTCGAGATGCTCGACTTCCACCTCGACCTCGCGACCCAGACCGCGGCCAACCCGGCCGCGTACCGCAACCGCTTCAACGCCGACGGCAGCTACTGGCTCTGGTCCTACGAGCAACGCAAGTCCCCGGCCGAGTTCGACCGGCTCATGGCGCGCGTCCGCGACGGCACCATCAGCTCCCCGCTCAACACCGTCGTGTCGTGCTACGGCGGCCAGCCGGCCGAGGCCGTGCTGCGGGGGATGTACTACGCCGGGCGGCTCGAACGCCGCTACCAGGTCCGCTTCCCGCTGGCGACGGCCATGGAGAACCAGACGCTGCCGCTGGGGCTGGCGTCGCTCTTCGCCGGGGCGGGGGCCGAGTACAGTTGGCGCGGGGTGTGCGGCTGCGCCAGCCGGCTGCCCAACAAGCTGCTCGGCGCGCGCGACCGCGAGATCTACTGGTACGCCGGGCACGACGGCCGGCGGCTGCTCATGAAGTGGCACTCGCTCGCCGGCAGCGTGGGCGGCTACTGGGAGACCGGCAACAACCCCGCCGACGCGATCAAATTCGTGGACGCCGACCCCGGCTTCCTGAAGCGCTACGCCGACCCCGTGAGTCGCAAGCCCTACGACGTGGTCGGCGTCTTCGGCTTCGGCGGCGACGACCTGGCCCGCAAGACCGGCGTCAAGCCGCCGCCCACGGTCCCCGCGGTGCCGGGGCTTCAAAAAGTCCTCTCGTCGCCGTACTGCGACCACTTCCACGAGATCGCGAAGCGCGAGACGACGGCCCGACGCGAGGTCATCGTCTCGAACGAGGTCGATTTCTTCCGGGACTTCGAGGCGCGGCACGGCAAGACGCTCGACAGCCACACCGTCACCTACGGCAACGAGTGGGACCTGTACTCGGCGTCAATGGTCGAAACCTCGGCGCGGGCCAAGCGCGCAGTCGAGAGGCTCCGCACCGCCGAACTGCTGGCGACACTCGTGAGCCTGAAGTACCCGGACTTCATGCTGCGGTTTAACGCCATGCGCGACCGGGCCTTCGCAGACATCGGGCTGTACTGGGAGCACAACTGGACGGCCGACGGGCCGGTGTCCCGCGGCCAGCGGGCGGCCTGGCAGGACAAGGTCGCCGCCGACATCGAGTACTACGTCCACTCGCTCCAGGCGGAGGCGGTCATCCGGCTCGGCGGGCTAATCCCGCGGCCGGAGGGGGCGAACCGCTTCTTCGTGCTCAACCCGCTCGGCTGGCCGCGAACCGAGGCCGCCGACTACCGGTACGACGGCGCGGCCGCCGTCCACGTCCGCGACCTCGCCGCCGGCCGGGACGTGCCGCACCAGATCGTCAAATTGTCTGGCGTGCGATACCTCCGCATCCTGGCGTCGGACGTACCGTCCGCCGGGTACAAGGTCTTCGAGATCCGGTCGGGGCCGGGCACCGCCGCGACCGACGACGCCGCGACCGTGTCCGCCGACGGCTCGACCCTCGAGACGGACGGGTTCAAGCTGGCCGTCGAGCGGGACGGGGCCGTGCGAAGCCTGATCGACAAGCGCCGCGGCGGCACCGAGCTGGCCGCGACCATCGGCGGCTTGAAGTTGAATGACATCGCCCCCAACTCGGACGCGGGCGACGAGTTGCGGGTCGAGAACCGCGGGCCGGTGTCAGTGTCCGTGCGGGCGCGCAGCGACGCCGGGCTGGAGCACACAACAGTCGTGACGGTCTACCGCGGCTCCGACCGCATCGACCTCCGCAACGAGATCACGCAGAACTTCGGCGACGTGCGCTACTGGTCGTTCGGCTTCGCCCTGCCGAACCCGGTGGTCCGCACCGAGGAGGTCGGCGCGGTCGTGATGAACAAGCGCAAGGCCGACGGCGGCGACTACGCGGACACCCACGCCCGCTACGACCACGTCACGGTTAACCACTTCGCGGACATCACCGCCGGCGCGGGGGGCCACGGGGTCACGCTGTCGAACCCCGACCTGGCCTTCGCCCGCCTCGGCGGCAGCACGCCGACGCGGCTCGACACCGACACGCCGCAGCTCAACCTGCTGGCCGGCGGCCAGGTGGACGGCCGGTCGCTGGGCGTCCACGACCAGAACGGCGCGACGCGGTTCCTGCAGCGGTTCGCCCTGCGGGCGCACGGCGGCTACGACCCGGCGGCCGCGATGAAGTTCGCCCTCGAACACCAGAACCCGCTGACCGCCGCGGCTGTTTTAAGCAAGGGGCCGGCCCCGTACCCCGAGGCGAGCTACTCGTTGCTCGGCGTGGACGACCCGAAGGTCCTGGTCTGGGCGGTCAAGCCGGCTGAAGAAGGGATCGGCGACGGGGTGGTCGTCCGGCTGTGGAACCTGTCCGACGGCCGGGCCGCCGCCCGGCTGGCGTTCGCCCCCGGCGTCGCGTCGGCCGCCCGGACCACCCACGTCGAGACGGACCTCGAAGCGGTCGCGCCGCGCGACGGCAAACTCCCGATGGCGTTCGAGCGGTGGCAACTTCAAACGTACCGGCTCCGCCCCGCGCCGGCCCCGACCGAGGACCGCTGACATGCCGATCGAAGGCCCGTACCTCCACGACATCCTCGACCAGCCGCGGGCGCTGCGGGCGACCGACCAGTCGCTCGTCGTGACCCCGGCCCTGTCCGCGATGGCCGACCGGCTGGCCGGCGGGGGCTACCGCCGCGTGGTGCTCACTGGCATGGGGTCGTCGTACCACGCACTGCACCCGCTCTACCTCGACCTCGTCGGCCACGGCCTGCCCGCCGTCATGGCCGAGACCTCCGAGCTTGTCGCCGACCAGGCGCGGCTGCTCGACCCCGGCTCGCTGGTCGTGGCCGTGTCGCAGTCTGGGGCGAGCGCGGAGACGGTCCGCCTGCTCGGCGCTGTCCCGGCCGGCACCGACGTGATCGGCGTGACCAACACGGCCGGCTCGCCGCTCGCCGGCCACGTCGGCGCGGTGCTGCTCACCGACGCCGGGCCGGAGGCGACGGTGTCGTGCAAGACCTACCTGGCGAGCCTGATGGCGCTGTCGCGGCTGGGGGCCGTCCTCACGCGGGCGGACCCCGACCTCGTCCGGGCGGACTGGCGGCGGGCGATCCCGGCCGTCGCGGCGTACCTGGAGGACTGGCGGCGGCACGTCGCCACGCTGAGGGCGGAGCTGGCCGGGGTGCGCAGCCTGTTCTTCGCCGGCCGCGGGGCGTCGCTGGCGGCCGCCGGGACCGCCGGGCTGACCGTCAAGGAGGCGACCCGGACGCACGCCGAGGGCATGAGCGCCCCGGCGTTCCGCCACGGCCCGATGGAGATGCTCGGCGGCGACACGTTCGTCGCCCTGTTCCTCGGCGGCCCGGCAACGGCCCCCCTAAACCGCCGGCTGATGGCCGACATCCGCGCCGCCGGCGGCCGGGCGGCCCTGATCGCCGAGGGGGCGGCGGCCGACCCGTTCCGTTACCCCGCCGTGCCGGAGCGGGTCCGGCCGGCGGTCGAGATGCTGCCCGTCCAGATGATGTCCCTGGCCATCGCCGCCAACCGCGGCGTCGAGGCCGGCCGGTTCGAGCGGGCGTCCAAAATCACCACCGTCGAGTGACCCCGACCGGGAGTTCGAGTCGCATGGCGGGCCGGGAACCGGACACGACCGAGCCGACGCCGCGAGCGCTGGGCCTGCCCAGGTGGGTGGCGTACGCGGTAGCCGCCGGCCTGTGTTGGGGCGCGTGGGGCGTCGTCTCGAAGGCGATGGACGACGCCAAGCTGACCACCTATCAGATTCACCTCCTGTTCACCGTCGGCCTGGTCCTGCCGTGCGGGCTGGCCGCCGCCTCGAAGCGGGTCCGCGTCGGCAGCCGCAGGCGGGCCGGGTTCGCCTGGGGGGTCGCCGCCGGTTTCCTCGGCGGCCTGGGCAACCTCGCCTTCTACGCGGCGCTCGGCCAGGGCGGCAAGGCGTCGGTCGTCGTGCCGCTCACGTCGCTGTACCCGCTGGTGACGCTATTCGTCGCCTGGCTGGCCCTCAACGAGCGGCTGAACCGCGTCCAGGGGGTCGGTATTTTGGTTTCGGTCGTCGCCGGGGTGCTGCTCTGCGGGGAGGCCCACAACTTCGGCGACCTGGAGGCAGTTTTGGCCGGGCTGTCCGGCTCGCGCTGGCTACTGAGTGCCGCCGTCGCGTTGGCGTTCTGGGGGCTGCTCAGCGTGGCCCAGAAGGTGTCAACGAACTGCGTCTCGTCCGAGCTGTCGTTCGTCGGCTTCTGCGTGGCGTTCGGGCCGATGGCCGCGGCCCTCCTGCTCGTCGAGCCGGTGTCGCTGGACATCCCCCCGGTGCCGCTGGCGCTGGGCGTCGCCGCGGGGGCGGTGAACGGCCTCGGGGTGCTGGCCAGCTTCGCGGCGTACCGCTCCGAGGGGAAGGCGTCGCTCGTGACCCCGTTGGCCGGCGTCGTCCAGTCGGTGTCCACGGTCGCGCTCGCCGTTGCGGCCCTCGGCGAGCGAATCCGCCCGGTCGAGGTCGTCGGCTGCGCCGTCGCGGTGCTGGCCTCGGCCCTGCTGTCCGTCGAGAGCACGCCCGCCCTCCAACCCGTCGAGTGCCCCCCACCGTGAACACCCGCGCGATCGGCCTCGACATTGGCGGGACGAAGATCGCGGCGGTCGCCGTGGACGCGACCGGGCGCGTCCACGCCCGCGCGACGGCCCCGACCGAACCCGAGCGGGGGTTCGCCGCCGGCGTCGCGCGACTCACCGAGTTGGTCGAGGCGACGCTAGCGCAGGCCGGCTGGAGCGCGGGCGAACTGCGGGGCGTGGGCGTCGGCTGCACCGGGCCGGTCGATCCGCGCCGGGGGACCGTCCACAACCCGTTCACGCTGCCGACCTGGGACGACGGCGACCTGGTGACGCCGCTGGCGGAGCGCTTCGGCGTGCCGGTGTGGCTCGAGAACGACGCCGACGCGGCGGCGCTGGGGGAGGCGGCGTTCGGGGCCGGGCGGGGGGCGAACCCGGTCGTCATGCTGACCGCCGGCACCGGCGTCGGCGGGGGGGTGATCGCCGACGGCCGGCTCCTCCGCGGGCTGGCGGGCGAGCACCCGGAACTCGGGCACATTCACGTCGCCGGCGACGGCCCCCCGTGCTACTGCGGCACGGCGGGCTGCTTCGAGTCGCTGGCCTCCGGGACTGCCATCGGGGCGCACGGGCGGGCGTTCGGGTTCGCCGACGCGCGGGCCGTGTTTCGGGCCGCCGGGGAGGGCGATGTCTCTGCCGCCGCGGTGGTGGCGAGGGTGGTCGAGGCGACGGCGACCGCGTGCTGGACGGTCGCCCACTGCTTCGTGCCCGAGCGGCTGGTCCTCGGCGGCGGGGTGTTCGCCGGCCACTTCGACCTGTTCGCCGACCCGATCCGCCGGCGACTGGCGGCCGCGACCGCCGTGCCGGCCCGCCGCGTCGTCGTTTGCCGCGCCGAGCTGGGGGCCGACGCGGGGGCCGTCGGGGCGGCGTGCCTCGCCCTGTTCGAGAGTCCCCGCGCGGTTGCGGCGTCGCGCTGACGGGCACCGCCCCTGGCGGAGACCGCACGACTCGCCGACCTACCCGCCCCGTGGCCCCGCTGGGCCTCGCGTTTGCCGCCTCGTAGCTCTCATCCGGTTCCGACTCGCCAGCAGCAGTGCGGGCCGATCGGTGTCGCCCGTATTCGTCGGGGGCCGTGGGAGCAGCCTACCCACTGCCCTGAAATTCACTAATTACTAATAATCTTTAGTCACAAGACAAAAATCGTACCGGTGCCGTCAACTCACTGGCGGGGGACGAAACCCCCAAGTGATGGCCTGACGGATTTCCGCGAATCCCACACATATTACGAGGTTCAACCGTGCAAAAAGTTGTCTGGGGGTTAGCTGGCGTGAGCCTCCTCGCCCTGATGTTCGCGCTCGGGCACTCGTTCCGGCCGGACCCGCCCCCCCCGCCAACTCCGATCGAGGGCGTCGTGCCGACGCAGCCGCCGGACCCGGTCGTGGCCCCGCCGGCGACCCCCGTGTCCCCGCCCCCGCTGCTGCCGAGCGTGAGGCCGCCCGTCGTGACGGACCCCGACCTGGTCCGACAGACGATGAAGCCGGGCAAGACTTACAAGACGATCCTCAAGGGCACCATCGACACCCGAGGGACCGACCACCACTGGGGCGTCAAGACCGTCGTGAACATCTACTACATGTTCGAGGCCGTCGTGGACCGCGAGATCGTCGAGAACGACGGGGAGGTGGTCGTGGAAATCCGCCACTTCCGCGACGTGCGGTCGATCAAGGTCGATACCGAACTCGAGGACGTGAAGCTCGAACTCGGCCCGGCGAAGTACCCCGTCCTGATCGGGCTGGCGGCGATCTACCCCCCGGCCGCCGGGGCGACTCGCGCCCTGGACGGCGTGTCGCTCAAGCCGGTGCTCGGGCTGCTCGGGCAGTTGGGCATCGACCCGCTCAAGATTTCGGGCCAGTCCGAGAAAATCTTCAAGATGTACACGCAACTCGACACCCTCACGGGGAAGTCCGTGCGGCTCGTCTACTCGAACCGGCCCGGCGACACGGGGGTCAACCGCTTCGAGGCGGTCACCGGCCCCGTCACCGAGAGCGAGGAGTTTCTGCACCGGCACAGCGCCGTCCTCTCCGACGCCCTGCTGTTCCCGGAGCGCACCCGCAAGCCGGGCGAGTCGTGGGAAGTCCTCGGTTCGGCGTTCGGCAACCTGATCGACCCAGGGCTGCGCGCCGCGGTCGCCGGCAAGGTCGTGGTCCGCCGGGGGGGCGAGGTCCGGTACGGCGAGCGGCCGGTCACCGAACTCGTCGTCGTGGACGGCAGGCTCGAGCTGCTCTCGCGCAACCCTGGGGAGGGGCAAGTCGGCTGGTTCGAGCCGCGCGGGACCCTGCTGTTCTCGCTCCAGGACCAGGTGGTGGTCCAGGGCGTGCTGAGTGGCCGGGGGCAGCTCGACCGGGTGTCGCGCGGGCTGCTGTTCAAGTCCGAACTGCGGCAGGAGCCGAAGGTCTCGGTGCGGTACACCTGCGAGGTGACGGACACGCCGAAGGGGGGCAAGCCGTGAGCGCCCCCCGCCCCCCCGTCCGCCAGCGCATCGACCCGGTCGGCCGCGCCGTGAGGGTCGGCCGCGGCGGCGCGGCCGACCTCTGCCTGCCGCACCCCAGCGTCGCCATGCTGCACGCGAGCGTCTACCGGCAGTCGGCCGGGCTGCACGTCCAGCCGATCGGCGACAGCCGGGTCCTGGTCAACGGCCGGCCGATCACCCGGCCGCAACTGCTCCGCGACGACGACACGGTCTTGTTCGGCGCGGTGGCCTACGTCGTCGTGCGCGGCGGACTCGAGCGGCCGGCCGACGCCGGGTTGCTCCTCGTGGCGGACGGCCTGGCGGTGGACGCGCCCGGCGCGGGGGGCGGCCGGCTGCTCCGGGGCGTCAGCCTCACCGTGCGGCCCGGCGAGTTCGTGGCCCTGCTGGGGCCGAGCGGCTCCGGCAAGAGTACCCTCATCCGCTGCCTCAGCGGCGTGCTACCCGCCAGCGCCGGCACCGTCCGCGCCGGCGACTACTCCCTGCCGCTCCAGTCGGCCTCGTTCTGGAAGCTGTCCGGCAGCGTCCCCCAAGACGACATCCTCTTCGCCCGGCTCACCGCGGCCGAGAACCTCGACTTCGCCGCCCGGCTGCGCGAGCCGGGGCAGGGCACCGCGGAGCGCCGCCGGCGCGTCGCCGACAAGCTCCAACTCCTGGGGCTGGCGGCCGCGGCCGGGCGGCGCGTCGGCGACCTCAGCGGCGGCGAGCGCAAGCGCGTGGCCGTCGCCCAGGAGCTGCTCGGCGGGCCCGAGGTGCTGTTCCTCGACGAGCCGACCGCCGGCCTCGACCCGGCCAACGAGCGGCGGCTGCTCGAGGAGCTGCGCCGCCTGGCGGAGGCCGGCACCACGGTGGTCTGCGCCACGCACCTGCTCGAGAACGTCAAGCTCTTCGGCCGCGCCGTGGTGCTGGTCGGGGGGCAGGTCGCCTACGACGACGCGCCGGACAAGTTGCTGGAGAGCTTCCAGGCCGACGACCTCGCCCAGCTTTACGAGCCGGAGCGGCTGAAGCGCCACGCCCGCCCGCCGCGCCGCGGGCCGGAGGCCCCCCGAGCGGGTCCTCGGGAGTCGGCCGCGACGCTGCCGCTGCGCCACCAGGTCCCGGTCCTCTTGGCCCGCGGGGCGCTGCTGATGCGGCGCGACGCGACCTGGGCGGCCATGCTCGCCGTCCAGCCGCTGTTGCTCGGGGTGATCATCGGGCTGTCGCAGTTCGCGCCCTCGTACGTCGAGAGCGTCTGGGCCTTCGCCGCGGCGGCCGCGGTCTGGCTGGGCTTGAACAACACGGTCCGCGAGGTCGTGCGCGACCGGCGGCACTACGCCCGCGAGCGGATGCTGGGCGTCACGCCGGCCGGCTACCTGCTCGCCAAGCTCGGGCTGTTCGCCGCGGTCGGGGCGGGGCAGGTGCTCGTGCTTCAGCTCGCGGTCACGCACCTGAACTGGCTCGACGCCCCGCAGTCGGCGGAGCTGGCGGCGTGGTCGCCGGTGGGCGTGTTCGCCACGCTCCTGGCGGTCCACTTCGCGGCCGTGCTGGCGGGGCTGACGGTCTCGGCGCTGGCCCGCTCGCAGGAGTGGGCGGTGGCCGCGCTGCCGCTGCTGATCCTGCCGCAACTGCTGCTAAGCGCGGAGGCGACCGGCCGGCCGGCGCGCGAGGGGCACTTCCACTCGGCCGCGTACCTGCCGGGGCTGGTGGGGCAGCCGGGGCGCACGCCCTACGCCACCGAAGTCGCCTCGCTGCTGACGCTCACCCGGCCCGCGGCCGCCCTCCTGAGGCCCGCCCCGCGCACCGACCTGGCCGGCAAGTCGGCCGCCCTCGGCGTCAACGTGCTGCACCTCGCCTTACTCACCGGGGCGTGCGCGGCCGCCCTGGGGCTCGCGTTCGCCCGCCGCGAATCCGAGTGGCTCCGCGACCACGGCACGGCGCGGCAACTCTAACCTTCCCGGAGGACGACGATGACCACCCCGCCCACCCCGCCGACGCCCTCGGCCGCGCAAGAGCGCTACGGCCGCGCCGGCGAGGGCACCCGCCGCCTGGCGGTGTTCGGCCCCCGCGGCAGCGGCAAGACGTGCTACTTCGCCTCACTCTACGGGCACTCCTTCGACGAGGTCTCCGCCCTGACCTTCGGCACCGACGCGACGACGGCGTACCTGCTCAAGATGTGGAACATGTACGAGTCGCCGAAGGGCGTCCCCGACCCGACCCCCAACGAGGTCCCGGAGCGGATGTGCTTCGACGCGGCCAACGCGGGGCGGCAGTGGGCCGTCGAGGTCCTCGACCACGCCGGGGCCTTGGCGGAGGACTGGGTCGATCGGGCCGAGACCCGCGACATCAAGCAGGCGTTCCACGACTGGCTGCGCGAGTGCGAGGGGGTGATCGTGTTCCTCGACGCCGGGGCCGACACCTCGGGCCTGGCCCTGCGGCGCCGCGACGAGGTCGCCAAGCTGCTGGAGCTGCTGCGCGAGGAGGCCGAGGGCCGGCGCGTGACGCGGCCCCTGGTGCTCGCGCTGACCAAGTACGACCAGCACGGGGCCCACGACCCCCAGGCGGTGCAGCGCTACTTCCTCGACAACCCGCAATTCCGCCAGATCCACCGCACGCTCGAGCAGTTCGGCGACCGCGTGCGCACCTTCGCCGTCTCGGCGATGGGCGAGGGCCACGTCCTCGGGGGGTCTCCGAAGCGGCCCTTCAACCTGCTGCCGCCGCTGGTGTGGCTCTTGGAGCAGTCCGACGAGGTCCGCTTCGGGGCCACGGAGCTCGCCGCCGCGAGGCTCCCGGCCGGCCGCGCGGTCGCGGCGTTCGAGCGGCTGATCGCCGCGGGGATGGTCCGCGCCGGCCCGGTCCACGCCCGCGCCGTCGAGGCGATCGCTCGGCTCCGGGCCCGGCGGCGGACGCAGCGGCTGCGCGGCGCGGCCGCGGCCGCGGCCTGCTCGCTCGCCGCCGTCGCGCTCGCCGGCACCGCCTGGCTCGGGGCCGGGGCGGGGCGCTACAGCGCCTACGCCACGTTCTGCGACAGCCCGGAGGGGCAGGGCGATGAGAAGGCCGGCACCCGAGTCGCGGAGGCGGCCGGCCTGCTCGCCTGGTACGGGCCGGTCCTGTCGGCGCCGCACTGCGACCGCCTGCGCAGCGACATGCTGCGCGACCGCGAGGCCGTGCGCGACCACGAGGAGATGCTGGCGTGGAACGCCATCGCGGCAAGTCGCGACGGGCTCGACGCCCTCGACCCGCCGCTCCGCCTGGAGGCGCTGCGGCGAGTCGAGGGGGCGGTGCGGGCGTTCGGCGAGGGGCACGGCGGCCGCAAGAGCGGGCAGGACTGGCGGGCCGCGCTCGCCGCGAACCAGCTCGCGCAGGTCTCCGACGCCGCCGGCCTCGACGGGTACAACGCGGCACTCGCCGAGGACGCCCGCCTCGCGGCCGCGGGCAGCCACGGCGAGGCGGTGACGGCGTGGTCGCGCTACTTGAAGGGCGCGCCGGCCCCGTATTACGCCCGCCGCGCGGCGGAGGCGGTCGGCGGCCGCAAGGTGGCCGCCGACGACGAGCGCTTCCGCGTGCTGAACCTGGCCGCGGCCGGCGAGCGCTTCACCCCGCAGAAGTGCCTGGCCCACCTCGACCTCTTCGACGCGTTCCGCGCCGCCGCGTACGACCTCGACCGGTTCGCCGCGCCGCTCGAGCGGCTGGCCGAGGCCGCGCTCGCCGACGCCGACGCGATGGCCTACGGCGAGGCCCAGCGGGCGCTGCGCGACGCCAAGGCCGGCCGCGCCGCCGCGGCGCTCCTGGCCGCCCGCGGCCTGGTCAGCAGTTACCTGCTCCGCCTGGAGGTGCGCCCCGGCTCGCCGCACCGCCGCAGCCCCGCGATGCAGGCCGAGGCGGCGCAAGCCAAGGCGTGGCTCGACGCCTTCGCCGACGGCCGCACCTACCCGATGCGCCTCAAATCCATGTTCGTGCCGAAAGGGCACTTTCTGTACGACAACAACATCTTCAAGTCGGTCTGCAGCGGATACTCGATCGTCGTGAGTGGGGCCGCCGATTTGGACGCCTTCAAGGGCGGAGGCGGCCCCGAGACGGAGCGCAGGCACACGACCTACGCCTCGGACGGCGTGACCGTCGATATGAGCGTACTTCAGCTCGCGGCGACGGACTTGAAGTACACGCCCGGTGCCTGCGGGCCGCTCCTCGTCCTCCTCCACCGGAACGGGTACGGGGGCCGCTACGTCTACCCCAACACCGGGCCGCTCGCGGTGCCGGGAGAGGTCTTCCAGCCGGCCGAGTTGGAGAGCGGCTTGAAGTTCGCCTACGACGGCAAGGAACTCGTACTCAAATTCGACTGCGGCCCCGCGGCGACTGTGCCGACTCTGCCCGACTACCGGAGGAAGTGACCCATGTTCACCCCCGTGCTGGTTCACCGCTGGTTCCGCGGCGGCGGCGAGGGCTGGGCGTACCACCCGGACCTCGACCCCGTCTGGCGTGAGACGCGCGACGCGCTGCGCGGCCTGGCCGGCGGCGACCCCGGCCCCGTCGGCCCCGTCGAGGTCGCCGGCCGCGGCCTCACGCTCGTCGGCGTCCGCACCGACGACACCGAGGTGCGCCAGGACCGGCAGGGCCGCCGCCTGGTGCTGCTCCGCGTCGCGGTCCTGAGTGCCCCCCCGACTCCGGCGGAGGCCGACCGACTCCGCGAACTCTTGGCGGGGCTGCCCCCCCCGGCGCTGGCCGGGCAGGACGCCGCGCTCCGGCTGCCGTGGCACGCGGCGACCACCCTCCCCGGCGCGACGACTGGGGCCGACGCGCCGGTGGCCGGCCCCGCGAAGGGCGGCGTCAAGTTGGCCCTCGGGGCGGCCGCGCTGGTACTGATGGCCGCGGTCGGCCTGGCGATCGCGCGGCAAACGGCGGAGCACGCGGGCGGCGACGGGCCGAAGCCCGAGAAGCTGCCCGCACCGGCCGGCGGGGCGTTACCCCCGCCGGAGGAGGTCACGGAGGGGCAGTTGGACAGGTTGACGGGCGAATTGCAAGCCCTCGGCAACCTGGAAGGCGTCGTCAGCGAACTCGGCAGCGCCCGGTACGCCAAGTACGTCCCCAGGCGTCACGCCGAGATTTGCGGCGTCGTACTGCCGAAGCTCGTGCAGAAGTGGGTGAGTGACCGCGACAAGTCGGGCAACAGCCCCGACGTGCAGTCGCTCGCCGTCGCCACCAAGTCGGCGACGGAGCAGGCGAACAGGTTGGCGGCCCTCGACGTGCAACACCCCGCCGCCAAGGGCGGCTTCGAGGTGGCCGCGCGGCCGATCCGGGGCTACGCGACCGCGACCGACGTCAAAGCCTGCAAACTCCGACTCGTCGAGTTCCGCAAGCACCTCGGCGACAGGCCCGAGAACTTCGAGATGACGCCCCAGAGGCTCCGCGACGAGCGGCAGGCCATCGAGGGCGCACTGACCACCGCCTTGGAGCAACTCAAAGCCGCCGGCCCGGACGGCGAGGCGTCGCGGTATTGCCAAGGCGAACTCGCGTGGATCGACCGGACGCGGAACTCGCCGAGCTGGCAGTTCCGGGTCACTTTCCCGGACCTCTCGATCATCCCCCACGATAACGTCAGTCTCGAGTTCCTGAGCCGCGACGGCAAGAGCGTTCAACGCAAGAAAGCGGCTCTGATGAGGCCGATGGGGGCACGGGACTGGGTGATCAAGCCGGAGTTCCGTTGCGGCGACCTGAACTGGCTGCCCCACGAATGCACCGTCACGATCGAGAACGGCGTGGGAAACAGAACCTTCACCGGCCATTGGTCGCTGGGCGCGGGCGACACGGTGGAGTTGCAGGACAAGAACGGGAAGGGGGGCGTCACGGTGACGTGGATGAACCCCAACCCGCCGCCCGCCGCGCCCGCCGCGCCCGCCGAGGGGCCGGTGCCGCCGGTGCCGCCGAAGCCAAAGCCTGCGTATCGCATCGACGAGTGACCCGACCGGGAGGCCGCGTGAACGCCTACGTCGAGTCCGCCCACCGCGCTGGCCTGCCGCAGCGGGCGGTCTGGCTCCGCTGCCGCAACTGGGGGGTGCCGGCGGGGCTACGCGAGCAGATCGCCGAGGAGGCCGCCGCCGAGGCGCTCGCCCGCTCGCTGGCGCACGAGTTCCGCGACGAGGGCCACTTCCGGGCCTGGGCGACGCGGACGGCGATCAACCTCGCCATCGACGCGCTGCGGCGGCTGCGGCGCGACCGGCCGCTCCCGGCGGAGGCCGCGGCCGGCGAGCCGGGCGAGCGGCGACCCGAGTGGGAGCAGTTACTGGCGCGGCTCGACTGCGAGACGGGCCGCGCCATCCTGCGGCTCAGCTACGTCGAGGGCCGGACGCTCGACGAGATCGCCGCGCGACTGGCCCCCGCGGGCCGCAGCGCGAACGCCGGGCGGCTCTGGGTCAAGCGCCGCCGCGACGGCGCCCTCAAAGTGCTGCGGGCCGGGCTGGTGGGCGACGGCTGGGGCGGGTGACGGTTGGGGCGAGGCTGGCGAACTTCCCGGAGGTGTGGGGCATGTGGCCGATCCAATTCCCGAAGTGGTTCACGATGTACGGCGACGACGCCGCGTTGCAGGTGCGCGGCCGGCTGCGGCAGTACCCGGTGCTGCGCGGCTTCGAGGAGCGGCTCCTCGGCCAGGGGCTGGGGCGGGCCGAGCAGATCGGCGTCTACCTGCAGCAGCACCCGGACTACTTCCGCACCGGGCCGCACTTCTCGCGCTGGCTGCGGGTGGTGCTGTACCGCGAGGCGCTGCGGCTGCTCTTCCCGCTGGAGCAAGTCGAGGTGGCGTTCGAGCGCCTCGGCGACGACGACCGGCGCGTGCTGCGGCTGCGCTACGTCGATCAGTTGTGCGACGACGAGGCGGCGCGGGTGCTCGAGCTGAGGCACCCCGGTCGCGCCGACTTCGACCCCGTGGCGGCCCGGTGCCGGTCGCTGCAAGCTTACGAGGCGCTGTGCGCGCGACTGCCCAAGGGGGCCGCCGGCTTCGAGGTCGCCTCCCCGTTCCCGCTGTTCCCGTCCGGCGTCGCCTCCCCCCTGACCCCGAGGACCGCGCCATGAGCGCAACCCTGACCCCCCTGCCGGTGGAACTGATCCGCGCGGCGTTCGACGCGGACCGCCGGGGCGCGCCGGCCCTGCCGCCCGGCCGCCGGCCCGAGGCCGAGGCGTGGCTGCGGCGGGCGCTGGTGGACTTCGACGCGCTGCAGGCGCACGTCGCCGTCCTGAGCGAGTGGTACGCGACGCCGCTGCGGCTGCCGCGGCCGCGGCGCGACCGCTGGGACGGGGCCGCCGCCCTGCCCGACGCGCCGCCGGCCGGCTTCCCGCACGCCACGCCGCTCGAGGACGGCCGGGTGGTCGCCGTCGCCGACGGCGGCCTCGCCACGCTCGACGACGCCGAGTTGGCCCGGCTCGTACTCAACCCCTACGCCCTCTTCGACCTGTACGACGCGATCGACGAGCTGGTCCCCGAGCAGTGGACGGCGGCGATGCACGAGGCGAGTGAGCCGCGCGCCGCGGTGCCCACGGCCCCCCCAGGTCGGCCGGCCGGCCGGGGGGGGCCGTGGGCGGTCGCGGTCAGCCTCGCCGCGGGCGTGCTCCTCGGCGGGCTGGGGCTGTGGGGCTTCGGGCGCGTCGGCGCGGGGGCCGACGTGGCCACGCTGGCGTTCCGCCCCGGCGTCACCCGCGGGGCGGAGGAGCCGCCACTCGTGGCGGACGTGGGCAGCCGCTTCGACGGCTTCGCCACCGTCGTGCTGCTGACGCCGGGCCGGCGGCCGCTGGTGTCGCCGGGGCTGGGGGCAGGGCCGCTGGCGGTCGGCCCCGGCAAGCCCGCGAGTACGGCGGTGCTGCCGCGCTCGCCGGGGGCGCGGGCGGTGGTCGTCGTCACCGAGACGCCGTCCCAGGACGCAGTCCGCGACGCGGCCGACGAGTGGGCTAAGGCGCACCCCGACGCCGCCGACGCCGCCGCGCTCGAGGCGTTCCTGCGGCTGCGGCTGGGCGAGTACCACTACCGCCGCGTCGCAACGGCCGTCGCCGACTTCGCCCCCGCCCCCTGACCCGGAGGAGCCGACCGATGCGCAAGCTCGCCCTGCCCCTGCTCCTCGCCGTCGCCCTCAGCGGGTCCGCCGCGCTGGTGTGGCGTCACGCCGCGCCGGGGCCGGTGCCGGTGCCGGGGCGCGACCTCGCCGTCCGGCCGGCCGGTGCCGGGGCGAAGCCTCCCGGCCGGAAGCCGCACGTCTACCGGGCGGCGCACGCCGTGTGCGTCGGGATCGAGACCTACGGCCACGGGCTGCCGGCGACCCTCTCGGCGGAGCGGGACGCCCAGGCGGTCGCGGAGGTGTTGCGCGACCGCTACCGCTTCACGACCCACCTGTTGCTCGGCAAGGACGCCACTCGGGCGCGGGTCCTCGGGACGCTCGAGGCGGTCGGCGCGTCGCTCGGGCCGGACGACGCCCTCGTGGTCTTCTTCGCCGGGCACGGCCAGGTCGTGAACCTCGGCGACGGCAAGCGGGCGGGCTACCTGATCCCGCACGACGCCGACCTCAAGCTCGAGGACGGCTCCGACCCGGCCCGCTGGCAGGCCCAGGGGATCGACATGCAGGGGCTGCTCGACCGGGCGAACGCGCTCGCGGCCCGGCACGTCGTGGTCGTGGCGGACGCGTGCTGCAGCGGGTTCATGGGCCGCCGCGGCGGGCTGGCCGCGCGCTGGGACTTGCAGGAGCTGGCCACCCAGCCGTCGCGCACGGTGCTGGCCGCCACCACCCAGTCCCAGGCGGCGGTCGGCGACGGCCGCCGGCAGCACGGCGTCTTCACCCAGGCGCTCTTGCAGGCCCTCGACAGCCCCGAGGCGGCGAGCGCCACCGACGTGTTCGTCCGCGTCCGGGAGCAGGTCGTGCGCGAGTCGAACCGCTCCATGACCCCGCAGCTGAACCACTTCGGCCCCGGCAGCGGCGAGTTCATCTTCCTGCCGGACGCGCTCGACGACGCCGAGGTGCGCCGCGTGGTGGACGAGATGGCCCGCGCCAACCGGCTCCCGCCGGACGCGGCGGCGCTGCGGTCGGTCGCGTCCGGGTGGCTCAAGCGGGCGAACCTGGAGGTGAGCGAGGCGGAGGTCGTCGCGGCGTTCGAGGGGACCGAGTACCGCTACGGCGTGGACGCCCCGGCGCGGGCCGCGGCGTGGGAGGCGCGGTACCGCAAGTACGACCAGGCCGCCGCCCTCGGCCAGCCGCTGGGGATGGCGGCGCTCTACTACTGCGTCTCGCAGGGGCTCGGCGTGGCGAAGAGCGCGGACGACGCCGGCCGGCTGGCGCGGTCGGCCTACCAGACCGGCACGCCGGCCGGCAAGCACGTCATGGGGCGGGCGTTCTGGCGCGGGGAGGGGGTGCCGGTGAACCGGCCGGCGGGCGACGCCCTGATCCGCGAGGCCGCGGCCCAGGGCTTCCCCATCAGCCTCCTCCAGACGGGCATGGAGCGGTCGCGGGCCGGCGACTACGCGGGCGCGCGCGCCGACTGGGGCCGGGCCGCCGCCGCGGGCGTGCGGCGGGGCCGACTCTTCGAGGCCTACCTGGGCCTCGGCTACATCCCTGGGGAGCTTAGCTTCCCCGACATCGTCCCCGACCCCCAGTCGGCGTTACGAATCGCCCTGCCCGAGGCGCACGCCGGCCACCTCGAGAGTCAGCGCTTCGTCGCGACCGTCTACTCGTGGTACAAAAACACCCGCAACACCTCCGAGGCGACGCGGTGGCTCGAGTTGGCGGCGAGCGCCGGCGACGCCCTGGCCCAGGGGTGGCTCGCCCAGGAACTCAGTACCGGGGTGCTCAAGGACGACTTACCCCTGTCCCTCGGCCTCAAGAAGGACTTGCACCGGGCGCGGGAACTCGCGAGACTCTCCGCGAGCCAGGAGTGCGGCGAGGGCTACATCGTCCTGGCCTGCATGAGCGAGTCCGGCGTCCTCGGCCTCGCCCCTAACTACGCCGAGGCCCGCAAGCACTGCGACCAGGCGATCGCGCTCAACGACTCCGGCGGACTGGTCCTCATGAGCTTGTGGCGGGCCGGCGGCAGGGTCGTCAAGAAGGACGCGGACGAGGCGGCCCGACTGGCGCTGCAGGCCGCCGAGTACGCCAACCCCCGCGCGTATTACTGGGCGGCGGCGCTGTACATGGACGGGGACATCCCGGAACACATGATGGCCTCCCCGGACTTTGTCGGGGGCAAGTTGGTGCAGCGGCACTTCGGCTTGCACTACTTCACACTCGCCGCCCGCTACGGATACCCCAGCGCCGAGAAGTGCGTCCGCGAGCTGGCCGCCGAGTACCCGGAGACCCTGCGCGAGCCGCACTGGAAGCTGTTCAAGTCCCGCTTCCCGGCGAGTTGGCTCAGATTTTGGGAGGTCGCCGGTTTACCGGCACCGGATCTATGATTGCCGCGAGTTCGCCGGCACCCTCCGCCGAGACGTGACGCGAAGATGCCGCCGGAGTTGCGGGAGGCCGGCCACGGGGGCGACCCGCGGCGTGGGATTTGCTTCGGGCTGGCCTGAGCGACCTATTACTTAGAGGGACGACCGTGACCACGACTGCCCGCGTCTTCTGCCTCGCGGCTCTCCTCGCCGCACCGTATTGGGGTGCCGCCGTCCGCGCCGACGAGCCGGAAGCGAAGCCGCTCAAGTTCGAGGTGTACGCCGACAAGGCGGGCGAGTTCCGCTGGCGGCTCAAGGCCGCGAACGGGGCGACGCTCGCCACCGGCGGGCAGGGCTACAAGGCCAAGGCGGACGCCAAGCGTGGGGTCGGTCTGGTCCAGAAGTCCGCCACCGACGCCAAACTGACCTACGAGTTTTACGAGGACGCGAAGAAGGAGTACCGTTGGCGGCTGAAGGCGGCCAACGGGCAAGTGGTGGCCGCGTCGAGCGAGGGGTACAAAGCCAAGGCGGACGCGGAAAAGTCTGTCACGCTGCTCAAGGCGGGGGCCGCGAAGGCCGAGGTCGTTGACTCCGACGACTGAGCCGCGACTCGGCTCACGTAGGGCCACACCCGCGCCGCCCCGCGGGGGACGCCGGCTCGCCGACGCCGACCGCGAGTTCCGGGACTTGGGTGCCGGCCTCGCCACCGAGTCTGGTACAGTGATCGGGGTCGAGACGCGGCTGACGAAGGACGCCTTCCGGCTGGACACGGCCGACCCCCTCGTCGGGACCTTCCAGTCCGCGGACTCGGCTCTGGCCGGCGGCGTGCGCCACGACCGAGTGGGTGGACACCGACGACCTCGTCCGCGTCGCCCGCCTGGACGCCCTGGTGGCCACGATGGATTGCCCGTTGGAAGGGGACTCATGAACCGCCGCTCGTTCCTCGCGGACACCGGCCTGGGTTTCACCGGCTTGGCCCTCGGGGCGATGCTCGCCCGCGACGGGGCCGCCGCCGACCCGAAGTCCAGCCCGGAGAGTGGCCCGCACCACCCGGCCAAGGCCAAGAACGTCATCTGGATCTTCTTGTGCGGCGGCGTGTCGCACCTCGAGAGCTGGGACCCCAAGCCGGCCCTGAACAAGTACGCGGGCAAGTCGATCGCCGACACGCCGTTCGCCGACGCCGTGAAGGCGGAGAAGAAGGACGTGGTCGAGGGGAACCCGAAGCACGGCAACCGCAAGACGCTCATGGCGCTGAACTGCGGCACCGCCCGGTACGGCAAGTCGGGGCTGCTGGCGGCCGACTGGTGGAAGCACACCGCCGCGATGGCCGACGACCTGGCGGTGGTGCGCTCGGTCTGGACGACGGACAACGACCACGGGGCGATGCTGCAATTCCACACCGGCCGGCACGTGCGCGAGGGGGCGTTCCCGACGCTCGGCTCGTGGGCCTGCTACGGCCTCGGGGCGCTGGCGGACGACCTGCCGGAGTACGTCGTGCTGGGGGCACCGCCCGGCGACTGCTGCGGCGGCAGTTGGGCCCACGGGGCGGCGTACCTCGGGCCGGAGCACGCCGGGGTCCGGCTGAACCTGGGCGGCGCGGCCCCGCTGCCGTTCGGCCGGCCGATGCCCGGCAAGACCCCGAAGGAGCAGGCCGACGAGTTCGGGCTGATCGGCCGGCTCAACCGCCTCGCCGGCATCGACTACCCCGACGACCCGCAGGTGCAGGCCCGCATCAAGTCGTACGAACTCGCGTTCAAGATGCAGGCCGCCGTCCCGGAGACGTTGTCGCTGGAGAAGGAGTCGGCCGAGACCCGCGCGCTGTACGGCCTCGACCGGCCCGAGACGGCCCCCTTCGGCACGACCTGCCTGACCGCCCGCCGCTTAGTCGAGCGCGGCGTCCGCTTCGTGCAGGTGTTCCACGGCGGCGGCGGCGGCGGCGACTGGGACGCCCACGCCAAGATCAAGGAGAACCACGCGAAGCTCTCGACCCAGACCGACAAGCCGATCGCCGGGCTGCTCGCCGACCTGAAGCAGCGGGGCATGTTGAAGGACACGCTGGTCGTATGGGCCACGGAGTTCGGCCGCTCGCCCGGCGCGGAGGGCGACGGCCGGGACCACCACCCGCAGGCGTTCAGCGTCTGGCTGGCCGGCGGGGGCATCAAGGCCGGCGTCGTCCACGGCGCGACCGACGAGATCGGCTTCCACGGCGTCGAGGACCGGCACTACGTCACCGACATCCACGCCACAGTCTTGCACCAACTCGGCCTGGACCCGCGGAAGCTCGAAGTGCCGGGCCGTAAGCGCCTCGAAATCGACTTCGGCAAGCCGATCGCCGGCATCATCGGGTAGAGTAGCCGGGGGCACCTCCGGCCCAGGCGTTGTCAACGCCGGGCACCCACGAGGGGTGCCCCTACAAGAATCCGGCTGCGCCGGCGAACGGTCGGCCTTCGGCTCCCCCGCAGGCGACCCGTAGGGGCACCCCTCGTGGGTGCCCGGCCTGCGCCTCAGCCCTGGGCCTGGAACCGCCACGCCTTCACGAGAACGGCTTCAACGCCCCCGAGGAATCGCACATGACTCGGCCTGTACTTGCGATCGCGCTGGCGGCGCTGCTGGCGGACGCCGCGGTCGCCAAGCCGGCCCACAAGCAGGCCCTCGCCGGCCACCTGGGGCCGTACCTTGCCGCGCGGGTCAACGACTGCCGGCTGTGCCACGCGCCGGGCGACACCGGCCCCAACGAAGACAAGCCGCGCAACGCCTTCGGGGAGCAACTCGAAGAGGCCCGCCGGTCGCTCAAGGCCGCCGGCAAGCCGACCGACATCGCCGCCCGGTTCGACGCGGTCGCTGCGGAGGACGCCGACGGCGACGGCGTGCCGAACCTGGTCGAAGTCCTCACCGGGCACTTCCCCGGCGACCCCGACGACAAGCCGACGGACGCGGAGGTGCGGGCCTGCGACAAGACGCTCGCCAAGTACCGGCGCTTCCTGGCGTCGTACCCGTGGCGGCCGTTCGCGCCGGTGACGCGGCCGGCCGTGCCCGAGGACGCGACCGGCTGGGCGGCCAACCCCCTCGACGCCTTCGTCGCCGAGGGCCACGCCGAGCACGAACTGACGCCGCGGCCGCCTGCCGACCCCCGGACGCTGCTACGGCGCGTCCACCTCGACCTCGTCGGCTTGCCGCCAACGCCGGCCCAGGCGGCGGCGTTCGAGCGCGACCCGTCCGCCGCGGCCTACGAAAAAGTGATCGACGAATTGCTCGCGTCGCCGCGGTACGGCGAGCGCTGGGGCCGGCACTGGATGGACGTGTGGCGCTACTCCGACTCGGCCGGCTGGAGCGGCGGTAACGACATCCGCGACAGCCAGCCGCACGTCTGGCGCTGGCGCGACTGGATCGTCGAGAGCCTCAACGCCGACGCCGGCTACGACCGCATGGTGCGCGAGATGCTCGCCGGCGACGAACTCGCCCCGGCCGACCCCGACACGCTGCGGGCCACGGGCTACCTGGCCCGCAACTTCAAGTCGAGCCGCGAGAAGTGGATGACGGACGTGGTCGATCACACCTTCCTCGCCTTCCAGGGGGTCACGATCGGCTGCGCCCGCTGCCACGACCACCTGTACGACCCCATCAAGCAGACCGAGTACTACCAGGTGCGGGCGGTGTTCGAGCCGCACCGCGTCCGCATCGACCCCGTCGGCGGCGAGAAGGACCTCAAGAAAGCCGGCCTCGCCCGCGCCTACGACGCCGACGCTAAGGTGCCGACGTACCTTTACGCGCGCGGCGACGAGCGCAGCCCGGACAAGTCGCGGCCGTTAGCGCCCGGCGTGCCGGCGGCGCTCGGGCTGGCGTTCCCGGACGTGAAGCCGGTGGGCGCGAGTACCGGCCGTCGGCTGGCGTTCGCCCGCTGGCTGACCGACCCCGCTAACCCGCTGACTGCCCGCGTCGCGGTCAACCACATCTGGATGCGGCACTTCGGCCAACCGCTCGTCCCCAGCGTGTTCGACTTCGGCAAGAACGGCCGCCGGCCGAACCACCCGGCCCTGCTCGACTGGCTGGCCGCCGAGTTCGTCGAGTCGAAGTGGTCGATGAAGCGCCTGCACAAGCTGATCGTGACGAGCCGGACCTACCGGCAGTCGTCCACCCCGGACGCGAACAACCTCGCGGCCGACCGGGACAACGCGTACTTCTGGCGGGTGCCGCCGCACCGCCTCGAAGCCGAGGCCGTCCGCGACCAACTGCTGTTCGTGGCCGGGAAGCTCGACCCCGCGGCGGGCGGCCCGGAACTCGACGCGGCGTCGGGGCTGACCGTGTTCCGCCGCAGCCTGTACTTCCGCCACGCCCACGAGAAGCAGATGGAGTTGCTCCAACTGTTCGACGGGGCCGGGGTGACCGAGTGCTACCAGCGCCGCGAGAGCATCGTCCCGCAGCAGGCGCTCGCGCTGGTGAACAGCCCGCTGAGCGCGGCGATGGCGAAGGAGCTGGCCCGGCAACTCGGCGCGGACGCCGGCGACGGCGCGGCGTTCGCCGCCGCGGCATTCGTGCGCGTGATCGGCCGGCCGCCGACGGCCCCGGAGCACGCCGAGTGCGTCGCCTTCCTGGGCCGCGACGCCCCGCCCGCCGGCCGCCGCGAGGGCCTCGTCCTCGCGCTGTTCAACCACCACGAATTCGTGACGGTGCGCTGAGCGGCGAGACTTGACGAACGCGTCGGCCGCCGTAGCCTTGCCGAGCTGCGTACCGACTGGCGGAGGCCCGGACGTGAACCTCGCCGAACTGAGTTGGCCGGCCGTCGAGGCGCTGCCTCGGCAGACGCCTGTGGTCTTCCCCGTGGCGGCGCTCGAGCAGCACGGCCGGCACATGCCGCTGTTCACCGACAGCCTGCTCTGCGGGGAGGTCGTGAACCGCGTCGCGGGCCTCCCCCGGTTCCGCGACGCGGCCGTGTTCGCCCCGCTGCAGTGGCTCGGCAACTCGGACCACCACCTCGACTTCCCCGGCACGCTCTCGGCCCCGCCGCGCGTCTACCTCGACGCGCTCAACGGGCTCCTCGAAAACTTCCTCACCCACGGCTTCAACCGCCTGCTCTTCGTCAACGGCCACGGCGGCAACGACGTGCCCGGCCGGCAGGCCGTTTACGAGACGCGGCAGCGGCACCGCGCCCGCAAGGGGCAGTTACTGCTCTTCGCGACCTACTGGAACCTGGCGTCGCCGCCCCCTGGGGGTGGCTTCGTCCAGAGCCAGATGGGCCACGCCTGCGAGTGGGAAACCTCGATGATGCTCCGCCTCCGCCCGGACCTCGTCGGCGACGTGTCGGCGGTCGAGAGCGTGCCCTTCGGCAACGGCTTCGAGCCGGCGAGCCGGGGCTGGGTCATGCCCGACCGCTCCGGGCCGGGGCACATCGGCGACCCGCGCGCCGCAACGGCCGACAAGGGCGAAGTCCTCTTCTCGACTTTCGCCGGGGGCGTCGCCGCCATGCTCGACCGCGTGGTCGCGTGGGACGGCACGGGCTGGGGCGGATGACGAACCCCCGCCCCCCGTCCTGGAAGTGGGTCGTCGCCGGGCTATTGCTGCTGGCGACGACGATCAACTACCTCGACCGCCAGACGCTGTCGGCCCTCTCGACCCGCATCGTCGCGGACTTCGGGCTGACCAAGGAGCAGTACGGCGGCCTCGAAACCGCCTTCGGCCTGGCCTTCGCGGCCGGGTCGCTCGCCTTCGGGCTGCTCGCCGACGCGCTGAACGTCCGCTGGCTCTACCCGGCCGTGCTGCTGGCGTGGTCGTCGGTCGGCGTGCTGACCGGGTTCGCGGGGTCGTACGAAGAGCTGCTGCTGTGCCGGACCGCGCTGGGGTTCTTCGAGGCGGGGCACTGGCCCTGCGCCGTGCGGACGACGCAGCGGCTGCTCGCGGAGAGGGACCGCACGCTGGGCAACAGCGTGCTCCAGAGCGGCGCGGCGATCGGGGCGATCCTCACGCCGCTGGCGGTCAACGCGCTCGTCGGCGACTCGACCGCGCCGGGGGTCTGGCGCGGCCCGTTCGTCCTCGTCGGCTTCGTCGGCGTGGCCTGGATCGCCGGCTGGTTCCTCCTGGTCCGCAGCCGCGACTTGTCGGACGTGCCCGCCGACGCGGTCGCCGTCGAGCCACTCTGGCGGGCGGTCCTGAGCCTGCGGTTCGCGGCCCTCCTGGTCGCCGTCGTCGCCATCAACACGACGTGGCAACTCCTGCGGGCGTGGCTGCTGCTGTTCCTCGCCGACCCGGCGTATGGCCGCGGCTACTCCGACACCGCCGCCCGCTACTTCAACTCGGCCTACTTCGTCGCCGCGGACGCGGGCTGCCTGCTCGCCGGGGCCGCCGTAGCCCTCCTGGCGCGGCGCGGCTGGGACGGCCACCGGGCGCGCGTGCTCGTCTTCGGGTTCTGCGCCGCGTTGGCGTCCCTCACGACCGTCGCCGCCCTGCTGCCGAAGGGGCCGGCGTTGCTCGGCGTGCTGCTGCTCGTCGCGGCGGGCACGCTCGGCCTGTTCCCCTGCTACTACTCCTTCAGCCAGGACCTCGGGCGGCAGCACGTCGGCAAGGTCAGCGGCCTGCTGGCGTCGCTCGGCTGGCTGATCTCCGCGCCGACGCACAAGTGGTTCGGCCGCGAGATTGACGCCACGCACTCCTACGACCTGGGCATCGCGCTGGTCGGGTGGGCACCGCTGGTCGGCTTCGCGGCCCTGCTGCTGCTGTGGCGACGGTCCCGCTGAGGTCGCGTCGCCCAAGGGCGTCTCGTGGGGTCGCTTGGGGCGGCGCGTCACGCCCGAGGGCGTGTCGTCTCGGCTAGACCGGGCATCGGAGCGTCACGACGAAGTACCAACTCAACTCACCGCGGCTGCCGAACAGCGCGGCCAGGCAGCCGGGGTTGACGATGACCCCGAGTTCATCGATCCGTTGGAACTCGCACCCGTGCCCGGCCTGCTGCTCGGCCAACTTTCAGCCGGGCGAGCCGGCGGGTCTCCGCCTGCCGCCGCGCCTCCACCTCGATCACGCGGGCCCCCGTTTCCGCGTCTCGCACCCTCACCCGAAATCGCATCGCGACGAAACCTCCTCCTCTCGCCGCCGAACTGGTCGCGGCCGGAAGCGGCTCCTGCCTCGGCACGCCAATGCTCTTACCCAATTCGGCCGAACCGTCGGGGGCACACGATTCGCGTTACAGCGGTCGTGTCAGAGTGGGAGGGCTTGTGAGACGTTTATCAAGAATAGATGTCCGAACATTCCGAATGGCCGGCACTTGATCGAGACGGGGGGACACTTCAGAGGGACGGCCTTCGCGTGGGCGTTCCCTGCGGGCGAAGGCCGACGAAAGTTGGGTCGATCGAGTGGCGGAGTTGTGACCCCTGTAGGCCTTGTCACACAGGGCAAGGCTTCGCCGTCGCGACGGTGTCCGGATTCACCCAACCATGCAGAGGGTCGGAAGCCGGCCCGACTCAGAGACAGGCACCGATCTTTGAGAACGGCCGATGCCGGTTCGTGTCGCCTCGTCCGAGGCCGTTACCCCGGTCAGCACTCGAGTCGCCGCGAATTTGCCGCTCCTCGGAGTTGATCGGCACGGGCCACTCCGACCGCCTCCTCGAGACCCGCAGACGTCCGGCCGCAAGTCGGCCCTGCCGCCCGCCGGCTCATGCTCCTGATCTATTCCCGCACCTACGTCCCCCCACGCCTCCCTCGACTTCCTGTTCGCGCCGGACGCCAGCGACATCCGACGCTGCAACCGCCGCACGGAGCCGCCGCTCGCCGGCGTCTGCCGCATCCCCGAGCGCAAGGTCGCCCTAGCCGCCGACGAGGTTCGCGAGCTGTGCTTCGACGCCGCCGAGCGGCCGACCGACCGGCCGGCACGGGGCCGGAAGCGGTTCCACTCGCCCGAGAAGAGGCGGCACACGCCCAAGACCCAAGTGGTGGTGCGGGTTCGCAAGCGGCCGGGTCGGGGGCCGCGGAGCGGAAGGTGCGGGCCGCGTCGGCCCCCCGGACGTTCCCCGGCTGGGCGCACGACGAGAAGGTGTTCGACCGGATCGGGGTGGCGGTCCCGGTGAGGGCGACCGGGTACGGGGGTACGGCGTACCTGGGGGCGGGCCTCGAGACGCCGCGGCGGAAGCCGAGGGGGGGCGTGCTGACGTTGCGTCAAAGGGCCGGGGACTGTCGGGTGGGCCGGCAGCGGGTGGCGGTCGAGTACGGGATCGGGGAGGTAAGGCTGTGGCGGGTGGCGGCGGAGCGGTGGCGGGACCCGCGCCGGCGTCACCCGATGGGGATGACGAGCGTGGACGGCCTGCACAACCGGATGTACGCGGAGTGGGGGCCAGGGGCCGCGAGGCGGCGTTCCAGCAGCAGTGCTCAACACCTTGCGGCGACACTGATAACTCCACCGGGCGTCGCGGGCGCGGGGTGCGACGTGCCCCCCGCGTGCTCAACGCCTTGCGGCGACACTGATAACTCCACCGATGCCGCCAACGTCGAGGGGTTTGCCGTTGTAATCGTGCTCAACGCCTTACGGCGACACTGATAGCTCCACGCCAGCGTCAGGTACTCCCTGCACCACAGGGCCGCGTGCTCAACGCCTTGCGGCGACACTGATAGCTCCACCAGCCGCTTCGTAAACCCTGACACCTGCTACAGTTTTGATGCCCTCTTTCACGGACCTCGTCAGGATACTTGCGATGCTCCGAGCGTGAAGGTCGAGACGGGCGAAAAACAGCCCGGTCCCCCAGCTTTCGTAGCGGTCACGCACCTCGACGAGATGTCAAAGATCGCAACCGGCCTGGAAGTCCAGGGTTCCGGCCGATTCGCCTCCGCCGACGCCGAACCGGCTCCGGTGCGTGACTCCCGTCACACGATCGTGTGGCGAGGCGGCTCGTCCGTCCACTCGGCCGGGCGGGCCGTGCCGTGAATGCCCACGATGCCGTCCACGCACCGGCCGCACAGCGGCATCAGCAGCACGTCGTCGGCCGGGTCGAGCTTCTCCGTCAGCTCCCACCGCAGCCGCTCGGCCTCGCGGGCCGTCATCCAGCAGCGGAAGATCGAGTACTGGATGCGGTGGCCGTAGCCCTCCATGTGCCTCGCGCACTTGCGAAGCCGCTTGTCGTCGCGCACGTCGTAACAGACCAGCCACCACTTCGCGTCGGTCACGTCACACCCCCGGTTAGCGGAGCCGGCTGCGGGCGAAGAGGCCCGGCTCGCCGGTCCACTCCTTCTCCAGCAGCCGGGCCTCCAGCTCGACGCTCCGGGCGTAACTCAGCGAGTAGTTCAAGACCGGGTGCTTCCAGGTCTCCTGCAGACGGCCCTCGAACAGCCCGATCGCCTTCTTCCGCCCGGCCTCGGAGAGCCAGACTTTGGCGCGCGTCACCGCGAAGTCCGCGGCCGGGTCCCACTGGCCCCGGTTCAGCGAGCCGACCAGCGGCATGTCCCAGAGCGTGACGCGGAACAGCTCCATAAGGTCGAGTACGAGCGGGTAGGCCGCACTCCGGGGGGTGTGGAAGAACCCCAGCGCCGGCTCCAACCCCGACGCCAACGCCGCCCGCATCACCGCGGTGTGCAAGAGGCCGTAACCGTAACTCAAGAGGGCGTTGAAGCGGTCCTGCGGCGGCCGGCGCGACCGGCTGTCGGAGCGCAAGTCGTCGTGAACTTGGGGGCCGAGCAACTGCCGCAGCGCCGCGAAGTACTGCACGGCCGCCGCGCCCTCGAGGCCGCGCAGCGAGTCGCGGTCCCCGGCCGCCGGGATGTCGCCCAACAAAGGCTGGAGGCAGTTCAGCGACTTCTGGATGGCGGCGCGGGCCTCCTCGTCGCCCCGGCTCGCCCGCATCAAGTACCGGTACTGCCCCTCGACCTTCGCCGCGGTCAGCGCCTTCGCCAGCCGCAGGCAGGTCGGCTCGTCGGCGAGGGCCTGGTACTGCCGCACCCGCCGCTGCACCTGCCCGGCCGTGGGGACTAAGCTCGCCGTGTGGTAGCCCGACACGCTCAGCCAGTGCACGCCGATGCCGTGCTCGACGCACTTGCGGATCGCCTGCGTGCTCACCTGCGCGAAGCCGTGCAACAAGAGCGTGTCGAGGCCGCGGGCCGGGTGCTTGACCTCGGGGCCGTCGCGCGGCTTGACGACGATCGAGTCGCCGCTGACCCCCACCGACGTGCCGTGGGCGACGACGTGCAGGGTGGTGCCGTCGCGGTCGGCGGGGAAGAGCCGCACCACGTCGCGCTCCGGCTCGCGGTCGTGCCGCACCTCCTCCGGCAGGCAGACCGGGGCGAGCGAGCAGCTGCCGCACAGCCGGGGGTTGTCGGTTACCGCCGGCCGCTCGACCGTCTCGCGCAGCCGCCGCGCCTCCTGAATCGCCTCAAGTAAGTCGGCCCGCGCCGCGTCGTCGATCGGCACGCGCACCGTGACGTTGGCGGCGTGGTAGCGGACGCGGCCCTCGGGGATCGCCTGGCCGAACGCCTCCTCCAGCAGCACGGCGTAGGCGACGACCTGCAGCCGGTCCGACGGCCACGCCTCGGTCACCTCGTTCGCCCCGCGCGCCGGCCGGCCGCGCTTGTGCTCATAGGGCAAGAAACTACCGTCGCGCCGCTTGAGGCAATCGACCTTGCCGACGAGCCCGAGGGCGTCGGAGGCGAGTTCGAGCGAGGTCGATTCGCCGTCGTCGTCGGCGGCGGCCTCGAGTGCGGCGTGCAGGTGCCGGCCGGCGAAGACGCGGGCGTCGGCGACGCGGAGTTCCTCGACCTCTTCGAGGTAGAAGAGCCGCCGGCAGTACGCCAGGGCGTGGAGGGCCATGACCCGCACCGGCGGCCGGTGCGAGTCGAGGACGGGGAGCGGTAGCATGCTCAGTCACTCCGGGGAGATGCGCGGCATCCGATCGAAAGGGGGCGGCTCGGCAAGAAGCGATTCGACGAGGTCGCCGGTGGCGTAGCGGGTGCCGGCGGAGCCGACGTGATCGACCCAGACCGGCAGCGTCAGCCGGCCCCTGTCCGCGAGTAAGAACGCCCGGCCCTCGTCGAGCGGAGGCTTCTCATCGGACAAGCGGGACTGCACCCGGTCGAGTAGGCAGACCTCATCGACCATGTGCGTGCTCTCGCCGAGCGACAGCCCGCCGAAGCGGATGACGCCGGAGCCGACCGGATCGACGAGCATCATTTTGACGCGCCGCTCCAACCCGCCCACGGCCTCCTCGGACGAGTCGATCCAGATCACCAGGCGGACCCCGGTGAGCAGTTGCTGATAGTCGGGGCGGGTGTTGCCGGACGAGCCGAGCGGCACCTTCTTGACCCGCCACACGGTGCGCAGCACGACACTCGTCGGCGGCTTGTTGAGCAGCACCGGGGCGACGCGGCAGCCGACGTGCCTGCGGCGGTCCGTCTCGCCGACGAGGGCGAGCAGGAAGCCGTAGCAGGTCGCCGGCGGCGGCAGCGGCTCGGTTTCGAGGTACTCGCGCGCCAGCCCCTTGCGGAAGCAGGCGACGGGCACCGTGACGTAGAGGCCGAGCATCGGGGTCACTCCTTGAGGGCGAGTCGGGCGTTGATGAGCGTGACGGCTTCCTCGCACGCCTTGCGGACGCCGAAGACTTTGACCTTGGCGTCCCGCAAGCTGTCGGCCAGCTTCGACTCGAGGTCACCGACGCCGAAGACGAGTTCGGCGGGGTCGATGTCCCCGGCCTTGATGCGCTGGAGGAGCGTCTTGGCGTGGACCGTCTTGCCGTCGTCGTCGGTGTCGAAGCAGTAGAGCAGCCGGGGGGCGGGGTCTTGCGTCAGGCGGATCACGACCGCGTCGGGCGAGAAGTCGAACAGGAAGCGGCCGTGGTTGCCGGCGACCGTGCCGAGGTTGCACAGGGCGTCGATGGCCTTGGCCGCGCGGGACTTGTCGCGCAGCCGCTCCGGCGTGAGGGCGACGCCGTACTGGTAGCGCGTGGCGTGGACCTCGGTGCCGTAGGGCACGGGGTTGCTGCCCTTCTTCTGCGCCGATGGCGTGGCCCCCGGCGAGGCGGCGTTGAAGGTGACGTCGCCGGCCCACGGCGTCAGGGAGACGGCGCGAGTCACTTCGAGCACCGCCCGCCGGACGTTTGCCGAGCCTTTCCCGTCGTCACTCCCGTCTTCTTTCGCGGCCTCGGCGATCATGTAGCCCAGCAGGTCGTCATCGATGAACGTGACGCCCTTGTCGGACGCCCACCCCTTGAATTGCGGTTCCTTCCAGACGTTAGCGGAGATGGACTCGTCCCAACTGCGGTTGGTCTTCTCGACCCCCCCCAGGATTCGACGCAGCGCGAAGCGGATCGCCTCGGCACTCACGGTGCTGTGGGTGTCGCCCTGCCACAGCAGCTTCTGCAGGGTCGTGATGTTGCCCTCGGTCTCCGCGCGGTTGTTGGCAGCGGTGCCGAAGGGCGTCACGAAGTTAGCGAATACGTGCAGGCTCATGAGTCGAGTTCCTCGGGGGTGGTCACGGCGGGAGCTTGTAAGGTCGGGTCAGTTTTGCGGCTGGAGAAACTCGCCAAGGCCAGCAGACCCAAGTCACGGGCCAGTCGCCAGTCTCTGCGGACGACGGGGAGCATTTGGCACCATCCGTCAGCCTCGCGAAGAACGGTCACGGTCTTCGCGCGGCTGAAGAGGTCCACGAAGGCGAAGCGGACATCATCCTCGCGTTTGGCCCCCGCGAGTGCGAGACGCAGCCGCTCCTCGAACCGCTCCCAGCGGTTCGTGGTCGCCTTCGAGAGTTTGGCAGCGTTCGCCCCGTCGGTCTCCTTGCGGATCTGGCTCCGCCGGCGGCGGATCGCCTCGTGAACGGCCTGGACGAGCAGCTTCTCCGCGGCCTCGTCCCACATCTTGTCGTCCGAGATCATGGCGTGCAGTCCTCCTCGTTCAAAGGGAAGTCGGTCGCGGAAGGGGGCGTCGGTCGCCGGGTTCGTCTTCGTCATCAGGTTGACGAAGCCGGCGTACCACTTGCGGCCGCGGGCAAGGTTCTCGGCGATGAGCGGCCGGACGACGCTATCCGAACGGAACGACTGGGGCCGCTCCGTCGTCACCTTCTGGCTGCCGCGGCCGGTCGATTCCCGGATGACTCGGGTGACGACCCGCGGCGGGAGGTGGCTGGCCGCCCGCTCGAAGCGGTCGAGGAGGGCGTCGTCACCGGGGGGGACGCAGACCGTAGCCACGCGGGACTTCTGTTGGCTGGCCCACGGGGTCGGCGTGAAGGTCATCGCCTCGCACGCCGCGACGGCCGAGCCGTCCATCGCCCGGCGGGTTCGGGACTTCACCTCGGCGTCACGGCGGTGGCTCGCCCGGAGCCGGGCCTGACTGCGAAACGCGCCGTCGGCTGCGTTCGCGATCTGGCAGTCCGTCGCCGTGTCGGGCGTCATCGCCGGGCGATCCTCGACGAACTCCCTCAAGTCTTCCACGCCTGGCACGATGAGCGCCGCCACGCCGCGGTTCACCGGCAGCGACAGGCACCCGACCAGCGCGAAGTACAGCGGTAGCATGCGAGACGGCGGGTCCTCGACGCCGGTCGTACTCGTGTAGGCGACGTGGCGGATGACGGTACCGGGGCTGACCGGGCCATCGACCGTCACCAACCCTGAAACGAGGGAACCCTTCTTATCGACCAGTTCCTCCCAACCCTTCTGGTGCTTGAATCCGGAGCACTTCTTGTACTCCACGACGACGCCGGGCGCGCCGTCCCCCCCGAGGTCGTACGACGCCGAGGTGACTTCCTTGGCGAGCGCTCGGACCCGGCCGTGTTGGAGGAAGGTCAGGGTGAACCCGGCTTGCAGGTCAGCGAGGATGGCGTCCGACGGCCGGGTCCGGTGCTGCCCCGGCAAGTAGATCAGGCCGGAATCGGTAATCGAGAACGCAAACGCGAACAGCTTCTTCAGGTACGCGCTGGCGTTCTCGGGCTTGCCGAAAAGCAGCTTCACAGACTGCGCATCGACGACCCACGGGTACTCGCCATCGACGATCTCGCCCGGCACCTTGTCGTCGTAGAGCGGGCTAGCCTCGTGGTGCCGCTCGATGGCCTTCAGGGTACACGCCAGCCCGCCCAGGCCGGCGCGGTGCAGGGCCGTCATGCCGGGCGCGAACAGGTCCATCGTCAGGTGGTCCGGGGCCGCCGGCTTCGTCACTTTCGCCATGTGGCACCTCGCATCGGGTCGTAATCGACGCACTCGTCCGGGGCGACGGGCAGGCCGCGGTACTTCGGCCACTCCCGCCAGTTCATGGCCTTCGGCGGCGGGGGCATTGGCAGCGTGTACTTGCCGAGGTTCTTGCCCGCCGCCTTCGACACGTCGCTCTGCACGATGACCGTGATGCCCGGCGACGCCTCGCGCAGCTCCGTGACCGTCGTGCGCGGGCCGCCGTCGAGCCAGGCGCTCGCCACGAGGTCCGGCGGGTTCTCGGCGGTCTGCACCCAGGCGGCCGCAAACTGACGCTGGGACAGTTTGCCCGGCGGCAACTCTCCGAGCCATGCCTTGGCGGCTTTTAGGTCGCCCGGCGTGTACGGCAGCGAGTTCTCCGGCTCCAGCACGACGAACGGCCGCGTCGGGGCTTCCGCTTTGGCCTGCCGGTTGAGGCGACCGAGGCGCTGGATGATCGCCGGCACCGTCGCCGACTCGGTCACGAGGAGCGTGCAGCCCTTCAAGTCCAGCGACATCTCGCACACCTGCGACGTGCAGGCCAGGACGCCCTCCTCGTGGCTCGGCTTGAAGGCGTCGATCACGGCCTTGTGGCGGCGAACGCGGTCCTCGTACTTGAAGCGGCTGTGGTAGATCAGCGGCGACAGGCCGGCCTCGGTCGCCCGGTCGGCGGCGGCGATCACGCGGTTGACGACGTTGCTCACCCAGAGCACCTTCCCGCCGGCGTTGACTTCCTCGACGATGCGCGGCAGCGGGTCGCCGTCGGGCACCTCGAGCCGGTGGTAGCGCGGCCGGGTCTCGAAGTCCTCCGGCCCCTCGATCGGGGTGAGGTCGATGCCCCGGAACTTCTTCAGCACCTCCCGCAACGCCTCCTCACGCGGGGTCGGCAGGCTCGCAGTCATCAGCAACGCCGGCAGCCCCGGCAGGTCGCGCAGGAAGCGGAGCAGTGCCCCGAAGAGGCGGTCGTCGTAGGCGTGAATCTCGTCGAAGACGAACGCCGACTGCGCGAGCGCCGGCCAGGCGAACAGCCCGCGCTTATTGTTCTGCACGACGCCGAGGACCGTATCGACCGTGCAGGCGACGACCGGGGTGGACCACACGCGGAGGGACTCGAGCTTCGAGGCGGCGTCCGCGTCGGGCGTGGCGGAGTCGCCGCCGGTGCCCAGGATGATCTCGAAATCGACCGAACTGCGGGAGTGAAACAGGTCGGCGTTGATTTGGCGGAGCCGCTCGCGGTCGGCCTTCGCCTTCGGCGTGTCCGCGTCCTCGTTCTCCGGGACTTCCGGGTGCAGGTAGTCCTTGAACCCTTCCGTCGCGGTGCCAGTCGTTGGGTAGCAGAAGTACAGCCTGCGGCCGGCGTACTTCTTGGCCGCCCGCATGTACGCCGCGACGGTCTTGCCGCTCCCGCAACCCGCCTTCACGAACACGACCTCATCGGGGTGTTCGGCGACCTGGATTTGGAAGGCGCGGGGTTCGTGCCCCTCAAGCCCGTAGTCCGCCAGGAACTGCAAGTCGGCAGGGTCCGGGACTTTCCCGAAGGCGTCTGACAAGCTTTGCCACCGCGCCGACTCCTCCACAATCTCCCCCGGCAGCGCCGACCCGGCGATGTCCGCCGCGACCAGGCAGTTCCGCAGTGCCGCCAGCAGTTTCGCGTCCGGCGACTTCCTCAATTCGTCCCACCGGACGTTCGCGTCCTTCGCCCACGCCGCCAACTGGCCGAAGGCGTTGCCGCTGCCAACGAGGGGGGTGGGGTCAGCGGCCGGCGGCACCGGCGCTTCACTGCCTGTCAGGAAGCGTCCCCCGAGCCACTTGAGGACTCCGGCGAAGTCCGCGTGATCGGTGTGGAAGCGGATTTCCGCGCCGGCACCAGGTGGGCCACCCCGCGGCGGACTGGCGCGATCGTGGGCTGGGTGGTGCCCGGCGATGGCCCACTCGACGAGGGCGAAGTCGTCCGCGCTGCCGTTCACGGCCGGCAACAGCCACGTCCGGAGACCCTGGAGCATCAAGACCGTGGCCCACTCGTGCCGCAAGCCTTGCGGCTTGTCGCGGCGTGCCGGGCAGCGCAGGATCATGCCCTGGAAGTGGTCGTTGGCCTTGCCGAGGTCGTGCAGCGCCGCCGCCAGCAGCACGCACCGCCGGAACCGCTCCAAGTAGGCGGCCGCGTCTAGGCCGAGGGCGGACAACTGGCTCACGCCCGTCGCCTCGACGATGCGCTCCGCCG
>JAYTUC010000212.1:0-57322 GCA_043744775.1 Fimbriiglobus sp. | reverse complement strand
GCCGGCCGAGGGCGAGCGTCGGGCCGCTGAACAGCCATCCATACAGCGTGTCGAAGATCGAGCGGTGCGGTTCACTCGTCGGCACAAGCTTGCCAGCGGCGTGACGCATCAGTGCGGCGGCGAAGCCGAGCAGGAAGCAGCCGGCCCCCAGGGCGAGGGTCAGGGCGTGGCCATCGTGGGCGGCGGGCTGTGGGCCGGGGCGGGCGAGGTTCAGGAAGTTCGCCAGCAGGGCGTGGTCGGCCTCCCAGAACGGCACGCCCAGCCCGGCGACGACCGTCAACGACGCGAGGGCCAGCAGCGGCAGGGCCATCGACGGCGGGGACTCGTGGGCGTGACCGGCAGCGTCGCCGCGTCGCTGGCCGGCAAACGTCAGCAGCCACAGGCGGAGCATGTAATACGCCGTCAGCACCGCGCCGACGAACGGCAGCACGCCGAGCCAGGCGAGCGGCTTCCCGCTTCGGGCGAAGGCCAGCGACTCGCCGAGGATGAGTTCCTTACTCGCCCAGCCGGACAGGAACGGCACGCCGCTGATCGCCAACACGCCGACGAGCATCGTGAGCGCAGTCAGCGGCATCCGCCGGCGGAGGCCGCCCATCGCGCGCAGGTCTTGTTCGTGGTGCAGGGAGTGGATGACGCTGCCAGCCCCCAGGAACAGCAGGGCTTTGAAGGCGGCGTGCGTCACGAGGTGGAACACCCCCGGCGTCCACGCCCCGATGCCGACGGCGAAGACCATCATCCCGAGCTGGCTCATCGTCGAGTACACCAGCACCCGCTTGATGTCGGTCTGCGTCACGGCGACCGCCGCCGCGTACAGCATCGTGAACGCGCCGACGCCCTGGATGACGAGCAGACAGTCCGGCGTGAACAGCGGGTAACAGCGGGCGAGCAGGTAGACGCCGGCGGCGACCATCGTCGCGGCGTGGATCAGCGCCGACACGGGCGTCGGGCCTTCCATCGCGTCCGGCAGCCAGGTGTGCAGCGGCCACTGCGCCGACTTGCCGACGCAGCCCGCGAACAGCCCGAGGCCCATTACGAGTGCCAACGCGCCGTCGGCCGGCGCGGCGTGCGTCAGGGCGACGAGGTCGAGCGTGCCGCGCAGTTGCCAGGCCGCGAAAATGCCGACGAGGAAGCCGGCGTCGCCGATCCGATTCATCACGAACGCCTTGGTCGCTGCGGCAGTCGCGGCCGGGCGCTCGGTGTAGAAGCCGATGAGCAGGTATGACGACACGCCGACGAGTTCCCACCCGACGAAGACGTGCAACAGGTTGTCGCCCACGAGCAGAAACAACATGCTGAACGCGAACAGCAGCAGTTCGAGGAAGAACAACCCGAAGCGGCCGCGGCGGACCGTGTGGGTGACGGCATCGGTGACGGTCGGGTTCGCCTCGTCGCGCAGGTAGCCGAGCGAGAAGAGCATCACCAGCGTCGTGACGGCGCAGACCATCGGCACCATCACCGCCGTCAGCGCATCGACGTGGTAGCCGAGGCGGAGTTGACCGCTACCGCCGGGCTTCGACCCGAGCCGCACCCACTCGACCGACTCGCCGTAAACGTCGCCCGCGAAGTCCCCTTGGGCGTCACCGGCGAACGCGGCGGCGGTCGCCACCGCCATCACGGCGACGGCGAAGTAGCCCGGCAGCCGTGTCGGCGTGGCGAGCGGTGAGGCAAGTCGGCGGGCGGTCCCGGCGAGCAGCAGCGCGAGCGTGCCGGCGAGCGGCAGCAGCGTCGCGGCGAGGAACAGGCGGCCGGGGGGGAGGTCGGGCACGGCGGTCTCTGGCGAGCCGGAAGCGTGAGCGCCCGGAGTCATGCGTCAAGAACTCCGGGCGCTCACGCTTCCGGCTCGCCACTGGGCTACTGGCAGTACCCCAGCGCCAGCACGGCGAACGCCGTGGCGAGTTCGGGCTGGTTCTCCAGGAACGCCTTGTTCGCGTTGGCCCAACTGCCGTCCGGCTTCTGCATCGACTGGAGCTTGGCGAACAGCTCGACGCGCCAGGCGTGCTTGTCGCCCTTGGAGTCGGCGAAGTCGTCCTCGCCGAGGGCCGCCATCGCCTTGGCGAAGGTCGTGTAGTAGTAGAACAGCCCCGCCTGGCCCTGGCCGGGGTTCTCGGTGACGCTGTAGTGTAGGCGAATCCACTTCACTGCCGCCTTCACGCGCACGTCGTCCCTCGACAGCCCGGCGTACAGGAAGCTCTTCAGCCCGGCGTAGGTCATGCCGCCTTCACTGCGCAAACCGCCTTGCGCGGTGCGCTTGTCGCTCTTGGCGTTGGTCTGGTCGGTCGGGTTGTAGACGAAGCCGCCGGCGTCGTCCTCGGTCGCCTTGGTGGCGAACGGCTGGTCGTTGAACTCGCCGGGCAGGTTCTGGCTGCGGCTGATGAACGTCAGCGCGTTCTTGACCGCCGGGTCGTCCTTAGTCGCCCCGGCGGCGAGCAGGGCTTCGACGAAGAACTGCGTGTTCGACAGGTCGGGCCGGCCCTTGCCGTCGTAGCCCATGCCGCCGAACTTCACGTCGGTTTTGTCGGCCGAGGCGTCTTGCAGGCCGCGCAGGAACTTGGTCGCGTTGGCGATCACCTTGTCGTACTTGCCGCCGGCGTTGGCCTCCTTGAACGTCATGACGGCGAGGCAGGTCGTGTAGTTGGCGAGTCCCTCGTTGTAGACGCCGCCGTCCTTCTGGATGCTGGTTTCGAGGTACGCCAGGCACTTCGCCACGAGCGGGTCGTCGGGCGACTTACCGGCCTTGAGGAACGCCGCGGCCATCAACGCGGTCACGCCGGGGCCGCCGAGCTTCGGGGCGAAACTGCCGTCGGGGTTCTGCCTCGCGAGCATCGCCGCGTAGGCCTTCTCGACGACGGCCTTGTAGTCGGCCGGAGCGGGGTGCAACTTGGGGTCGGCTGCCGAAGCCGTCGAAGCTAGGGCGGCGAGGGCGAACGCCGCGAGGACCAGTCGTCGCATGGGGACTCTCCGTGTCGGGGTAGCCGGGGGCGGCGTCATGTTACCGGCGGCGGTAACTGTTGAGCGTCTGCCGGGCGCTGCCCTGGACCTTTTCCAAAGCGACATTGATGTCGCGGGCCGGGGGCAGGCTGCGGGCCTCCTGCTCGGCCCCCTTCTGGAACGCCTCGGCGGCACCGGGCTTGCCCTGCGCGAGCTGCGCTAAGCCCAGGAAGTACCAGTAGCGGGCGTCCGCGGGGTCCTGATTGACGACACGAGTCAGCAACACCTCGGCGTCGGCGAAGCGGTTCGTGAAGTACAGGTCGATCGCCCGCGTGTACAGGCCGGCGGCCTGGCCCTGGGCGACCAACTCGGAGGTCATCAGCGGCACCACGGCCCCGGCCCGCGCGTCGGCCAACCTCCGGACGGCGTCATCGACCTGCCGCTTGGCGTCGCGGGCTACCGCGTCGAGTTTCGCGTCGGACGCCGCCTTCTGCGCGTCGAGTTGCGACTTCGTGGTGAGGGCGGCGTTCTCGTCCGCCTTCTTCAACTGGGCCTCGACGGCCGTCAGCTTCGTCGCCGTCGCCGCGGCCTCGGCGCGGGCGGTGGCGACTTCGGTTCGGGCGGCCGCGAGCGCCGCGGCGGCCTTCTTGGCGTCGCCACTGTCGCTGGCGGTCGCGACCTTCTTCAAGATGTCCGGGAGGTTCTTCAACACCGCGTCGGCGTCCTCGTCGGGGCCGACGACCTTGGCCGCCTTCAAGCTGCCGACGACCTTGGCCGCCACGTCATTAGCGGACGCCAATTTCGACTCGGCGGCGGTCAGCTTGTCCTTGGCCGCCTTGGCGACCTTCGCGGCGTCAAGCGCCTCGGCGAGCGCGGCGTCCTTGGCCTTGACGTTCACGGCGACCTCGCCGGTCGCAGTCGTCAGCTTCTCGTCGAGGTCGAGCGCCTTGGCGTTCGCCGCGGCGAGTTCGGTCGCCGCCTTCTTCAGGTCGGCTTGCGCGGTCGCCAGTTGCTCGGCGACTTTCGGGTCGGGCTTGGCGGCGGCGGCGATTTGCTTCAGCCCGGCCGCGACGCCGGACTTGGCGAAGACCGCGCCAGCCACGGGGTCGCTGTACAGTTGCCGGCGCAGGGTCCACGAGCCGGCGAGTTCGTCGCAGCACTTCAGGAAGATCTGCTCGACGGGGTCGCTCAGCGGGTTCAGCCCCCGCCCGGCGAGCGTCAGGCGGCGGGCGTCGTGCGCGGCCCGCGCCTCGCCGATCAGCGTGACCGCGGCGGCGTAGTCGTTGGTGGCGGCCCGGTTGGCGGCCTCCCAGAACAGCACCCCCGGCTCGGCGGCCCCGGCGTCGGAGGGCACGGCGTCGCCTTGCACAAGCAGAACTGCCATCAGCGCGACTTCGACGAGTCCGGCCGCGTCGCGGGGGGTGAGGGTGAGCTTACCCTGGCCGCGCATCAGGCGGGTCCTCTTGACGGACGCCTCGAAGAGCCGCTGCGACTCGGGGTATCTCGCCGCGGCGTCGGCGTAGTAGGCGGCCGCGCCGCCCAGGTCGCCGGACAGCTCCTTCGTCAAGCCGAGCCGCAGTACCGCCCCGATCAAGGCGCGCTTCTCGTCCGGCGTCTGCAAGAGGTCGGCCGACGCGACGGTGCGCTCGAGGTCGGCGAGCGCCGGCCGCATCGCCGCGTCGTCGGCCCGGACGGCCTCACCCGCCTTGGCGGCCGCGCGGACGCGGACCAGCCAGCGGGCCTGACCGCGGCCGGCGATGTCGAGCGGGCTGGCGGCGTCGCCGGCGGCTTCAAAGGCGGCCAGGGCTAGCTCCGGCTCGCCTGCGGCCAGCCAGGTACGGGCCTGCGTCAGCGCCGCCTCGGCCGACGGCCGCGCGGCGACGGCCACCGGGGCCGCCGGCGTGCCCGACGCGGAGGGGCCGGGGGCGGCCGGCGAGCCGAGCAGCGCGACGCCGAGTGCGGTGGCGGCCACGCCGCCCAGCACGCCCGCGGCGAGGCCGAGCGCCGCGCCGGCGCGCCAGCCGAGGCCGGACTTCGCGACCGGCTTGGCAGTCGGCTTGACGTCGGGCCGGGTCGGGCCGAGCCGGGCGTTGGAGCGCGGCGTCGGCGACTGGCCGCCGGCGGGGCGACGGACCCCGGACGCCGGCGGCGTGAAGCCCGACTTCGGGCCGGCCGGGAAGAAGCCCGACAGCGACCCCAGCGGCGACTCGCGCGACGTGTCGATGTCGAAAATGCCCGACGACGGGGCCATGCGGGCCGTCGGCTCGACGCCGTCGTCGCGGCCGGTCAGGTCGGCGTTGCCGTCGTCGTCTTCGTCGTCAACGCGCCGGGCCGGGGGCTTGCTGGTCGGCCGCAGGGCCGGGCGGTTCGACGGCGAGTCGCCGGGCAAGGCCCAGTCGATCGCGGAGGTCGCGTCGTCGGACGCGGCCCCCGCCTGGCCCGACCCCAAACTGACGATGCGGCCGTGGCGCGACGGGCTGCCGAACGACACGCTGCTCTTGTCGCCGCCGACCGAGTCGGGCGCGGGGGCCGGCGGGCGGGCCGCGGCGGGGCGCTCGCCGCGCTTAAAGATGTCGGACGTGGCCTCCCCTTCGAGGTCCACGGCGAGGCCGGCGAGCAGCATCGCCTCGGTCGGCTCGTCGGCCGAGCCTGTGGGCGGCAGGTCGTCCATGTTCACCAGCGAGCTGCCCTGCGCCCGCTTCTTCGGGAAGATCGCCGAGTCGGTGCCGTCGGCCGGACCTTTGCGGCGGCGCTTCGGGGCCGGCACGCCGTCGGGGTTCAGCAGATCGACGCCCGAGTTCAGCGTCTGCGCGTCGATCTCGCCGAGGTCGGCGAACAGGTTGGAACTCGACGCGCCCTCGGCCGTCTCGTTGAAGTCGAGGCCCGAGTCGGACGCGGCGGGGCCTGGGGGCACCCCTTGGCCCCCGCCATAAGGGGCGGGGCGGGGGTACTTGCCGCCGCCGGCCGGGGGCGCGAACGGCAGGTGCAACTCGTCCATCAGGTCGTTCACGGCGTTCGCGTCGTCATCGACCAGGCCCAGCGCCGCGTCGTCCGGCCCACTGAACAGCTCGCTCGGCGGCTGGTCGAAGGCCAGGAACAGGTCGTCATCGGACGGCGTGGGGCCGCCGTCGAGCGCGCCGTCGAGCGAGGTGGTGCCGCCCGCGTCGGGCGGGCTGCCGCCGTCGGCGTTGCCCTTGAAGAAGTGCGCCAGGCCACCCGACGGTGCCGCCGGCTCGTCGAAGATGTTCGAGTAGCCGCTCGCGCTGTTGACCGGGTCGGTGTCGTGTGTGTCGTCGAGCCGGAACGCGTTCGAGCCGCCGCGGGGCCGCCGCCGGCCGCTCGAGAAGATGTCCGACCCCTCGGCCTCGGCCTCGGCGTCCTCGGAGGGCGTCGCCGGCGTCACCGGGAGGTCGCGGTTGCCGGGCGTGAGCCAGCCCGAGGCGGGGGCAACCTTGCTCGGCGCTTCGGGCCGCGGGGCCGGCCCGGCCGCGAAGATCGACTCGATGTCGATGTCGGCCTCCGTCGGGATCGACGGCATTTTGCCCGACTCGGCCTTGGGCAGCTCGGGGATCGCGACGAACCAGTCGCTGTCGGACAGCGACGGCGGCCGCGTCTTCGGGGCAGGCCGGGCCGGGTCGTGGGGGTCGGTCGGGGTATTCGCCATCGCTGCGGCTCCGCGGCCCGCCGGGCCGAGACTACCGGACACACTGGCACCACACTGTGCCGATTGGGCAAAGCCTACGCCGCCATTGTTGCCACTTCGCCCCGATTCGCAACGAAATTCCGACTTTCACTGAGCCCCGCAACGTGCAACTGGGCGCGCCGCGGGTCGGGCGGTGGCGACCGAGGCGTCGGCGTGTCGCAAACGGGGCAGCGAGTGCGGAACTCCTGGGCACTGGCCCGAATCCCGACGAATTGCGGACGCCCCAAGTTCCGCGGAATTCGTGGCGTTTCGTCGTAGTCGGGTGAGTCTGTCCGAGTTCGGCACCGCCATTGCATTGACTTCGGGTGCCTACCTCCACTCGCGGTTCGCCAAGCTGGCACCACTGCGGAAACCTTCATACGTTACCCGTGCGTCTCGGGCACTCGCCGGACGCCGACCCAGGACGGCTCGGAACCCACATGCCTCCGCTCGCCACCGCCGACCCGACGCGCCTCGACCACGAAGTCGTCGAACTGCAACTGCTGCTGCCGCGCTGGCAGGCCGCCGCGCTCGAGGCCGCGGCCCAGTCCCGCGGCATGACGACCGGCCAAATCCTGCGGCGCGTCATCACCGACCTCTTCGCCGACCGCGCCGCCCAACCGAACAGCTAAGGCTACTACGGCTTCGCCACGCGACCCACGAACAGGATCGCCTGCGTCGTGTCATCGACGATCAGATACAGAAACGGCCGGTCGGCCCGAACCGTGATCCGACGGCGGGCCGGTGCCGGACCGGGTGCCGAGCCAGCGACGTGAGGTGCCGTGGCGGCTGCGGCGACAGTACCCCGCTCATCGACATCGACGACGGCCTCGTGGAGCACATCGGCGAGTTTCCAAGCCACGTCGTTCGTGACGCCAGTGAAATCGGCCCGGCCGGCGGCGAACGCCAGCGGCATCCCCATTTTGCCTAAGGCTCCGGCTAGGCTCGCCCGCCCCGCCGTCTGGAACTTCGGCAATTCCAAATGCGCGTCGCCTTCCGCAAGCCCCACCCGCCACTTCTGCACCTGCGTGGCCGTCAGTTTGCCCTCAACGGCGGCCAAGCCTTCGACGGCTTCTGGGACGACCAGCAGCATCGACTTGGCGTCGCCCAGGTACGGCAGCCGTAACACCTGAACCCCGTCGCCCTCGAAAAACGTCCCCGAAATCGAGAGTCGCATCATCCGCACTGGCACCGTCTCGGCCGCCGTGACGCGGAACTGGTCATCACCCGTGCGGGCCGCGTCGAACTGGTGCAGCCACGCCCCCTTGAAGTAGATCGCGTTGGTCAGTGTCAAGCGGGTGCCCTCGGTCAGCGTCCCCATCGGGATCATCTCGGGGATCTTGCCCTTCGTCTGCTCGCCGACCCAGCCATTGATGGTCTTGCGCGCCCCCTCGGCGTCGCCGGCGTAATCGACCTCGCGCAGGCCGGCCCCGTAGTTGGCTTGAGTGAGCGCCAGGAACTCCGGCCGGAACGCGGAGCCGCGTTGGCCCCACAAGGCGTTGGCGACGTGGAACTCCGGCTGGCCCTTCGCGGGGTCGCCCTTCAGACGCCGCGCCAGGTCGGCTTGCGCGGGGTGGACGCGCTCGCCCAACGCGGCGAAGCCAAGGACCTTTGCCATCTCGGCGGCCGTCTTGCCGCGCGCGCCGGCGTAAGTCATCGCCAACGCCGCGGAGACGCTGTACGGCGAGCAGACGACGTTACCCGGCTCGGCCGCGAGGTTCTGGTACAGGTCGATCGCGAAGGCGTTGCCGCCCTCGACGAGCGCCTTGGCGTCTCCCGGCGGCACCTCGATCGGCGGCGACTCGGGTGCGAAGGGTGGAGGCGGTTCCGGAGTGGCGACTGACGGCTCGCAGCCGGCGGCCCAGAGGCCCAGGAGGAGGGCAACCGTTCCCTGGGACAATCGCATGATGACGCACCTCGTTTGGGGATCGCGGACCCCATGGTAACGTGCGAACGGGTGAGAGCATTACGAAAAAACGGTCCGCCGTCGTCCGTCTGACAAGGCCGGCTTGTCGCCGCGCGGCCGTTCGGGTAGTCGGCGCGTAGGATAAGCCCGGTGACGCGATTGACTGGCTCGGAGTGCCCCGCGATGGCGTTGCTCGAAGTCCGCGGACTCGTCAAGAAGTACGGCCGCCGTACCGTCGTCGATGGCGTGTCGTTCGAGGTCAACCCCGGCGAAGTCGTCGGCCTGCTCGGCCCCAACGGCGCGGGCAAGACCACCAGCTTCCGCATGGCCACCGGTCAAGTTGTCCCCAACGACGGCATCGTCATGTTCGACGACCAGGAGGTCACCGACCTGCCGATGTACCGCCGGGCGCGGCTCGGCATGGGCTACCTGTCGCAAGAGCAGAGCATTTTTCGCAAGCTGACCGTCGAGAAGAACCTGCTGGCGATCCTCGAAGCTTTGCCGATGAGCCGCAAGCTCGGCCGCAGCTTGACCGCCCAAGAGCGCCGCGAGCGCACCGAGGAGGCCCTGACGCGCTTCAACCTGCTGCACGTCCGCAAGAACAGCTCGTCGCGCTGCTCCGGCGGCGAGAAGCGGCGGCTCGAAATCGCCCGCTGCCTGGTGTGCGAGCCGATGCTGATTCTCCTCGACGAGCCGTTCGCGGCGGTCGATCCGAAGACGACCGAGGACATCCGCAAGAACATCCGCGAACTCGCCGACCAGGGCATCGGCGTCTTGCTCACCGACCACAACGTCCGCGAGGTGGTCAAGACGGCCGACCGCATCTACCTCATCGTCGAGGGCAAGGTCGTCTGCCACGGCACGCCGGACAAGCTGATCCGCGACAAGGTCGCCATCGACGCCTACCTCGGCTCGACCTTCCAGGACGACGTGCTGATGGCGCGGCTCGCCGGGTTCGCCGGGTTCGAGGCCCCGCCGGTCGAGTTAGTTGCGATCGAGGTGCCCGTGCCAGTCGCCCGCGTCGCCCCGACGCCACGCCCGGTCTCGCCGCCGCCCCCGCCGCCGATCGTGATCGATGACAGCATCCCCATCACGCGCTCGACGGCCTACGCCCCGGCGAGCGTGCCGCGGCCGGTGTCGCCGCCCCCGGCCACGCGCTTTAGCAAATCGACGCTGCAACTGCTCGAAGAGGACAAGATGCGGCGGCTCGTCGAGCTTCTCGTCGATCGGGAGCGGATGCCGGACGCCTGGCACGACCTCGCCAGCCGCGGCAGCGACGCCGTGCCGGTACTGCTCGAAGCGCTCGAGCGCCGCGAGGTCGAGGTGCGGCACATGGCGTTGCGCGTCCTGGAGGCGATCACCGGCGAGAACCTGAGTTTCCAGTCCGACGGCCCCGACGACTTGCGGCTGAAGCAGGTCGCGCACCTGCGGGCGCGCTTCGAGCGGGCGTAACGGACCGCGGGTCCGTATAACACCGCCTGCACGCGGAAGTTAGTCCGGCACCCCGGTGAGGCGACGTTCGATGGACATGCTCTGGTTGGGCGTCGCGTTGGGGGCGTTCGCCGCTTCGCTCGTTGTCTTCGTCGCGGCCGTCGCCCGCGCCGGCAGTATCGACAACGTCGTGTTCGGCCTGACCGTCGCGGGGCAGGCCCGCATCGACCCCGCCTTCAACGCGCGACTCCGCGCCGCACTCGCCGGCGTCTCGGGACCGACGCCCTCCGTCGCCCCGGTCACCGTGAGTCCGCCGTCGCCGAGTGCAAAGCCCGTCGTGCCGGCCGCGTTGCCGGCCGTGCCGAAGGCCAGCGGCGAGGCGGTGCGTCTGCTGACGCTGCTTCAAAGCGAGGCGCGGCTGCTCGACTTCCTGCTCGAAGACATCTCCGGCGCGGACGAGAAGCAGGTCGGCCAGGCGGTCAAGGAGATTCAGCGCAAGGCAGCCAAGGTCCTCAAGGACCACTTGACACTGAGTGTCGTCATGGCCGGGGCCGACGGCGACCGCGTGACCGTGGCGAAGGGTTTCGACCCGTCGGCGGTGCGCGTCGTCGGGAACGTCACCGGGGCACCGCCGTTCACCGGCACGCTGCTGCACCCCGGCTGGCGCGTCAAGGAGGTTCGGCTGCCCGCCCTCGCGGAGGGCCAGGACCCGCTCGTGTTGCAGCCGGCCGAGGTCGAACTGGCCTGAGCGCGTCGTATACTGCCCATCGAGTCCCCCGCCCGGAGTGCCGCGCCCGTATGACCGCCTCGCCCCCCCCCACCCCGACGAAGCCGGCGTACCATCGTGTGCTGCTCAAGCTCAGCGGCGAGGCGTTCGGCCCGCCCGGCAAGAACGGCATTGGCCTGCCCGAGACCCTCGACATCGCGCTGACCCTCAAGCGCGTCGTCCAAATGGGAGTCGAGTTGGCCATCGTCGTCGGCGGCGGCAACCTGTTACGCGGGGCGCAGTTCGCCATCGGCCACAACCCCAATAAGATCCACGCCGCGACTGCGGATACAATGGGCATGATGGCGACGATCATGAACGGCCTGGCATTACAGGACACCCTCGAAGGCCTCGACATCGAGACGCGCTTGATGTCGGCGATCCCGATGGACAAGGTGTGCGAGCCGTACATCCGCCGGCGAGCGATTCGCCACCTCGAAAAGAAGCGCGTCGTGATCCTGGCAGGCGGCACCGGCAACCCGCACGTCACCACCGACACCGCCGCGGCGCTGCGCGGTCGCGAGTTGGGCGCGGACATTCTGTTGAAGGCGACCAAGGTTGACGGGGTGTACGACTCGGACCCGGACAAGAACCCGCACGCCACGAAGTACGACCGGCTCACGTACAAGAAAGTGATCGCCGACCGCTTGAAGGTCATGGACCTCGGCGCGTTCGAGCACTGCCAGGAGTGCCACCTGCCGATCCTGGTCTTCGACTTCAAGGCCGACCGCGCCCTCGAACGCGCCGTGGCGGGCCATACGATCGGCACGATGATTTCGGCGGAGTAGGCCAAAACGTTTAGCCACAGAGACGCAGAGTCCGCAGAGAAAGCTAAAACTCGGATTTGGTATTCTCTGCGGACTCTGCGTCTCTGCGGCTAACATTGTTTCTCTGCCGATCTTCTCATGTGCTCTCACGTGCCCTCTGCGGTGAATCGGTTTTGGATTTCTGCCCCCCGTGCTTAAGGCGATCGTCATGAATGTTGCCGCGGTCAACAAGGACACCGAGACCCGCATGGAGAAGGCGCTCGACAACCTGCGCAACGCCCTCAAGGGCTTGCGCAGCGGCCGGGCTAGTCCGCAGATGCTCGACGCCATCCGCGTCGATTACTACGGCTCCTCGACGCCGATCAACCAGATCGCGACGGTGTCGTGCCCCGACCCGGCGTCGGTCATGATCAAGCCGTTCACCGGCGACGACCTCAAGGAGATCGAGAAGGCGATCCGCGGCAGTGAGTTGGGCTTGGCCCCCAACAACGACGGCAAGGTGATCCGCCTGAACATCCCGCCGATGAGCGGCGACCAGCGCAAGAAGCTCGTCACGCTGATCAAGAAGAACAGCGAGGACGCCAAGGTGTCGTGCCGCAACATCCGCCGCGACGCCAACAAGGTTGTGGAGACGGCCGAGAAGGAGAAGGTCATCACCGAGGACGACCGCGACAAGGGCAAGGCCAAGATCCAGGATCTGTTGAAGCTGTATGAGGCGCGAATTGACGACCTGGCCGACAAGAAGTCGAAGGAAGTGATGGAGGGGTAACGAGCTTTAGCGAGCGCGAGCGCGAGCGACCGGAGTTCCTAACCGTTTCAGTGGAGACGACCGATGAATGTCCAACAGTTGCGTGCGGCGCGAGAAGCAGTCCCGTTCATGCCGTTCAGGATTCACTTAGCCGACGGGCGGTCGCACCCCGTGCCACACCGCGATTACTTGTCGGTGTCCCCCAGCGGCCGGATCGTCACCGTGTACTTGGACGAAGATGCCGGCAGCATGCTCGACTCGCTCATGATTACGGAGTTGAGCTTCGACAAACTGCCTGAGTCTACTGTCGGTCAGAACGGTGCCCCGTGACTACCCTCCAGCACCGCACGCGGCGGCACTTCCTCGGGGCCGGGTCGCTCGGCCTCGGGGCGCTCGCGCTCTCGACGATGGCCGGCCGCGCGGCCCCGCCGGCCGACCCCCTCGCGTCCAAGACGCCGCCGCTGCCGGCGAAGGCGAAGCGTGTCATCTACCTGCACATGTCCGGGTCGCCGCCGCACCTCGACCTCTTCAGCTACAAGCCCGTACTCGTGATGCGCACGGGGCAGGACGTGCCCGAGTCGCTGCTGAAGGGCAAGCGGTTCGCCTTCACGTCGGGCGTCCCCAAACTGCTCGGCACGCCGCGGACGTTCAAGCAGTACGGGCCGGGCGGGGTCTGGATGTCCGACGCCGTGCCGAAGCTGCACGAGGTCGCCGGCGACCTGACCGTCATCCAGTCGATGAAGACCGACGAGTTCAACCACGCGCCCGCCGAACTGCTGCTGTTCACCGGTAGCCCGCGGCAGGGTCGGCCGGGGATGGGGTCGTGGGTGACCTACGGACTCGGGTCGGAGAGCCAGAACTTGCCGGGGTTCGTTGTGCTCATTAGCAGCGGCGTGCAACCGTCCGGTGGTGCCAACTGCTGGTCGAGTGGGTTCCTCCCGAGCGTGCACCAGGGGGTGCAGTGCCGGTCGAAGGGCGACCCGGTGCTGTACGTCTCGGACCCGCCGGGGCTGCCGCGCGACCTGCGGCGGGACACCATCGACGCCATCAACGACCTGAACGCGCTGCAAGCCGGGGAACTCGGCCACCCCGAGACGGCGACCCGCATCGCGCAGTACGAACTCGCCTTCCGCATGCAGACTTCGGTCCCCGAGGTCATGGACATCAACCGCGAGTCGAAGCAGACGCTCGAAGCCTACGGGGCGCAGCCGGGCGGCGCGAGCTTCGCCAACAACTGCCTGCTCGCCCGCCGGCTCGTCGAGAAGGGCGTGCGCTTCGTGCAACTCTTCGACTGGGGCTGGGACTTCCACGGCACCAACCCGAACGAGGACATCCGCGGCGGCCTGACCACGAAGTGCGCGACGATGGACAAGCCGGTCGCGGCGCTGATTAAGGACTTGAAGCGGCTCGGACTGTTCGACGACACGCTGATCGTTTGGAGCGGCGAGTTCGGCCGCACGCCGTTCCGCGAGGGCCGCACCGCCGGCGGCAGCGTGCTCGGCCGCGACCACTACCCCGACGGCTTCTGCGTCTGGCTGGCCGGGGCCGGCATCAAGCGGGGGTTCCACTACGGGGCGACCGACGAACTCGGCTTTACGACGACCGAGAACCCCGTCCACGTCCACGACTTGCAGGCGACGATCCTGCAGCAACTCGGCTTCGACCACACGCAACTCACCACCCGCTTCCAGGGCCGCGACTACCGCCTGACCGACGTCCACGGTAAAGTCGTCACAGGCGTATTGGCGTAGCCGCGGTGCAACTTCGCCTGTTCACGCCGGGGGGATTGGGGTAGGTTGCCGCCCGGAGTGGTTTGAGGGTTCCGGGCGGAGGGCGTCGCGATGGGCGGACTTGAGGTTCTCGGCGTCGGCCTGCTGCTCGCGTTCCCGGCCCAAGCCCCGGAACCGGCCGGGTCGCTCGCGTACGAAATCTACGCCTGGCTGGCGACCGGCGGCGGGGGGGCTGCGGACGACCGCTCGACCTCGTTCCGGGTCGGCGACGACCCCGACGCGCAAGCACTGGCGGTCGGCACGATGGCGAGCCTCGGGGCGAACTTGACGCCCAACCCGCTCGCGGCCTGCTGGGTGCAGTTCCCCGTCGCCGGTTCGGCCGCGGTCGCGAGGCCTACCGGCACAGCGTCCCCCGTCGTCGCGAACGTCAGCGGCCCGCTGGTCCTGTACGGCGGCTCGCCGGGCCGCGTCCACGACTACCCCGGCCCCGACTTGGGGCCGTACCCGAACCTGGGCTTCGGCCCCCGCCTGCGCGGCGGTGCCGGCGGCGTTCCCGTCGTCAGCGGCGTCACGGTGCCGAGCCTCGACGCGCCGACCGACCCGTCACTCACACTGAATTCTGGTCGCGGCGAGAGTAACGTTGAAGGCCTGACGGTGCCACCGGGCGGCTGGACCGCACTCTCGCTGGAAACGCCGCTACCACCTGGGTCCGAGTCACCGTCGCCGCCAACCGTCGTGATCGCTCCCGCCCCGGACGCGGTGAGGGTGCCGATCGCCACGCCCGAGCCGGGGACGCTTTTGCTCGCCACTGTGGGCCTGACCGCGCTCGCGGGCGTCCGCCGGACCCGCCGCGGCCTGTGACGACTGACGCGGGTTGACTATCCCGCCGCGGGGTGCCCAACCCACCACCGCTCCGCGTCACACTCCGACCACGGCCCGACCCCCGCGCACCGCCCGAGGTCGGCCTCGACCGCCGCCGCGTCCGGGTAGCGGTCTCGCGGGTCCTTCGCCAGGAGGCGGACGACCACGGCCTCCAAGTCGGCGGGCACCGCGACGGCACCGGTCCCGAGGGGCGCGAGCGGCTGGTGGCGGTGGGCGAAGAGTACGTCGAGGACCGTCCGCCCGCTGTAGGGTGGCCGGCCAGTCAGCAGGAAGTGCGCGGTCGCCCCGAGACTGTACAGGTCGCTCCGCGCGTCCGCCCCGGTGCCGTCGGCCTGCTCCGGCGCGATGTAATCGGGCGTGCCCATCACCGACCCGGCCTGCGTGAGGTGGCCCGACTCGCCCGGCAGCGCCTCGCTCAGGACCAGGCCGAAATCGACCAGCTTCACCACGTCGAACAGCCCCGCGTGGCGGCACAGCAAGGCGTTACTGGGCTTGATGTCGCGGTGGACCAGGCCGGCCGCGTGGGCCTCACGCAGCGCCCCGCAGAGCTGCCGCAGGGCGTGAACGGCTCGCCCGAGGGGTAGGGGGCCGTGCCGGCGAACGACCTCGTCCAGGCTTACTCCGTCGAGCAGTTCCATGACGTAGTAGAACGTCCCGTCCTCGGTCCGACCGTAGTCAAATACTTCCACCGTATTTGGGTGCTTGAGTCGGGCGGTCGCCTGGGCTTCGCGCTCGAACCGGGCGAGGGTTTGCGGGTCGCCGGCCCGGTCGGGCCGGATCAACTTGACCGCGCACGGGCGCTTGAGCAGCCGGTGCTCGGCGAGGTACACTTCTCCCATCCCGCCGGTCCCCAGGAGCCGCTTCAAGACGTACGGCCCAAGTTCACGGGCCTCGCGCGCCTTCTCGCGGGCGTCGGCGACCTCGGCCTGAAGTGCGGTGATTCGGTGCGACCCGAATAATGAGACGACGAAGCCGAACAGTAGCATTTCCGCCGTAATGACGCACGGGAGGCCGAGGGCAGGCAGGCGGGACGGGTCGGCCGCGACGACGACGATGTCCGTGACGATCGGGCAGGCGACCAGGGCGGCGTGGATCGCCAACATCCGACGCCGGGAGTGCGGGAAGACGAGGCCCCAAGCGACCAGGGCGGCCAGCCAGCCGAAGCCGTTGTGGCTCGCGGCCAACTGGAGGAACACGGCGTCCCGCGCGACCCCCGCCGAGTCGGTCGCGGTGAACTGGCACACGCGGGTTATGACGAGGAGGCCCGCGTGGGGCACGAGGATGGCGAACTCCAGCACGCGGAGCCGGCGGACCGTCCCGGCCCGACGCGAACAGACCGCGACCGCCCCGGCGGCCCAGCCCGCGACTAGGATGGCCATGGCGGACAGGCCGCCCGCGCCGACGACGGCGCGGCCGTAGGCGAGATCGACCCCCGTCACGGCCGTGCCCAGGACCGTGCCCCAGAGGACGCAGGCCAGCGACATCACGGCCGCGACGCGGACCCGGAGCGTGTCGCGGAACGCGGCGGCTTGGGTCGCCTGCGGGCCGGTCCCGGCTCGGACGAACGGCAAGTCTGCGGCCAACGGCTGGCCCCCGCGGGGGGCCTGCGAAGTTTGCTCGATGTCGGTGGTGAGCTGGCCCGCCGCGGCCCCGGCCGCGAGGTCGGTCGTCACTTCGGTCACGGACATGGCAGACTCGCGTTCGCGTTCGGGAGTCGGTCGAGCCGTCTGAATATACGAAATTGAGCGAACCTTTGAATCAACCCCGCCGGCATTTCTTTGACGCTGTCCGATCTAGGTTGACCGATCGACGCGGACCCGACTTGGGTCGGGTCCGCGCGAAGGCCTCCAGGCGCTGACGCTTCTGGCTCGCCTGCGAGTCGGCTTGCCCTGCCGACCGCTTGACGCTACTCTCCCGGCGAATTCCCACGGACGCGAGGCTCTGTTATGCGCTGGCTCGGCACTTTCGCGGCGGCCCTGTTCGCGGCCACGGCCCACGGCCAAGTCCTTCTCGGCGAGGAGGCCAAGGTCGGCGACCTGGCCCGCGTCGAAGTCTCGCTGACGCTGCAAGGCACTATGAAGGTCGAGCGCGACGGCAAGCCCGAGGCGTTGCCGATGGGCGCGACCGCGACGCACGCCTTCGTCGAGCGCGTCGAGGCGGCCGACGCCCGCGGGGCGACCGTCCGCGTGCGGCACTACGAGGCCGCCAAGTCCGCGGGCGAGTCGGCCGGGGAGCGGACCACGCGCGAACTCGGGGCCGACCGCCGGCTCGTCGTCGCCCAGCGCACAGACACCGGGACGCTGCACTTCAGCCCCGACGGGCCGCTGAGCCGCGAGGAACTCGAACTCGTCGGCGAGCACTTCGACCCCGCCACGCTTCAGGGGCTGTTGCCCAACAAGCCGGTGCAGGTCAACGACGTTTGGGCCATCGCCCCGGACGCGGTGCAGCGGGTCTGCCTGCTCGAAGGGCTGGTCAAGGCCGACTTCGCCGGCAAGGTCACCGCGGTCACGCCGACGGCCGTCACTTTTTCCGTGACGGGGACCGCCGAGGGGATCGACAACGGGGCCGCGGTCAAGCTCACCGTCAGCGCCGTCGGGACGTTCGACGTGGCGACCAAGCGGGTGACGAACTTGAAGTGGGAGCAGGCCGACTCCCGCGCGCAAGGCGCGGCCAGCCCGGCGAGCGAGGTCAAGGCGACGATCACGCTGAGCCGCCAGCCGCTCGCCGAGGAACCGAAGGCGCTCGACATCACCGCCCGCGCGAAAGTCCCCGCTGACGGCAAATCGACGGCATTCATGACCATGCTGCGTTACGCCGACGCGGCCGGCCGGTTCCAGTTCGTCTACCCGCGCGAGTGGCACGTCGTCGGCCGCACCAAGGACCACCTCGTGCTCCGGCTGCTCGACCGGGGCGAGTTCACGGCGCAGGCGACGTTGACCGTCTTGAAGAAGCTCGACGCGGGGGCGCAGATGCCGGTGGACGACTTCAAGAAGCTCGTCATGGGCGTGCCCGGCTGGCTGCCGGAGACGGTCAGCGAGGATGGCGTGGTGCCCACCGAGGCCGGCAGCCGGCTGTACCGCCTGACCGCCCAGGGCAAGCAGGACGGCGTGCCGGTGCAGCAGACGTTTTACCACCTGGCGAGTAGTCAGGGCGAGCAGGTCGCGGTGACGGTCCTGGCCCGCGCGGACAAGGTCGCCAAGGTCGGCACGCGCGACCTGTCGCTGGTCAACGCGGTGGAGTTCCCGAAGCCCGCCGCGCCTGTAAAGCCGTAGTCTCGCTGTCGAACCAGCCCTTGACGCGGCCCTCGAACGGGTAGCGCGCGAGGAGGTAGACAACGATCACGCCGATGCAGGCCAGCAGCAGCGGCGACGAAACGACGTGGAAGACGATCGCCAGGAACAACGCACTACTGAACGCGACGGCCGCCTCGGTGAACTGGCCGCCGGCGTAGGCGTTGAGCAGCCGCTCGGCGTCCACGTCGGGGCCGACGACCTCGGGGTGGTCGAGGGCCATGCGGGCGAGCAACTCCGCCCGCTTCGACCGGCCGGCGAGGTAGGCCGCGAGCAGCACGAACGGCGTCGCGGCGACGCCGGCGAGGGCGATCACCGAGACGCCGTTCACTGTGTAGCGGTTGCCGGCGAGGGGCACGCCGCCGAGGGCGAAGAAGACGACCATGGCGAAGCCGGTCGAGGCGACGACGAGCACGGCCACCATGCCGCGGCGGACGGTGCGCAGCACGGCGAGCTTCTGCACGAACTCCGGGGCGTCGAGTGGGTGCGGCACGGTAACGGCTCCGGCGGTAAGGGCGACGGGGGGTATTGTGGGGGCGGCGCGGGTGAAAGAGAAGAATTTTGCCGCAGAGACGCAGAGGCGCGGAGAAAACCACGAGAAGTGATTCACCGCAGAGGGCGCAGAGGGCACATGAGAAAGGCCAAAACCAATGAGAGCTAAAATCCGAGTGGCATTCCGACATGCACCCTTCTCCCCGGTGGCTCGCCGCTGTCGAGTGGTTCTAGCAAAGGTTTGTGCCTTTCTCATGTGTTCTCTTGTGCCCTCTGCGGTTGATCGTCTTGTTTCGGTTTTCTCCGCGTCTCCGCATCTCTGCGGCAAAATTCTTCCCTCCACAGGCCGAACATGACCAAAGCACAGCCCAGGGTGGCGATTCTCGGGGCGGGGCCGGCGGGGCTGGAGGCGGCCGCTTACGGGCGCGCCCTCGGCTGGCCCGTCACCGTCTACGAGGCCAACGCGCCGGGGGCGTTCGTCGAGCGTTGGGGCTTCGTCAAGATGTTCACGCCGTTCGGGATGAACGTCAGCCCGCTCGGCCGTCAGGCGATTTTACGCGAGGCCCCGCTGCACGAATTCCCTGCCGACACGGCGTTGCTCACCGGCGCGGAGTACAAGGCCGCGTACCTGACGCCGCTGTCGAACACCGCGGCGCTGCGGCCGCTGCTGCAACTCGACGCGCGGGTCGTGGCGGTGGGGCGGGCCGGCTGGCGCAAGTCCGACCCGCGGTCCGACCCCCGCAAGCCGCTGCCGCCGTTCAAGCTCCTGGTACGCGACGGCAAGGGCGTCGAGCGCTTCGAGGCGGCCGACGCGATCCTCGACTGCACGGGGGTCTTGGGCCGGCCCAACTGGCTCGGCGACGGCGGCATCCCCGCGGCCGGCGAACTGGCCGCGCGGTCGCTGTTCGCCTACGGCATCGACGACGTGCTGGGCACCAAGAAGCCGCACTACGACGGCAAGACGGTCGCGGTGGTGGGGGCCGGCTACTCCGCGGCGACGGTCGTGTGCGACCTCGCGGTACTGGCCGAGGAGGCGCAGGCGACGTGGGTCGTCTGGCTGACGCACGGCCCCAAGACCAGCCCCCTGCCGCGGCTGGCCAACGACATTTTGAAGGAGCGCGACCGGCTGGCGGCACGGGCCAACAACCTGGCGGCACGCTGCGACGGCAACCTCGAGTACCACGCGCAGTGCGTCCTTGACGAGTGCGTCAGCCTCGGGCCGGACAAGGGCTTCCGGCTGTCGGCTAAGGTCGCCGGCAAGCCGATGACGTGGGAGGTCGAGCGCGTGGTGTCGGCCGTCGGCTACCGGCCCGACGTGAGCCTGTGCAGCGAACTCCGGGTGACCGAGCCGTCGGCCGGCGTGACGGAGAGCGGCGAGCCGGGCTACTATTTCGTGGGCGTCAAGGCGGCCGGCCGGTCGTCGCGCTTCCTGATCCGCGACGCCCACGAGCAAATCCGCCAAATCTACGCGCAGCTCGCCGGCCAGCCGACGCTGAACCGCTACGCGGCGTGACCACGCGGCGTTCGAGATCACGACGATTGTCGGTGTTGGTCGCGAACACGTCCTGCCGCGTGGAGTACGGTCCAGCGGCCGTAGGCCAGGGAGGGGGCGTAGACCGGGCACCCACAAGGGGTGCCCCTACAGTTCGCCTGCGGCGGAGCCGAAGGCCGAGGCGTCCTTGGTGCGGCGTCGGCGTAGCCGACTCTTGTAGGGGCATCCCCTTGTGGGTGCCCGGCTTGCGCGCCCTGTCGCGGAGCCGGCGACATCCCACCTGGGCAGTGACACCGTCACCAAGGCGGTACGCCCGGCTACATCGTCGCCGTTGACGCCGCGACATTCGCTTGGCGTCGGGCGTGAACTGCCCACTAGTCGTACCTGGCACTCACCGCTTGGGAGACGATTGCAACCTGCGCGAACTCGACACAAACTTCCTGGTGCGTGTCCAGGATGATCCGGTGTTGAAAGCGACTGCCAACTCGATCCATCTCGTCATACAGCAACTCGACTTTCGGCACCCTCATCGAGCAACGCACAACCACAAGCGACGAGTTCTCCAACGCGACACATCGGTAGTCGAGAATTAAGTCGAAGTATCCCCGCTGCAAGTCACCGCACCGTAGTCGAAGCCGGAGTTGGGCGGATTCGGGCTGGTGATGGATGTCCAGTATGAAGCCGTCGTGAAGGTTAATTTCAGACAGCGCGAGCACGTCGTGCGGCAGGTCCAGGGTCGTGAGATACAGAAAATAGTCACCTGGTACGGCTTCGTAAGCCTCGTCAGTCAGCTCACCGTTGAGCCATTCCTTCGTGAAAAACTTCATACGCTCCTCGAACGGTACGGTGGCCTCCGCAACTGAGACCACGCTACGAGTGCGTCCACGGGGCGTCCGCGGGGCGACCCTGGCCCGCTCCTTGAGTGGCACGTTGAGGACACCTGCCACCGGCATCCCTCCGAGTCGTCGAAAGTCACGTCGGCTCGGCGTCGCCGGGTCGGGCGAGTTTGCCGTAACACTGGGCGTGGAACCGCGAGAAGTTCTCAGCCCACTTCGCGCCGCTCTGGACCTCGACGATCAAGTGCTCGAATCCGACCTGGCGAATCTCGTCGCGGCTCGCCAGCACGAAGCCTTGGGGGGCGTACTCGTGGTACTCGGAGACGCATTCGCCAAAGTCGTCCGGCTCCCAACACCCCCGATGCGGGTCGAACCACGCGCAGCCGCACGCGGTGCAGACCGCGAAGACACGACTCGTCGCGTTGCACTTGGCGAAAACGACCTCGACGCAACCGAGCGGGCACCAACTCGCTGCGATGAACGCTTCGCCCATACCGCCACTTTCATCGAGGTCAGGGAGAAAGCTACTCATCGTCGCCCCCGCGGCCGCGCACCGCAAGCGAAATGTCCGACCGTCAGCCCGGCGTCACTTCCGCCGGCGGCTCGGGACACAAGTCGGCGTCGGCGAATTCGGCGTACAGCCGCTCGACCTCCGGCAATAGCTCGACGAACGCCGCGACGACGGCGGGGTCGTACAGTGTTCGCGCGCCGGCGCGCACCATCACGGCGGCGTCGGCCGGGGGGTGGGTGCGGCGATAGTCCTCGTAGCCGACGGCCACTGCCACGATGCGCGCCCCGGCAGGGATGTCGTCGCCAGCCAGGCGGCCGGGGTAGCCGGTGCCGTCGTAGCGCTCGTGGTGGTGCCGCACGACCGCGCGGACCTGCCGCAGCATCGGCAGCGTGTCGCCGTGCGACTGGGCGAGCGCGTCGAGGAGGGCGTCGCCGCGGGCCGGGTGCTGCTCGTAGGCGTGGCGGTCCGAGGCGGACGTCACGCCGGCTCCGATCACGTCGTCCGGCGTGGGGATTAGGCCGAGGTCGTGCATCGCCGCGGCGTGGCCCAGTTCGGCGACGGCCCGCGGGTCGGCGAACGCCACCCACCCCGGCGCGCCGGCCAGACGCCCCGCGAGCAGCCGCGCCACGCCGGCGATTCGCCCCTGGTGAGCGGCCGACTCCCCCGGCCGGGCGGCGGCCGCGGTGGCGAGCGCGGCGACGACGGCCTGCCGCGCCAGGCCGAGTTGCGACGCCGTCGCCTTGGTCACGCTTTCGGCGTGCCGCGACGCCGCGTCGGGGGTCGCTTCGGGGCCGGCGAGTTGGCCGAACTCGGCCGCGACTTGCGCCGCCGTCGGCCGGCCGCCGGGGGCGCGGGCCAGCATCCGCGCGAGGAGCAGGTCGAGCGGCCGGGGCAGGTCGGGGCGGAGTTCGCTGAGCCGCCGCGGCGGGCCGGCCAGGATCGCCGCGACCGCCTCGGACGCCCTCGCGTACTGCGGGTACGGCAACTGCCCGGTGAGCACCCAAAAGAGCGTCGCCCCCAGGCCGTACACGTCGGCCGGCTCCCCCGCCGTGGCCGCGTCCATGAGCTGCTCCGGAGCCATGAACTCGACACTGCCCAGCAGCGAACCCGGCCGGGTCAGCGTCGAGGCGAAGTCGCGCGCCAGGCCGAAGTCGATGAGCACGACCCCGCCGGTGGCCGTCAGCAGCAGGTTCGACGGCTTCACGTCGCGGTGGATCACGCCGGCCGCGTGGCACGCCGCCAGCGCCCGCGCCGCCTGCCGGCCCCACCCGGCCGCCACCTCGACGGTCGCGGTGCCGCGGGCGTAGACGTACTCTTCGAGGTCGCCGCCGGGGATCAGGTCCATCACGAGGTAGACCGCGCCCGGCTCGCCGTCGGCCGCGGGCAGCCGGCCGGTGTCGTGGACCCGCACGACGTTGGGGTGGTCGAGCCGGCCGAGCGCCTTGGCCTCCCGGAAGAAGCGCGTCGTCGCCTCCGGGGGCAGCTCCGGCGTCAGCCCGACGACCTTGATGGCGACCGGCCTGCCCAACAGCGCGTGCTCGCCGCGGTAGACGACGCCGACGCTGCCGCTGCTGAGGCGGTCGAGCACGCGGTAGCCGCCGAAGGCCAGGCCGTGGCAGCGCCCGGCGAGCGCCCGACCCGCCACGTAGCGCGTCAGCAGGCGGTGGCCGACCAGGGCGTCGGCGGCGCGGTCGCGGGTCGTCAGTTCGCCGAGGCGTGGCCCGAGTTTCGCGACGAATTCGGGGAGGGAGTCGGCGTCGAGTAGCCCGGCTTGGAGCAGCTCGCCCAGGAAGACGCGGCCGGCCGGCGGCAGCCCCGGCACGCCCGGTTCGGCGGCCCGCGCGGCCGGAGTCGCGGGCACGCCGACGGTCGCCGGGCGGGGCGTCTGGCGGACAGTCGTCAGGGCGGGCAACTTGTTCATGGGCACGCAACGGGGGCCAAGGGGATCGCCGGGGGCCGCCAACGCTAGGACGGGCCGGCGGGCGGGGCAAGCGGCCGCCACGAAACCGCGCGGCGGGGGCTTACCGCCGGCCGGGGGCCGTGCGATAATGCCGGCGTCACCCTTTCTCGCGTCAGGAGCCTCGGCCGTGCGTAACTTGTGGACCCGTCGAATCGTCGGGGCGACTGCCGTCGTCGGCCTCGCCGCCTGGAGTTTGAGCGCCAAGGAGGTCAACCCCCTGCCCGAGGGCAACGGCGTCGCGGCCGCCGACATCGCCTTCCTGCAAAAGGGCCTGGCGAAGCCGCCGGTCCCGCGCGAAGTCTCCAAGCTGAAGGCCGTCGCCATGCTCGTGGCGCTCAACGCCCAGCACCAGATCGACGGCAAGGACGGGGCCAAGATGGCCGGCCTCCGCGACGCCGCGCTCGGCGTGGCCGCCGCCGTCGGTAAGAAGGACTTCACCGCCGCCAAGACCGCCGCCGCCGGGCTGACCGACGCCAAGCCGGCCGCCGCCGCCAAGCCGGTCAAGCTCGACGAGCTGATCAAGGCCAACAAGTTCGACCTCGACGAGTTGATGTCCACGTTCGTCAAGACCACCGGCGGCGGGCTGAACCTCGAAGCCGACGTCAAGGCGATGTCGAAGGCCGTGACGGACCCCAAGGCCGCTGCCGTGGCCGCCGGCCGCATCGCCCTGATCGGCGAGTACACGCTGCTCCTGCCGCCCGAGGGCATCGACGCCGAGAAGAAGAAGAAGTGGGACGCCTGGAGCGTCGAGATGACAACGCTCGCCGTTGACATCTCGAAGGAGGCCGCCAAGGGGGCCTCCGGCGACAAGGTCAAGATGGCCAAAGGCTTCCGCAACCTCGACGCCAACTGCAACGCCTGCCACACGGCGTTCCGGAACTAGCAGACGGGTGTACGGTGTCGGGTGTCGGGTGTGGTCCAGTGACGCACCCGTCAACCGGCCTTGGCCCGCTGACGTTGGAACCGGCTGAACACTTTCGTCCCCGCCGCGATGGCGAGTAACCCCACGGCGACGCCCGCCCAGCGGTGCCAGCCGGTGCGGGCTTCCCGCGACGCCCCTCCCGAAATCGCCGCGGCCTCGGCGGCCCCCTGCGGCACGACGATCACCGTCGTCGCCGCGTGGCCGTCGCCGGCATCGACGCGCACAGTGTACTTGCCTGCTTGCGGCACGGCGAACGACCAGACCCCGGCGGCGTCGGTCGTGCCCTCGGCGACGAGGGCGTCGGCGGCGTCGCGGACGGTGACTTTCGCGCCGGCCGCCGGCTCGTCGTCGTCGAAGAAGGCTTCGAGTCGCACGTCGCCGCTGGCCAGCCTCGCCGTGACGCCGACGGCGTGGGCGTCCGCGAAAGCGGGCAGGGCAAGTATCGCCAGGAGAGTCGAAAGGAGGCGCGTCATGAGCGGCAGCCGGGGCGTGGACGTGTTACGTTCAACCGACAGGTAATACTACGCCGACGCCAGGGCAGTCGCCACGGGAAACCTGCGTATCGTCATGGGGAGTGGCTTCACTTCGAGGGGGGAGTTTCGATGTCCGACATCGTGCGGTTTTCGGTGTCGCTCGAAACCGACCTGCTCACCGGCTTCGACCGCTACTGCGCCGACGGGCAGTTGGCGACGCGCAGCGAGGCGGTGCGGCAACTCATCCGCGAGAAGCTGACGCAAGTCGCCGTGGCCCGCGACGCCGGCGACGTGGCCGCGAGCCTGACGCTCGTCTACGACCACCACCGCGCCAAGCTGACCGACAAGATGATCGAGATCCAGCACCAGAGCGCCGACTGCGTGGTGTCGAGTATGCACGTCCACCTGACGCACGACCTGTGCATGGAGTTGATCGCCCTGCGCGGCCCGGCCGCCGAGTTGCACCGGCTCGCCGCGGAGTTGAGCGGGCTGAAGGGCATCCACCAGGCGCAACTCGTCGTCGCCCGCGCCGACGGCGTGGCCCACGGGCACTCGCACTGAGTATTGGGCGTGCCGAGTCCCGAAAACGATTTACCGCAGAGGGCACAGGAGGGCGCGGAGAGAGGCCAAAGGCGAGAGAAGGCACCAAGCCGTGCCGAAACCACCCCGCCACAGGCTGCCACTCGGGTGAGCAAGCCGCGCGGAAAGCCCACTCGGTTTTAGCTCTCTTCATGCTTTTCTCCGCGCCCTCCTGTGCCCTCTGCGGTGTGTCGTTTTTCTTGGTCTTCACCGCGGCACCAGGGCGTCCGCGAGCGCGCGGATTTCGCCGGCCATCACCAGCTTCGCCAGCCACCCCGGTGGGATACCCTCCTCGCCGTAGTACGCGCCGGCGAGTTGGCCGCAGACGGCCGCGGTCGTGTCGGCGTCGTCGCCCAGGTTGGCCGCCATCAGCACCGCCTCGCGGTACGAAGTCGCGCGCCAGAAGCACCACGCCGACGCCTCCAGGCACTCGACGACGTAGCCACTGCCGCGGATCACCGCCGCCGGCTTGTCACGGTAATTGCCGGCCGCGACCGCCTGCACGCTCGGCATCGTGAAGCGCTCGGCCGGCGTGCCGAACAGGATGTCCTCCTTCGTCGCACCCGACAGCGCGCGACACAACATCGAGCCGAGGAGCACCGTCGCCTCGACGCACTCCGGCGCGGCGTGGGTCGTGCGGGCGCTCTCGCCGGACAGCCGCGCGACTTCGGCCTCGTCGGGGTGCGCGAAGATCGGCACCGGGGCCAGCCGCATCAGGCAGCCGTTCCCGGCCGAGTAGCGGTCGGTCGAGCCGCTGAACGGGTCGCCGGTCCGGCGGAAGCGGCGCAGCGCGGCGTTGGTCGCGTTGCCGATGTCGAAGCAGCGGCCGGTGCTGCTGAGGTAGCCGTCGTCCTGCCACCGGCAGTAGCGGCGCATCTGGTCGGCGGGGTCGAAGCGGCCGAGTTCGGCGAGGCTCGACGCCAGGCACAGCGCCATCGACGTGTCGTCGGTCCACGCCCCCGCCGGCAGCGAAAAGGGTCCGCCGCCGACCATGTCGGTGAGCGGCGCGAAGCTGCCGCGCGGCATGAACTCGACGGTCGTGCCGACGGCGTCGCCGCACGCCAGGCCGAGCAAACAGCCGCGCCGCCGGGAAGTCAGGTCCATCGTCGCCTCCTGGGTTGGCACGGTGTGCCGCGTCAGTTCGCGGGCCGCAGGTCGTAGCAGTACAGGGTGTCCATGTCGCGGGCGTAGAGCCGGCCGTTGGCGACGACGGGGTGCGTGCAGACCTGGACCTTCGGGTTCGCTCGGCGCAGCGGCGAGACGCCGGGCAGCGGGAAGTCGCCGCGCGGCAGCCAACCGCTGTCGCCGGGGTCGGCCGCGGCGACCCGGCCGTTGGTCGTGACGAAGTAGAAGCCGGTGCCGACGCGGACGTGAGCGCCGCCGGCGACCGTCTTCTGGTCGGACCAGATTTCGTCGCCTTTCGGGAAGGACTGGCAGACCCAACCGCCCGTCTCGGAGTAGCCGTACACGCGGTCGCCGGCGGGGACGACGCCGCCGTGGTAAGTCTTCATCGCCCGCCGCGCGTCGCCGCTGGTCTCGTCGATCGCCAGGAAGCGGCCGCCCCACCGGGCGACGCGCAGGATCGTGCAGCCGGCCCCGTAGCCGCACGAGGTGTGGACGCGGTCGCCGAGGACCACGGGGGTGTTGATCACGCCCGCGGTCGTGTAGCGGATCGGGTGGCCCCAGAGCAGCGCCCCGGTCGCCGGGTCGAGGCCGACGGCCCGCGGCGGGGCCGCCATCAGGACGCCGACGCGGCTCTCGACCCCGCCGGTGAGCTGGACGTACTGCCGCACGCCGCCGATCGTGGCGACGACGGCCGAGGCGTAACTCGCGGCGTCGGTGACGGTCTGGCTGCGCCACCGCAACTCGCCCGTGGCGGCGTCGAAGGCGGCGACGGTCCCGCCCGGCCCGCCCGGCGAGACGACGACCCGGCCGCCGTCTACCAGGGGCGACTCGGAGTAGCCCCAGTCGAGGTCGAGGAAGTTGCCGCGCATCAGCCGGCCGCCGTGATCGACGCGCAGGTCGGTCTTCCAGACGAGGCCGCCGGTCGCCGCCTCGACGCAGGCCAAGACGCCCTGCGCCCCGAGCGCATAAACCCGGCCGCCGCTGACGGTCGGGGTGCCGCGCGGCCCGTCGCCCCAGGGGTTCTTAAACAGCGGCCCGAGCGGCGTCCGCCACAACTCTTGGCCCGTCTCGGCTTGCATGGCGCAGACGAATTCGACGGTCCCGTCCGACCCCAGGGTGTACAGCCGCGAGCCGACGACGGCCGGCCCAGAGTAGCCGGACCCCAGCGTCGCGACCTTCCACGCCAGTGGCGGTCCGGCCGCGGGCCACTTGTCGATCAGCCCGGTTTCCGCGGTGACGCCGTCGCGGTTCGGCCCCCGCCACTGCGGCCAGTCGTCGGCACGGGCCGCGGACGGCAGCCCCATCGCCAGGGCCGCAAGGACGACAAGTCGGGAGACCATCGCGCACCCTCGACGACCCCAGAAGTGACCGGCGGACAGTTTAACGATTCCGGAAAAGTTTCCCCAGAGATTGCGTGGGAATGGCGGCAATTCCTGTTGCTTAGCCGCTGCTACCACCTAGAGTTAGTCGAGGCTAATTCATTGGCTACGCTTCGGCGAAGGAACACACTATGCGCCCCAAAGCCCCCCGCGGGTTTACCCTGATCGAGTTGCTCGTCGTCATCGCCATCATTGCGGTGCTGATCGGCCTGTTGCTGCCGGCGGTGCAGAAGGTGCGGGCGTCGGCGGCGCGGCTGAAGTGCCAGAACAACTTGAAGCAACTCGGCCTGGCGCTGCACAACTACGAGGGGTCCAACGGCCGCTACCCGCCGGCCTACCAGACCAACACCGCGGCCAACGGCAGCGCCTACGGCGTGAGCTACGGCGACCAGTACCGCAACGGCCCGGCGGGGTGGGCCTGGGGGATGCTGCTGTTGCCGCACCTCGAGCAGGAGAACCTCTTCCGCCAGTTCACGATGAGTGAACCGTGTTGGGCACCGGTCAACGCCGCCGCGGCGATGACCAAAGTGCCGGCGTTCCTCTGCCCCGCGGCCACCGGCGGCAGCGACGGCTTCGAGGTGCAGTCGGTCGGGGCCGACGCGCGGCACGGCGTGCCGATCGTGCTCTCGACCGGGGCGAAGGTGACCTTCGGCCACAGCCACTACGTCACCAACGCCGGCATCCACCAGCCGTGGGGCCGCGACACGGCGTACTGCTACGACTACGACATCCCCGAGCCGATCCCCGGCCTGACCCAGCCGGCCCGCATCGACGGCCCGTTCTACGCCAACTCGAAGACGACGGTCGCGCGGGTGACCGACGGCCTGTCGAGTACCGTCTTCCTCGGCGAGCACAGTTCGTACTTGAGCCATAAGACGTGGGTCGGCGTGGTGCCGGGGGCCGTGACGCCGCCGCGGCTCGACCTGCGGGCGTGGCCGTCGGAGAACAACGGCGCGGGCTGCCTGGTGGGCGTGCATAGTGGCCCCGACACGCACGACCACCCGCAGGTGATCATCCACGCCCCGAACGACCCCTTCGGCCACACCGACCAGATGTGGGGCGAGCACGGCAACGGCTGCAACGTCATGATGGGCGACGGCTCGGTGCGCTTCGTCACGACGTTCATCCGCCCGACCACCTGGGTCGCCCTCTCGACGCGCGACGGCGGGGAGGTCGTCAATGGCGACGAGTAGTCCGGGCGTCCAACGCGCGGCGTGGGCGGTCCTCGGCGGCGTCGCGATGCTCGTGGCCGTCGCGGTGCTGCTGAGCCTGCGGTCGCCGCCGCAAATGGGGCCGGACGCCGAGGTCTTCGAGACGGTGGACGCCCTTTACACGGCCGTGCGCAACCGCGACGAGGCCCGCCTGACACAGTGCGCTGCGAGACTCGACGAGTACCGCGCCGCCGGCAAGTTGCCGAAGGCGGCGGCCGACCGCCTCGACGGAGTGATCGCCAAGGCCCGCGCCGGCGACTGGCAGCCGGCCGCGGAGCGCCTGTACGACTTCATGCTGGCCCAGCGCCGTGACGGGGCAGAGGCCCCCGCCAAGCACCCGCACCCGCCCAAGGGCAAGGCGAAGTGAGGGGGACGGCGTCACTTCGCCGGGTGGGCCTGCAAGAACTTCGCGATCAACTTCGGGGCCTCGGTCGGGAAGGTGTGGCCGCCGGGGTGAACCAGTGATACGAACGGCGTGCCGGTGCCGCTGGGGTACTCGGTCCCGACGAGGTCGCCGGCCTTGGCCCACGGCTTGCCCTCGGCGTCGCAGCCGTTGAGCTTGCGCACGGCGTCCATCGCCCGGTCCTGCCACGCCCACTTCACCAGCGGGTCGGCCCTCCCGGCGACGTGCAGCGCCGGCTTGGGCTTGAGGTTCCCCGCCTCCGACGCGGGCGGGACGGCCGAGCTAGGGGCCACGGCCGCGAACGCCGCGCCACGCCTCGCCCAGAGGAGGTACGTGAACCCGCCGCCGTTCGAGTGGCCGGTCGCGTACACGCGCTTGGGGTCGGCCTTCGCCTCGCCGGTGAGCGACTTCAGCATCGCGTCGAAGAACTTCAAGTCGCGGTCTTCCTGGTCGCCGGCGGCCGCCTGCCAGCCGGACTTCTTGCCCTCGGGGTCGGTCAGCTTGCCCGGCGTGTTCAACCCCTGCGGGTAGACCACGACCGCCTCGGGCCAGTGCGTCTGGAGGGCGTAAGTCCGCGCGGCGTGGGCCGCCGTGCCGCCGTGGCCGTGGAAGACGAACACCAGCGGGGCGGGGCCGCCCCCCGCCGTCGGCGAGAAGACGACGGCCTGCCGGGCGACCCCCTCGACGACCCACTCGCGCGGCGGCTCCGCGGCCCGCGAACTGCCGAGGGCGGCCAGCAACCCGACGACTGCGGCGACGAAACGCATGGCGACGACTCCGGGGCGTGAAGCTCTTTCGACGCCGATCTAACCCCGCGTCGGCCCGGAGGGTTCGCGGCGCAATTCCCCTTGACCGGCCGCGGGGGTCCGTGCGACGATTCGCCCCGCACGGCAGGAGGCCGGCCGGACTGAGAGTTCCCCCCCGGATGGATTCGGCATGACGGACAACTTCGCGACGCTCCACGACCGCATCACCGCCCGCACCGCCCGCGTCGGCGTCATCGGCCTCGGCTACGTCGGCCTGCCGCTGGCGCGGGCCTTCGCCGCAGCGGGGTTCACGGTCACCGGCTTCGACATCGACGCCCACAAGGTCGAGAAGCTCAACGCCGGGTACTCGTACATCCAGCAAATTCCGCACGCCGTCATCGAGACGATGCGCGCCGCCGGGTTCACCGCGACCGACCGCTTCGACCGCCTGGGCGATGTCGATTGCATCCTGATCTGCGTGCCGACGCCGCTGACCGACGCCCGCGAGCCGGACCTGACTTACGTGCTGAACTCGACCTACGCCATCGCCGGGCAACTGCGGCCGGGGCACCTCGTCGTGCTGGAGAGTACGACCTACCCGACGACGACCCGCGGCGACGTGCTGCCGGTGCTGGCGAAGACCGGGCTAACGGTCAGCGACGACTTCTTCCTGGCGTTCAGCCCCGAGCGCGAGGACCCCGGCAACGCCAACCACTCCGTCCACAACACGCCCAAGGTCGTCGGCGGCCTGTGCCCGCGCAGCACAGAACTGGCGTGCGCCCTGTACACCGCGATCGTGCCGAGCGTGGTGCCGGTGTCGTCGCCGGAGGTCGCCGAGGCGTGCAAGATTCTCGAGAACACCTACCGGGCCGTCAACATCGCCCTGGTCAACGAGTTGAAGGTCCTGTACGACCGCATGGGCATCGACGTTTGGGAAGTCATTGACGCGGCTAAGACGAAGCCGTTCGGCTTCCAGGCCTTCTACCCCGGCCCCGGATTGGGCGGGCACTGCATCCCCATCGACCCGTTCTACCTGTCGTGGGTCGCCCGCAAGTACGGCCTGACGACTCGCTTCATCGAACTGGCCGGCGAGGTCAACACCGCGATGCCGAGCTACGTCGTCACGCGGATCATGGAGGCCCTCAACGACCGCGAGCGGGCCATGAAGGGCAGCAAGGTTGCGATCCTGGGCATGGCCTACAAGAAAGACGTGGACGACCCCCGCGAGTCCCCCGGCTTCGAGCTGATGGACCTGCTGCTGAAGAAGGGCGCGGCGGTGTCGTACAACGACCCGCACATCCCGACCCTGCCGAAGATGCGGCACTGGCCGCAACTCGGCGCGATGGCGAGTACGCCGCTGACCGCGGAGTACCTGGCCGCGCAAGACTGCGTCTTGATCGCGACCGACCACAGCGCCTACGACTACGAATTCATCGCGAAGCACGCCCGGCTGGTGGTCGATACCCGCAACGCGGCGAAGCACGTCGTGGAGCGCGGCAACGTGCTGAGGGCGTAAGCTCCCGGCGAGCGGGGGACGACAGTCCCCCGAGTGCTCCCGCCACCGGTTGCCGTCACGAGAGTGGGGGGTCTTCTCGGGGGACTGTCGTCCCCCGCTCGCCGGGACTGGACGTACACTACCCGCATGCACGACGCGTTCTTGCGGGCGATCCGCGCCGACCCCGAGGCCGACTTGCCGCGGCTGGTCTACGCCGACTGGCTGGACGAGCACGACGACCCGGCGCGGGCCGAGTTCGTCCGCGTGCAGTGCGAGCTGGCGAAGCTCCCCGACCACGACGCCGCCTACGCCGCGCTCGAAGACCGCGAACACGAGCTACTCGCCGAGCACGAGGCGAAGTGGCTCAACGACGACTACATCAACGAGTGGACCTTCCGCCGCGGGCTCGTCGCCGACATCGACTTCGACCCGGCCAACCCACCTTCCGTGCCGTTGACCGCCTACGCCGTCACGGGCCTGACGCTCTCGCCGCACTGGTCAACGCCGGTGCCCGAAAGCGTCCTCGAGTTCGACGCCACCGAGGCGGTGTGCGAGATCGACCTCACACGCGGGAGCATGGAGTGGGAGATTCGGCATTTGCCCGGCCTGCTTCAACGGTGGGACACGCCGGGGGCGAAGTCCCTGCGAATCGCCGGCTTGGCGGGGCTGGAACGGCTAGGGACTGTCCTGTCGGGCACCCCCGTCGCTCGCACGCTCAAGTTCCTCCAGGCCGGCGGTTTGGCCGGGTCGCACGCGATGTACCCGCGCATCGAGCACGACACGATCGACACCGCCGCACTCGCCGAAGCGTTGAGGCACGCCCCGCTCGAACGCCTCGACGTTTACGACGCCAACCTCCACCGCCTCGGCCCGCTGCTGAACGCCGGGTTTGCCGGATCACTCACGTCGCTCGACGTGTCGTACAACCCGCTCGCCGCGGACGCCTACCGCGAGTTCGTCGCCGCGTCGCCGGAACTCAAGCTCCGGCACCTCGACGTTTCGGGCACGGCGCTGTGCGGGCCGACGCTCAGCAACCTCCTCGCGTCGCGCTGCTGTGAGACGCTGACCGGGCTGGCGATCAACAACGCTGAGCCGTATCTGAGTGACCTCGTCGGCACGCCCTACTGGGGGCAGGCTGTGGACCTCAGCTTGCACCGCTGTGGGGTGCGCGACACGGCCTTCGAGCGACTGGCGAAGAGTGCCGGCCCGCCGGCGCTGCGGTCGCTCGACCTCGGCGACAACAGGCTCGGACCCGACGGGGTGCGTTGGCTCTGTGCCGCGCAGTGGGCGCGGTCGATTACGTGGCTCAACCTCGCCGCGTGCGCACTCGACTTCCATTCCATCTGGCACCTCGCGCAGCCCGGCGTGTTCCCCCAACTGCGGACCCTGCACCTCGGCCACAACAACGCCGACAACTCCGGCGACGAAAATCACGTAGTCGGCGACGACGCCCTCGAAGCCCTCGTCGGTTGCCCGACGCTCAGGCGTCTGCGCGTCCTCTCGCTCACCCTCAACCCCGTCACCGATGTCGGCGTCGAGCTGCTGATGAACGCCCCGCACTTCACGCTCTCGGGGCTGGGGCTAAGCGGCACGCAAATCACGGCGGAAGGCGTCCGCACGCTGGCGATGTCGCCGCGGCTCGCGCGGCTCAACTGGCTCGACCTCAGCGACAACGCCTCACTGCACTCCGACGCGCTCCTGCCGCTGGCGGAGTCGCCGTACCTGTCGCCGCTGTGCGACCTCGACATCAGCCGCACGGGGGCGAGTATGACGGTGCGCGACCTGCTGCGGCAACGCCTCGGCCGCCGCCTGCTCGACTGACGGCGGGCGTTCTCATTTATCACCCGCCTCTCATGGCGGGGGCGTACAAGTGTGGAGGTAATGTTCAAGGGAGGGCGTGCGGTGCGGGTGCTACTCGTCGAGGACCAGCCGGCGCTGTTAAAGGCCCTCCGTCAGGGGCTTGAGGAAGAGGGGTTCGCCGTCGATGTCGCCCCCGACGGCGAAGAGGCCGACCAGAAGGCTCGCACGTCGCCGTACGATGTCATCGTCCTCGACATCATGCTGCCCAAGATCGACGGGCTGACACTGTTGAAGCGCTGGCGCGAGTCCGGCATGACGAGTCATGTGTTGATGCTGACGGCCAAGGGGACGCTCGACGACCGCGTCCACGGCCTCGACACCGGGGCCGACGACTACCTGACGAAGCCGTTCGAGTTGGACGAGTTGTTGGCCCGCATCCGCGCCCTCGTGCGCCGCGGCCACATGGTCAAGAACCCCCTGATTCACGTGATGGACTTGACCCTCGACACGGCGGCGCGGCAGGTGACGCGGGCTGGGAACAAGATCCACCTCACGCCGCGCGAGTACGCCTTGCTGGAGTTCCTGGCCTTCCACCGCGGCCGGGTCGTGACGCGGACGATGATTTGGGAACACCTCTACGACGAGTACGACGAGAACACGTCGAATGTTGTCGATGTGTACATCCGGTACTTGCGGAACAAGATCGACAAGGGTTTCGACCCGCCGCTGATCTTGACGAAGTGGGGCGAGGGGTACATGCTCCGCGGCGACGACGACCCGGCCCCCCCCAAGGCGGACAGGGCGGACAAGCCCGAGAAGCCCGGAAAGTAGGCCCCGTATGGCGTCGATGCGGCGCTCGCTGATCGGCTACTTCCTGCTGCTCATGGGCGTGACGTTCCTGGGCGTCGGGCTGATCGTGGACGGCTTCGTCTCCGCGGCGAACACGGCGCGCCAGGCCGCCGACCGCGCGCGCCTCAGCCAGGACTACGAAGTCCGCTGCCGCGACTCGGCGGACAAGTTCGACGACGAGTTGCTGCTGCACGCCGTGAGCGTCGCGCGCGAGTTGCGCAAGGAGTACGCGTCGTCGGCGAACCGCGCCGCGCGCAACGAGCCGGCGCGGCGCAACCAGATCGCCGCCGGGACGCTGCCGCTCGCGCTGGGGCTGAGCCGCTGGGCCGCGGCGGTCGCCGGGCCGGTCACGGGGCAGCGGCCGGTCCTCGACACGGTCTACTGGCGGACCGTCACGATGATGCAGACGGAGGAATACATCAGCCGGCCGGTGGACCTCACGGAACACCAGGGGCTGTCGCAAATTCACCTGCCGCGGACGCCGACCGGGCGGCCGACGCCGGTCCGGTCGCCGCGGCTCGCGTTCGACTTCCCGCTCGACCCCGACGCGATGGACCGCGACCCGGACGTGGCCGAGGACCACCACCACTTCGACACGGTAACCGTGCCCGGCTTCGGCGAGTTCCGCCGCGCCGTCTACCGCTACCCCCTGCTGGACCGCCTGCGCGGCATCTTCCCGCAGCGCAACCCCCGCGAGGCGAGCCGCGCGGGCCCGGCAGCGCCGCGGCCGTCGATGAACCTGCCCGGCCTGTACGTGCAGTACGCACGCCCGAAGGCCGAACTCGACGCGATCCTCACCGCCCACCGCGACAAACTCGAAGACGACCTGGCGGCCCTGGAGCGCGAGACGGCCGAGTACCGCCGCCGCATCCCGGCGCTGCTGATGCTCGTCGGCACGGCCGGGTTCGCCGCACTGTTCGCCGGGAGTTGGTGGATCGTCGGCCGCGGCTTGCGGCCGCTCGCGATCCTCACGACGGCCGTCAGCCGAGTGTCGGAACAAGACTTCCGCCTGCCGGTGGCCGCCGCCGAGTTGAGCGAAGACTTGCTGCCAATCCACGAGCGCATCACGCAGACCCTCGACGCCCTGCGGCGGGCCTTCGAGCGCGAGAAGCAGGCGGTCGGCGACATCTCGCACGAGCTGCGCACCCCGCTCGCCGCGCTGCGCACGACCCTCGACGTGGCGCTGCGCAAGCCCCGCGACGCCGAGCAGTACCGCGGCACGCTCTCCGACTGCCGCGAGATCGCCCGGCAACTGTCGCGCCTCGTGGACCGCATCTTGACGCTCGCCGCGCTCGACTCGGGGCAGGGGCACCGGCCGCACGCCGAGGTGGACGTGTCGGACATCGCCCTGGAGTGCGTCGCGGTCATCCGCCCGCTGGCCGAGTCGCACGACTTGGGCTTCCGCGCCGACATCACGCCGGGCGTCATGGCCACGACCGACCCGGACCGGCTGCGCGAAGTGATGATGAACTTGCTGCACAACGCCGTGGAGTACAACCGCCCCGGCGGCCGCGTGACGCTGTGCGTCGCGCAGGAGGCGGGGGCCGTGACGCTGGCCGTGGCCGACACCGGCATCGGCATGACGCCCGAGGTGCGCGGGCAGATCTTCGAGCGCTTCTACCGGGCCGACGCCAGCCGCCACGCGACGGGCGTCCACGCCGGCCTGGGCCTGGCGATCGTCAAGGAGTACCTGACCCGCCTGGGCGGCGCGATCGACGTGACTAGTGAACCCGACCGCGGCACGACGTTCACGGTGACCCTGCCGGCGTAGGGCGTGTGAAAACCGACTCACCGCAGAGGGCACATGAGGGCGCGGAGAAAGGCCAAATCGAAGAGAGCTAAAACCGAGTGGGTCCTTGTCTCGCCGTCCCACCGTGGTGACAGCCCATCGCCGAAGGTTTCAACACGGGTTGATGGCTCTCTCGGTTTTGGCCTTTCTCATGTGCCCTCTGCGCCCTCTGCGGTGGGTCGGTTTTGCTCTTCTAAAGTGTCACCGCCCGCCCCGTGCTCTGGCTCTCGTAGGCCGCCTCGATCAGCGCGACCGCCTTGCGGCCCTCGCGGCCATCGACCCTCGGCGGCCGGCCGTCGCGGATCGCCTCGACGAAGTCGGCGAGCTGCCGGCGGTGCCCCTCGTGCGAAATCGACTTGGGGTCGGCCGCGCCGCCACTCGCGCCGACCCGCGCGGCGAAACGGGCCTTGACCGCGGCGTCCTCCGGGGTCGCGGGGTCGAAGTCCCAGCGGAGAACGTCTTCCTGCTCGATAACCGCACTGCCGCGGTCGCCGTGGACGGCCAGGGTCTTCGGGTAGCCGGGGTGCACACTCGTCGTCGCCTGGATGACGCCCAAGGCACCGCTCTTGAAGCGAACGATCGCCGCGGCGGTGTCCTCGACCTCGATGCGCTCGTGGGCGAGCGTCGCCGTGAAGGCGGACACGCTCACCGCGTCGCCCATGACCCAGAGCAGCATGTCGATGGCGTGGATCGCCTGGTTCATCATCGCGCCGCCGCCGTCGAGCGCGAGCGTCCCTTTCCAGCCGCCCTCGTCGTAGTACGCCTGCGTCCGCCACCACTTACACGTCGCCTCGGCGAGCGTGAGGCGGCCGAATTTGCCGGCTTCGACGGCGGCCTTCAAGGCCTGGCTGGAGTCGGCGAAGCGGCTCGGGAAGATCGTGCAGAGCTGCACGCCGCCGGCCGCGCACGCCTCGATGACGCGGTCGCAGCGCGTTGCCGTGATTTCGAGCGGCTTCTCGACGACGACGTGCTTGCCGGCCCGCGCGGCGACGACGGCCGGTTCGAGGTGCGCGCCGGACGGCGTGGTGACGACGACGACCTCGACGCCGGGGTGCGCGACGGCCGCTTCGACGGTGGCGAAGACCGGCACGCGGAGGCCGAGCTTCGCCTGCAAGGTCGCCGCACCGCTGCCGCCGCGACTGACTAACGCGACGACGGCCGCGCCGGGAATTTCGGCGAGCGCGCGGGCGTGGTACTCCGCGATCATGCCGCAGCCGACGATGGCGAAGCCAAGGGGTTCGGGCACGGGTTTGGTCCTCGGGTGGGGGTTGTGTCGCTATCCTATCGCCAACCCCTCGCCCCTGGGAGTTCCGCCGTGCGACCGCTGCTCGCCCTCGTGCTACTCGCCCCGCTCGCCGCCGGGGCGGAGCCGACGCCCCGCGTGCCGCCCGGCCCGGCGACGACCTTCCTGGACGGCCCGCTCGACGCCGACGGCTGGGTCGATTACGAGGCGGCCGTCAACGCCCGGCTCGGCGCGGGGGTCACGCCGGCTACCAACTTCGTCGCCGCGTTCGCCGCCGTCGTCGGCCCGACGCCGGATCGGGGGCGGTTACCGGCCGAATTCTACAAGGCTCTCGGCGTGCCGGAGCCGGGCGACGGCGGGCCGTACCTCACCGACTTCCGCGAGTTCTTGAAGGCGACGAAGCCGGACGAACTGGCGGGAAATCCCGACGGCGTCTCCGAGGAGGAGGAGCGGGTCCGCGAGCGGCCGTGGGCGGCGAAGGAGTTCCCGCGCGCGGCCCGCTGGCTGGCCGCGATCGACGGCCCGCTCGACCTCGCCGTCGTCGCCCTGGGGCGGCCGCACTTCTTCCTGCCGCTCGTCGGCAGGCGGGGGCCTGGCGGAGTGGGGCCGCTCGGCTTCGCGCACGCCGCGTACTTGCAGCAATTTCGCGTCCTGTGCGGGGCCTTGTCGGCGCGGGCGATGGCGCGGCTCGGGGCGGGAGACGCCGAGGGGGCGTGGCGCGACCTGCTCGCCGGGCACCGACTCGCGCGGCACGTCGCCCGCGGCGGCACGGCAGCCGAGCAGACGCTCGCGTCGCCGCTGCAGGTGATCGCCTGCCAGGGCACCGCGGCCTACCTCGCCGCGGCACGCCCGACGGCCAAGCGACTCGGCGAGCAGCGGGCCGCGTTGGACGAATTCGCCTTCGCGCCGACGCCGCCGGCGGGCACGCGGCCGACCGGCCGGCTGGTCGCGCTCAACGACTTGAACGTCGCGAACCGCCAACTCTGGGCCAAAGGGGGCGCGAGCCGGCGGGCGGTCGAGGCGTCCGTCGCGGGCGCGGAGTGGCTCACGCTGCTGAAGTCCGTCAACGAGGCCTTCGACGCGAACGACGCGGCGCTGGCGCTCCCCGACCGGGCGGCGCGGGCGGCGGAGTTGACGCGGTTGGCCAAGGCGTTCGGGTCCGCGGGCTACGACGACGACCTCCGACAGGAGGTCGAACTGGCCCTCGCCGACCGCCAAGACGCCGCGGAGGGGCGGCGAATCGCCACCGCGCTCGCGCAAGGCCGCTTGGTGCGTCAAAGTTTGCCGGCCGCCTGGCAACGCACCCTGCAAGCCCGCGAGCGCGCCTGGCAGCAGTTCGAGGTGACGCGGGTGGCCTTCGCGCTGGCGGCTTACCGCGCCGACTCGGGCCGCTACCCCGCGACCCTCGGCGACCTCACGCCCAAGTACCTGGCGACTGTGCCCGCGGACCTGTTCAACGGCAAGCCGCTCACCTACAAGCCGTCGGGCGACGGCTTCCTCGTCTCCAGCGTCGGCGTCAACGGCACCGACGACGGCGGCCGCAACTTCTCCGACACGTCGCGCGGCGACGACATCCGCGTCCGGCTGCCGCTGTCGAAGTGACACGCGGCCGTCACTGGAGGAGCCGCACGGCTTTGACGCTGTACTGCACCGCGCTGCCGACGGTCGCCACGAGCATCGCGACCATCAGGACGAGTTGTAACGGCCCGAGGGCGTCGGCGGCCGCGGTTTGCCCGTGGCCGCGGAGGGTCAGGATCAGCAGCACGCCGACGATCACGGAGCACTGTAAGCCCATCTTGAGCTTGCCGAACCAGTCCGCGCCGAACGTCTTGCCGGTCGCCTCGACGACGCCGCGCAGGCCGGTGACGAGTAGCTCGCGGCACACCACGACGGCCGCGACCCACGGGGTGACGTTGGCCCCCTCAACGGGGATCAGCGCGATGAACGCGACGGCGACGAGCACCTTGTCGGCGAGCGGGTCAAGGCTGCGGCCGACGGCGGTCAGCGGGCCGTAACGCCGCGCCCACCAGCCGTCGGCCCAGTCGGTGAGCGCGGCGACGGCGAACGTCGCGAGGCCGGCGGCCCACCACCCGCACTCGACGCAGGCGAAGAGCACGACGCCCAGCGGCAGCCTCGACAGCGACAGGAGGTTCGGCGCGTTCCAGAGCGGGTGCGCGGCCATGCGGGTCGCTTCCGGTGTCAGCGGGTTGTCACCGCGGCGGGGGCGGCCGGGGCGGCCCGGCGCGGCGGCGGGGTGTCGGTCAGGGGCACCGACGCCCGGTCAGTGTAGCGGGCGCGCCGGCCGAGGGCGATGAAGCCGCGCTCGACCGTCGCGGCGAGCAGCGTCGAGACGCCGAAGGTCAGCGCGACCGCCAGCAGCGTCAGGCCCACGCCGGCGGCCGTGTCGAGTCCCGGCGCGGCGTCGGCGAGCAGGCCGAAGGTCAGGCGGTGGACCGGCTGGTGCGTCAGGTAGACGCCGTAGGAGATCGCCCCGAGCCGGCGCAGCGGCCAGAGGCTCAGCACACGCGTCACCCGGCTGCGGTCGTCGGTGAGTGTCAGGAAGAGCAGCGTCGCGAAAGTGAGCGCCAGCCAGGTGTGCGTGAAGGTGCCGTACCACGGCTTGACCGCCCCGAACGCCTCCGGCCGCACTGCCATGACGCCGACGCCGACCGCGAACGCCACGAAGCCGAACTTCACGAGCGGCCGGGCGGCGCGAGCGGCCGCCGCGCACGCCGGCTCCCACAAGACGTAGCCGACGAGGACGCCGGCGAAGAAGCTGTCGGCGCGGCTGACGAGCGACACGTACCCGGCGACCGGCGGCAGCAGCGCGCGCACCAGCGGCCCGGCGACGAGGCTGGCGACCGCGACCGCCGGCAGCAGCGACGGCCGGGCGTAGCGCACCAGCAGCGGCAGCAGCAGGTAGAACTGCACCTCGACGGCCAGAGACCACGTCGCCGCCAGCCAGCCGGGGCCGAAGGTCGAGTGCGCGGCCATGCCGAGGTTCTGCGCGAAGGCGGCGTAAGTCCACAGCGGCGGCTCGCCCGGCTCGAACAGCGGTGCCAAGGCCGGGCGGCCCGCGAGGCACGCTTTGGCGATTGCGTAACCCAGCAGCGTCAGTGCGTACAGCGGCAGCAATCGGCAGGCGCGGCGGAGGTAGAAGACGCGGAAGTAGTTCGCGGCGGGGCGGGCCTTCAGGAGGATGTCGGCGATCAGGTAGCCGCTCAGCACGAAGAACAGATCGACGCCGGCCCACGCCAGGGCGAGCGGCCCGGTGCGCGTGCCGAGCGGCGCGGCGACGAGGTGCCACGCGAGCACGGCCAGGATCGCCAGGCCGCGCAGGCCGTCGAGTTGCGGGATTCGGGGGCGCATCGGTCGGGGCGTCTCTTACGCGGCGGGGCGGCCAACCCTAGTGCGCCGCCCGCGGGACGCAACCGCAACCCCGGACATCGGCCATCGGGGCCGTCGGACTTGAGTCGGCCTCGATTTCCGTTGACACCACGAATCGTCACGCTATCGTCCGTCGCGGCGGGGGCCCGGTTTCTCGGGACCCCGCCGCGACCACGGAAGGTCCCGCCCCATGATCGACCCGCAACTGCCGCGGCCACTGTCGTCGTCGATCGAGGCGCTGGAGCCGCGCGAACTGTTGTCGGGCACGCCGTGGCTCGTCGAGGCGTTCCAGCGCGGCCCCAACGCCGGCCTGCCGCAGGGCTGGTCGCAATGGAGCAGCGACGGCGGCCGCGACTTCGCCGTCAGCACCGCCGGCGGCCTCGGGGACGCCGGGCAGCTCGTGGGCAGTGTGCCGACCGGCGTGACCGCCCGCGCCTGGCTGACCAACGGCTACTCGGCCGACATCGAGACCTCCGCCGCGGTCTTCCTGAACTCCACCGCGTCGGCCCAGCTCTACGTCCGCGGCCAGAACCTGAGCAGCCCGACGCCGACCTACTACGCCGTCAACGTCGTCCGCGGGGCCGAGGTCCAACTGGTGCGCGTCGATCGGGGCCAGGCGACGGTGCTGGGCAGCGTCAAGACGCCGGACTACGTCAGCAACCGCTGGGTGACCGTGAGCGTGCGGGCCGAGGGCGACAGCCTCAAGGTCTTCCTCCACCGCGGCGACTCGAACCAGTTCCTGGGCCGCGACGGGGCGTACACCCGCCAGCGCACGGCCGCGATCGACGTGACCGACCGGGCGATCCGCGGGGCCGGGCAGGTCGGCTTCGCCCGCGGCGGGCAGTCGGCCGGCGACGTGGCCTTCGACAGCCTGCGCGTCGGCCCGGCCAACCCGCCGGTGGTCGTGCCGATCGCCGAGGAGCGCTTCAACCACCCCGGCGCGGGGCTGCCGGCTGGCTGGTCGCAGTGGGCGTCCGGGGGGGCCGGGCCGGGCAAGCTCACCGCGACCACCGTCGCCGACGAAACCCTGCGGCTCGACGCCGGGAGCGCGACCGAGGCCCGCGCCTGGCTGACGCGCCCGGTCGCCTCGGACGTGCAGGTGTCGTCGTCGATCCTCCTCGACAGCCTCATCCCCGCCGGGGTCTTTGCCCGCGGCTCCAACGTCGCCTCGGCCAACGAGACGGCCTACGGCCTGACCGTGACGCGCGGCCTCGAAGTGAACCTGACGCGCACCGTCGCCGGCCGCGAGGTCAGCCTCGGCAAGATCAAGTCGAAGGAGTGGCTCAGCGGGCTGTGGGTGCAGGCGTCGCTCGTACTCAACGGCGACAAGTTGCGCGTGCAAGTCTTCCGCTCCGACACGAGCCAGTACCTCAACGGCGACGGCACCTGGGGCCTGCTCCCGGCGTTCGCCATGAGCGTCACCGACGGCACGATCAAGAGCGGCAGTGCCGTCGGCTTGACGCGCGGCACCGGCTACGCCGGGCAGTTGACGTTCGACAACTTCATCGTGACGACGGCCCCCGAGCGGTCGTCGAGGCCGGGGGCGATCCCGACCGAGGCCGACAAGCCGACCACGCCCCGCACCCCCGGCGAGGACCTGCCCGGCCCGACCGTGCCGCCGGCGGTGCCGCCCGCCGTCCCCCCGCCGCCGGCGGTGCCGCCCGTGTCGCCCGTGGTGCCGCCGACTCCGGGCAACCCCGCGCTCCCCGCCGTAGCGCGCAACTACTCGTGGATCCGGCTGGCTAACTTGGCGTACTACGGCACGCCGATCGGCGACTTCGAGAAGAGCCTGCTGCGCCACAGCGTCGATCTCGTGATCCCGAACCTGGCCTACCTCGACGACATCGCCGCGGCCAACGACCGCACGCCGCAGTTCGTCTACACCAACGTGTCGAACATCTACCTGGGCCTCATCACCGACTGGAACGACTACGCCGACCGCAACCGCCTCGACCGCGAGGGGGCCTTCTACCACGCCTCGAAGACCACCGGCTACAGCGGGTCGAGCGCGTCGTCGGTCCCGGTCAACCGCTTCTGGGGCGTCTCCCGGACCGACAGCGCCGGCGACTCGACGCCCGAGGACCTGACGCGCGACGCCAGCAACCCGAACAAGACCGTCGCCTTCGCGGCTCAGGGCGGCAGCCTCTCACTCGGCTACCTCGAGAAGTTCCGCGAGGTCAACGTCGATTTGGCGTCCGGCGCGGGGGCCGGCTGGGCGGGGCAGTGGGAGTACGTCAGCCGCGTCAACTCCGCCGGGCAGCCGACGCAGTGGTCGCGCCTGAACTTGCTCAGTGACACGACCGGCGGCCTCCAGCGTGACGGCCGGGCGACCTTCGACCCGCCGCGCGACTGGGCGGCGGCGAGCGTCGGCGGCAGCGCCCGACTCTTCTACGTCCGCGTCGCCACGACGGGGGCCGGGGTGGCACCCGTCGCCCGCACGGTCCTCGGCCGCGACTACACGCCGAACTCGACGGTGCCGGCGTTCGACAAGGCCGCCGACCGCGACGGCGACGGCTACCTCTCGGACGCCGAGTACGCCCGCCGCAAGCCGGGCTCCGACGCGCGGTTCGCCTACGAGTCGCGCATTTTCTACCCCAACTACGGGCCGCTGCGCTACGCCACCAACGTGGGCGACCCAGGCTTCCGGGCGTGGGCGGCGGACTACCACGCCCGCTTCCTCGCCTCGCAGCCGCTGGCCGACGGCTTCTTCGTCGATAACAGCGTCGGCCGCGTCGCCGTGGACCCCGCCACGATCCGCGAGAGCCTCGACCGCTACTCCGAGGACTACGGCAGCCTGCTCGGCGCGATCAACCGCCGGCTGCAGGTGTCGGGCAAGTGGATCATCGCCAACACCGCCGGCGGCAACGGCACTTCCGACCCGATCTTCCGCAACGGCGTGTCGTCGCTCGAAGAGTTCGCCCTGCGGCCCTTAAGCGCGAACCACGTGCAGTACGACGACCTTGCCGCGTCGCTGAAGGCCCGCCGGCAGCTCGCCGGCGGCAAGGCCTACGAAATCCTCGACAGCCTGCCGACCGGCGGCGTGGACGCCAACGACCCGCGGATGCAGCTCGCCACGCTGGCGATGTACTACACCCTCGCCGACCCCAACCTGTCGTTCCTGATGGTGAACGGCGGCAACGAGCCGGCGACCACGTGGCGGCGGCACTGGATCGAGGCCGCGACGTTCAACGTCGGCAAGCCGCGCGGCGACGAGTCGGTGCTGACCTCGGGCCTCGACCCGTCCAATAGTTCGCTGGCGTACAAGGTCTACCAGCGGCGGTACGACAACGCGCTGGTCTTGTACAAGCCGGTGTCGTACACCCGTGGCAAGACCGGGACGACCGACGCGAACACCGCGACGACTCACCAACTCGATGGTACGTACCGCCCATTGCGGGCCGACGGCAGTCTCGGCACCCCGACGCGCACCGTCACGCTGCGAAACGGCGAGGGCGCAATTTTGGTGCGGGCGTAGCGCCGCGGGCGAACTCCCCCTACGGACGGCCTTTGAGCAGCGCCTTGCGCGCGGAGTTCGCGGCGGACTTCACCTCGGCGTCGGCGTCGTTGAGGGCCACGCCGGCCAGCGCCTCGTCGGCGGCGCGCCACTGCTCGCGGCTCACCGGGTCGGGGCGGTCGAGCGCCGCACTCTTGCCGAGGGCCTTCGCTGCGGCGGCGCGGTCGGCCGGCCGCCGTGCCTTCAGGCCCTCCAGCAGCGGCTCGTGCGACAGCCGCGGCAGGTTGGCCAGGATGTCCGACGACGGCGGCCCGTAGACCGGGTGACTCAGCAACGTCACGAGGTCACTCAGCGACTTGGCGGGCACCTTGCGGTGCAGGCCGATCAGCCGCGCCACCTGGGCCTCGGGGGCGTCGGTCGGCTTCGCGCCGGTGGCCGCGGCCGTGAGGTCCGCGAACCAGGCCTCGTCGGCGGGGGCCAGGGCGGCGAGGCCCTCGAACAGCGTCGTGCCCCACCGAGTCCGGGCGGCGGCGGTGTCCCAAGTCAGCCGCGCCAGGTAGCTCGCGGCCAACTCACGCCCGGCGGCCGTGGGGACTTTCTTGAGCGTGAACAGCGCGACGCCGGCCGCCTCCCGGACCGCCTGGTCGCCGTCGCGCGCGGCCCGCGCCAGCGCGACGTAGAAGTCGTCGGTCAGGAACGTCTGCCGGCCGAGGGCCTCGGCGGTCAGGCGGCGGGTTTCGGGGTCCGCGTCGGCGAGCAGCGCGAGGAACTCTTGCGGGTAATTCGCCGGGCCGTCGGGGTCCTCGAGCAGCAGCAGGCCGGCGGCGCTCCGCAACTGGGAGTTGCCGCCGGTCGCCAACTTGGCGGCGCTCGCGCGCTCGCCGGCGGTCAGCGGCCGCCCCCAGGCCGTGGCGTCGAGCAGGCGGGCCATCAGCACGCCCGCAGTCGCGCGCTCGGCGGCGGTGCCGGACTTCAAGAGCGGGTCGAGGTAGGCGATCAGCGCGTAGCGGCCGGCCTCCCCGTAGCCACGCCGCAAGCGGGCCAGCACCACCGTCATGGCGTCGTCACTCAGCGAGAGCAGCGGGGTGCCGAACTCGGCGAAGTGTAGCAGGACCGTCGGGTTGGGCGTCTGGCGCAGCGACACGAGGCGCGCCGTCTCGGCGACGAAGCCGCGCGTCTCGGCGACCGCGGCCCCCGGCTCCTCCCAGTTCGCGGCGGTCGTGCCGCGGTCCGCGCCGGTCAGGCCGCGCAGCGCGAACAGCAGCGCCGCGGCGCGGCCGGCGTCGTCGGGGGTCGGCTCGCTCGCCTTGGCGGAGCGCAACGCCACGAGGTAGTCGAAGCGCTGGTGCGACGGCCAGGGGCCGGGGTTCGGCACCGGCTGCACGACGGAGAAGTCTTGCCGCAGGTACGTCGTGTCGGCCCGGACGAAGACCTTCGAGGTGTCGTAGTACGCCGTCGGCCCGCCGAGCGGCTTGGTGGGGTCGGGCAAGGCCCCGCGCACGAAGTCGTTGGCGTCGAGCGACGGGGCGTGGCACAAGACGCAGTTGCGGGCGTGGTTGACGCGGACCACCTCGCGGCGAACGCTGTAGGTCGCCCCGCCCACGGAGACGCTCAGCGCCTCGGCCGACGCCCGGCGTAATTCGGCGACCAGCGCCGGCGTGGCGGGCAGCAGCTTCAACGCGACGAGCGCCTCGGCGGCGTGCTCGACGGCCGGGGTCCAGGGGTAGTCGAGGACTTCGGCGAGCTTCGCGGCGACCTCGGCCGGGTCACGCACGGCCAGCGCGTCCACGGCGGCGGCGCGGTTGTCGAAGTCGGTGTCGAACGCTGCCACGGCCACGAGCGCGTCGAGCGCCGCCGGGCCGGGGGTGCGGCGGTACGCCTCGCAGGCGGCCCCGCGCACGGCCGCGACCTCGCCGGGCAGCATCTGCCGCAGGCACGGCACCGCGGCGGCGACCGTCCAGGCGGTCGGGCCGTCGCCGACGCCCAGCAGCATCGCCTCGACCTTGGCGGGGTCGGGCCGCACGTCGCCGCCGGCCATGCAGCCGACGAGGCCGGCGCGGAACTTCTTGGCCAGGTCGGTCAGGCCTTTGGCGGCGCTCACGTCGAGGACCGTGCGCGGGCCGACGCGCAGCGGCAACTCGGCGAGGTCGGGGCGCTTCGTGGTGAGCAGAATCGGCCCGGAGTACGCCCCGCCGCCCTGGACCATCGCCGCCGCCGCCGCGGCCAGTTCGATCGACGTGTTCGGGGCCGCCGCCGTGTCGAGGCTGACCTCGCGCATGCGCAAGAGTTCGGCCTCCAGCTCGGCCGTCGTGCGACGGTCGAGTCGCGCGACGAGCCTGCGCGCGACCGCCGGCTTCTTGCCCGTCGGCAGCGTCGTCGCCGCGTCCGGCAGGTCAGCGAGCGTCGGTGTTGCGACGGGCGTCGTGGGTGCGGTCGGCATGACGGCCGGGGTCGGGTCGGGCGTCGCGGCGGTCGCCTCCTTGGCGGTTGGCCCGGTGACGGCCTCCGGAGTCCCGGCGACGTTCGCGGACACGACGACTTGCCGGTCTAGCCCGACGAATTCGGCGGGCTGACCGTCCGCCCCGTCTCGGCCGGCGACCGGCTTGTCGGTTGCGGTTTCCCGAATGGCGAAGCCGCCGAGGCCGCAGAACAGCAGCAGGAGCGCGAGTGCCGCGGCGGCGACCGGCCAGCGGCGGCGGGCGGGTGCCTCGACCGGCGCGGCGGGCGGCGCGGCGAACGCGACGCCGCCGACCGGCACGGCGACGAAGCGGCGCGACACCGGGCAGACGACCTCGTGGCCGATGTCCGCGGGGGTCACGGGGATCAGCGTCCCGCAGCAGTCGCACCGAATGGTCCCGGTCATGGCGTCTTCCTGAAGAGGGTGGTCAGGTCATGTTACGACGGCGTGCCCGCCGCGGTCGTCCTTGACGAACAGCGCGGGCGCGGCGTCGGTCGCGCCGTCGGCGCGGCGGCACTCGACGCCGCGCGGGCCGTGGCGGAGCGTGTCGCCGGCGGCGGTCACGAGTCGGCCCCGCGCGGCCGGGTGGGCGGCGCGCACGCCGGCGCGCGACCGAACGCTCCAGAGCCGGCCGCGCGGCAGGGCCGGCAGGAGGCTGCCGCCGCCGGTCGCGCAGGCCGCGACGCCCGGCGCGTGGGCGGCGTGGCAGAGGTCGCACGACCAGGCCAGGCCGCGGCCCCACAGGCCCAGGAGCGTGTCGGCGGCCGCGGGCAGCGGCACGGGTGGCTCGGCCGGCGGGGCGTCGGCCGGGGTCACCCGCGCGGCCCGCGCCGCCCTGAGTTTCCGCGCGACCGTGGCCGCCGGCGCGTCGCCGTCCGGGTGGTGGAACTCGACGCGCAGCGGGCCGGCGGCGGGGGGCCACGGCGGGGCGGCCCACGTCAGCCGGTCCCAGCCGGCGTCCGCGTCCGGCGACCAGTCGAGGAAGACGCCGCCCGGCCCGCTCACGGTCAGCCCGGTCGGCGTGTCGGCGAGGAACTCAACGGCGGCCGCCAAGTCGTCGGGGCCGAACTCGGGGACGCCGGCCGGGTTCGGCGTGTCGCCGCCGAGGAAGCGGAAGAGCCGTAGGTTCGCCCGCCACGCGGGGGTGGCGTAGTCCTCCAGGTCAACGGGCTGCGTCCCGGCGAGCAGCGCGACGACGGTCGGCCGCGGCGTCTCGGAGGCGGCCCACGGGCCGAGTGCCGGGCCGCGGTTCAACTCCTCGCCGGCGAGCCGGTCGAGGTCGGCGGCGCGGCGCAAGACTTCGGCGAGCGGGTGCGCGACGTTGCCGCCCAGGAACACCACGTCGGGGTGGCCCGCGGCCGGCCCGGCGGCGAAGTCTTCGAGGACGCTCAGCAGCGGCCCGCCCCACATCAACGCCGCGGCGGCCGTGGCGTCGCAGACCAGCACGCCGCGCGGCGGCGGTTCGCCGCCCCAGTCGATCTCGAACCAGGCCATCCCCCGCCCCCCGCGCCCGCCGGCTACTTTTTCGACTTGCGCTTGAACGCCTCGCCGGCGGCGGCGGCCGAGGACTTGATTGCCTCGGTCGTGCCGTAAGTTTCGAGGAAGAAGAACTGCTTGGCGACCTTCTCGCGCGTGCTCTGCGAGAGGGTCGCCGGGTCCATCGCCCCGAGGGACTCGACCGCCCAGACCCGCAACTCGGGCGCGAGCAACGTGTTAGTGGTGCGGTCGTTACGCTCGGTCCACGTGAAGAGCCGGAGGGCGAGCCGGTCGCCGCCGGCGCGCGCCGCGGCGGCCCCGGCGGCGGGCCGGAAGGCGGCGTCGAGCTTCGCCCGCGGCAGCGCCTGGGTGTCGAGGACGTTGACAACGAGGTCGCGCTGCGGGCCGGCCGCCGCGAGGTCGATCAGGGCCGAGTAGACGCGGCCGGCCGACGCGGCGTCGTCGGACTTGGCCGCGCGCTCCGCGAGCAGTTCGACGGCCGGGCCGGGGAAGTGCTTCAGCACCCGCACCGCCGCCGCGTGGACCTTGTCGCCGTAGGGCGGGCCGTCCGCCTCCAACCGCCCGAACGCCACCTCGACGAGCGTCGCGACGATCCCCTTCGTCTTGGCCGCGTCGGCCGCGCCGGGCCGCCTGTCCGTCAGCCCGTCGAGGAGGTCGAGGGACTTCAGCGCGACTTCGGCGGCGAGCGGCTGCCGGGTCGCGCCCTCGACCAGCTCCCACAACTCCGGCCAGGCGGTCAGCAACTCGGCCTTCGACTTGTCGCCGGCCGGCAGCGCCGCGAGGGCGTCGAGGACTTGCGACTTGTCGGCGGGTCCGAGTTTCGGCGAGGCGAGCAGCTTGCGGGCGAGCGTGAGGCTGCCGGTCGGGCCGACGGGGGCCGCGCACAGAAACTTCGCGGCGTCCGCGCGGACCTCCTCGTCGGGGTCGCGGTCGAGGGCCGTCGCCAGGGACCGGGCGAGGCCGGCGGGCGGCGGAGCCAGGGCGACGAGTGCCGCGACGATGCGCCGCCGCGCCGCCGGACTCGGCTCGTAGGGTGCGGGCGACTCGCGGACCAGCAGGCCCAGGAGCGTCGGGCCGCCGTCGCCTTCGGCGCAGAGTCGCACGGTCGCCGGCGAGGCGAGCACCGCGTCGAGGGCGACGGCCCGCACCTCGGGGGCCTCCGCGGCCGCGAGCGCAGGCCGCAGCGCCGCGAGCACTTGCAAGGGTTCGGCGGAGTCGTCCTTCAGGAGGGTCGCCACCGAGACCCGCGCGCCGGCCGTCTTGAAGCCGCGCAACGCACTCGCGGCGTGCAGGCGGTCGGTGAGTAGTGCGCGCTCGGCGGGGGCGAGTGGGCCGCGCCTCATGGCCGCGAGCGCGGCGGCGCGGACGCCGGCGTCGGGGTCGTCGAGGCGGTCCGCCAGTTGGCCGCAGGCTTGAAGCCGCGCCGCCGGGTCGCAGTTGGCCAGCGCCGCGACCACGGCCCGCCGCAGCCCCGTGGCCCCGGCCGACTCGTCGCCGGCGAGCTTGCCGAGGCGCCCGACGGCCTCCGCCGGGGCCGCCGTGCGGCCGTAGCCCTCCGCGGCGTACAGCGTGGCTTCGGGCTTCGCGCCGAAGAGCGCGACCCGCAGCCGAAGCTCGGGCGGCGGCTGCGCGCCGTCATTCACGCGGAGCGCCGCCAGCGCCGCGGCCCGCACCGCCGCTGACTCGTGGCTCAGCTCAGTGGCCGCCTGCGCGAGGAGGTCGCCCGCGCCGGCGGGGGCGTCGCCCGCGAGCTGCCGGAGGCCGCGCAACTTGGCCACTTCGTCGCCGGCGCGCAGTTCCGCCAGCCGGCCCTCGGTCTTCTCGACTGACTTGAGGGCCGTGGCTCGGGGTTGCGGCGTCGGGACCGGAGAAGCGACGGCGACCGGCGTGTTCGTCGTCGTGGCGTCGGCGACCGGCTCGCCCGGCCGCAGTGCCAGCCACCCGGCAACGAGCAGCCCGGAGCCGACGACCAGCACCGCCGCCGCGCCGGCCGCCGCGGCGACCATCGACGGCCCCGCCGACTTCGCCGGCACCGGCTCCGCCCGCGGCAAGGCGGCCAGCCGCGGCGGGGCGACCGCGACCGACGCGGCGTCCGGCGGCGGCGAGTCGGGCACCGCCAGGAAGTCGATCGCTTCCGCGGTGAGCGGCACCGGCTCGTCGGCGAAGCCGATCGGCGGTGGCGTCACGGTCGGGGGCAACGCCGTGACTTTGGGGAGGTGGAGTCTCGCACCGCACTCCGAACAGGCCGACGCGGGGCCGGACGCGAGGACCCCGGCGGGTTGGAGGAAGCCGCAACTGTCGCAGTAAATCTTCGACATGGCAAGCTCCGGTCTCGGGCGTCGTCTGACAATAGTAAACGCTCGTGCGCGACGTGGCAAGCGCCCCGCGAACTTTGTCCAGTGACCGCGCGGCGGCCCGCACAGGGCGTTGTGGCGAGCGGGGGACGAAAGTCCCCCGAGCCTCCCCGCCGACGTGACGCTCGCTCAAGGGCGAAGACGCAGGGGGTGAAGACTCGGGGGACACTCGCCCCCCGCTCGCTGTGTCGGGGGCACAGCGTCTCGAAGAGAGGTTGCCGTGGGCGATTTGGCGGTCCCGTGGGGGCGTCGTCGGCTCCGCGACGGGCGGAGGCGCAGGCCGGGCACCCACGAGGGGTACCCCTACAAGAAAAATCGGCTGCGCCGGCAGTGCCGCAGTGGGCTTCAGTGGGCTTCGGGGTTCGGCTCCGCCGCAGGCGAACTGTAGGGGTACCCCCCGTGGGTGCCCGGCCTAAGCTCCCCGTGGCGGAACCGAGACGCGACACGTTCACGAGGAACGCTCCGGAAGGGGGCTTCGACCTCCGGGCGTCACACTTCCGGCACCCGTCACGCCCGCGCGAACTGTAGCTCGACGAAGGTGCGGTACTTGCCGTCGCGCTCGATCAGCTCGGCGTGCGTACCGGTCTCGATGACGCGGCCCGACTCGATCACGTAGATGCGGTCGGCCTGGCGGACCGTCGAGAGGCGGTGGGCCACGATCAGCGACGTGCGGCCGCGCATCAGGCCGTCCAACGCCTGCTGTACCAGGTGCTCGCTCTCGCTGTCCAGCGAACTCGTCGCCTCGTCGAGGATCAGCACCGCCGGGTCGCGCAGGATGGCCCGCGCGATGGCGACCCGCTGGCGCTGGCCGCCGGACAGTTGCACGCCGCGCTCGCCGACGAGCGTCGCGTAGCCGTCGGGGAAGCTCGTGATGAAGTCGTGGGCGTTGGCCTGCCGCGCCGCCGCCTCGATGTCCGCCTGCGACGCCCCCGGCCGGCCGTAAGCGATGTTCGCCCCGACGCTGCCGCCGAAGAGGAACACGTCTTGCGGCACCACCGCCATGTTGCCGCGCAGGGTCTTCAAGGGGTACGACTTGGCGTCGCGGCCGTCGAGGAGGACGAGGCCGGCGTCGGGGTCGTGGAAGCGCAGCAGCAGCGACACGACGGTCGATTTGCCGGCCCCGCTCGCGCCGACCAGGGCGATGCGCTCGCCGGCCTTCGCCTCCAGGGTCAGCCCTTGCAGCACGGTGACTTCCTTGCGGCCGGGGTACGAGAAGACGACGTTCTCGAAGCGAATGCCGCCGGAGAGCCGCTCAGGCGAGCCGACGGGGATCGGCGGGCCGGGGTCCTCGGTCGGCTCGCGCAAGAGTTCGCGGACCCGCTGCGTCGCGCCGACGGTGCGCTGCAGTTGGGCGTACAGCTCCGCGAAGGAGCCGACCGCGCCTCCGACGAAGGTCGTCGTGAGCAGGAATTGCGTGAGGTCGCCGAGGCTCAGCTCGCCGGCCTGCGTGAGCTTCGCGCCGTACCAGAGGACGAGCACCACCGAGCCGAAGAGCGCGAAGATGACGAACGCCGAGAAGGCCCCGCGGTACAGCGCCCCGCGCAGCACGGCGACGACGACAGAGTCGATGCCGGCGCGGTAGCGGGCCTCCTCGAAGCCCTCGTTGGTGAACGCCTTGACGCCGCTGATGCCCTGCAAGGTCTCCTCGACGACGACGTTCGCGGCGGCGAGCCGGTCCTGGGCGTCGCGCGACTGCCGGCGGACCGCCCGGCCGAACAGCGCCGCGGCGGCGACCAGCGGCGGCACCGAGCCGAGCATCACGAGTGTGAGTCGGCCGGAGGTGGTCGCCAGCAGCGTGACGCCGCCGGTGAGGATGACGAGCTGCCGCAGGAACGACGGGATCGCCCCGGTGAGCGCGTCCTGAATTTGCGACAGGTCGGTCGCCACGCGGCTCGACAGCTCGCCGACGCGCCGCTGGGCGAAGAACGCCACCGGCAGCCGTAGTAGCCGGGCGTAGGTGTCCTGGCGCAGGTCGGCCAGGCTGCGCTCGCCGACCTGCGCGAGCCAGTACGTTTGCGCGAACGAGCAGGCAGCGCGGACGGCCAGCACGACGACGAGCCACTCGGCGGCGCGGTCGATGTCGAAGCCGGTGGGGGTGCCGCCGGGGCTGGCGGCGTCCACGAGGCGGCCGGCGAGGTAGGGGAACGTTAATCCCAGCAGGCTCGACACGGTGAGCGCGAGGATCGCCGCGGCGAAGCGGCCGCGGTAGCGTAGCAGGTAGGCGAAGAGTCGCGCGGCCTCGGCCAGCCCGGCGCGGGTGAGCGGCACGCGCGGCTCGGGGGCGTCGCCATTCGGTCGGACGTGGGCCATAGTCGGGGGGTCGCATCGTGAGGGCGGGTCGGGGGCTATGATAGCGGCGAAGCCACCCGGCGAGCCAGTCAACCCCCCCTTGAGGCCCCCGAACGATGGCGACGACTCTGTCCGCAACCCCCGGCCGGCGGCTGACGCTCTTCGTGCGCCGGACGCACCTCTACCTCGGGCTGTTCCTGCTGCCGTGGGCGGTCCTCTACGGCGTCACGGCGTTCCTGTTTAACCACCCCGCGGCGTTCGCCGACGCGCCGACGGTGAACTTCGGCCCCGCGGCGTTCGCCGGCACGCCGCTGGAAAGCCTACCGCCGCCGGACGCACAGGCGGCGGCGGTCGTCGCGGCGCTCAACCTGCGGGCCGGGACGGGCACGCCGTGTGCCGTCGGCGCGGGGGCGGCGATGTTCGTCGGGCGCGACTACCTCTTCGCCACCGCGAGGTCGGGGGACCGCACGTTCAGCCTGCTCTACGAGGTCGCGTCGGGGTGCGGCACCGTCCGCGAGACGACCGCGCCGCCCGCCGTCGTCCCGGAGCCGGCCCCGTTCGCCGTCGGCAAGGGCAGGCCGGTGGCGGTCGCGGCGTCGGTGCCGGCGGAGGGCCTGAAAGTTGCCGACACGCTCGCCGAGTGCTTCCGCGACGCCGGGCCGACGATCCTGGCACGCTGCGGCTTCCCGCCGGCCGACGTGACCGTCACCTCGACGCCCGACCTGAGCTTCCCCCTCGTGTCCGACGGCCGCGCCTGGACGGCCACCTACAACCCCTTCAACGGGACGCTCTCGGGCGTGCCGGCCGGGACCGAGGCGGTCGGGCCGGCCGGGTCGGCGCGGCGCTTCCTGCTGCGGCTGCACACAACCCACGGCTACCCCGGCGTGGTGAACGCCCGGTGGGTCTGGGCCGTCGCCGTGGACGCGATGGCGTTCGTGCTGTGCTTCTGGGGCGCGTCGGGCCTGCTGATGTGGTGGCAGGTCAGGGCGACCCGCCGCGCCGGCTCCGTCGTGCTGGCCCTCGGCGCGGCCACCGCGACGGCGCTCGGCGTGGCGATGGCGGGCGTCGTGGGCTGACACGGCCACAGGAGGCCGCGTCGTGCCGGCCCCTCGCGCCGCCGACGGAGTGACGCCGGGCCGCTTGTCCGCCACTTCGCGGGCCGTCTACGAATGGCCATCCGGGCCAGTCGAGCCCGGCGTGCCCGAAACTCCCCCGCTGCTGGAACTCCCCGGATGCCGTTGACACCGATCGCGCGGGCCGCCTGGCCGCAACTGATGGCGCGCCTGCACGCCCTCGCCCCCGAGGCGTTCAACGCCGACGGCCACGTCCTCAACCTCGTCGGCGGCAGTTGGGGCCACCCCGGCCGCGGCAAGACCTTCCTCTCGGCCGTCGATGGCTCGGACCTCGGCTCGTACCCGATGATCGGCCTGGACGAGGCGGTGCAGGCCGTCCGCGTCGCCGCACTCGAGGCCGGCGTCTGGGCCAAGACGCCGCTGGCCGAGCGACAACTCAAGGTCACCGAGTGCGTCAACCGCCTGCGCGACGAGCGCGAACTGCTCGCCCTGTTGCTGGTTTGGGAGATCGGCAAGCCTTACCAGCTCGCCCTCGTGGACGTGGACCGCTGCCTCGAAGGCGTCGAGTGGTACGTCGAGAAGATCGCCGAACTCCTCGCCGGCCGCAAGCCGCTCGGCGTCGTGTCGAACATCGCGTCGTGGAACTACCCGATGTCGGTGCTGATGCACTCCGTGCTCGTGCAAGTCCTGTGCGGCAACGCGGCCATCTCCAAAACCCCGTCGGACGGCGGCCTGTACACCCTGACCGCCGCGCACGCCATCGCCCGCAAGTGCGGCCTGCCCGTGAGCCTCGTGAGCGGCTCCGGCAGCCAGCTCAGCGAGGCGCTGGTGCTCAACGACGCGGTTGATTGCCTGGCCTTCGTCGGCGGCAAGAGCAACGGCCGCGAGATCGCCGCCCGGCTGACCAGCCGCACCAAGCGGTATATGCTCGAGATGGAGGGGGTGAACGCCTACGGCGTCTGGAACTTCTCTGACTGGCCGGGGCTGGCGAAGCAAATCAAGAAGGGCTTCGAGTACGGCAAGCAGCGCTGCACCGCTTACGTCCGCTGGGTCGTGCAGCGGTCGCTGCTGCCGCAGTTCTTGCAGACGTACCTCGGCGTGCTCGGCTCGATCCGCGTCGGCCACCCGCTGCTCGCCGAGACCGCCGACGGCAGCCCGCCGGTGCTCGACATCGGGCCGCTGATCAACTCGGCGAAGGTCGAACTGCTCTCCGGCATGGTCGGCGAGGCGGTCGGCCTGGGCGGCCTGCCGATCTACCAGGGCACTCTCGACCCGGCGCTGTTCCTGCCCGACCAGGACACGTCCGCGTACTTCGCCCCGGCCGCGCTGCTGAACGTGCCGCGCAACAGCCGGCTGTACCACGAGGAGCCGTTCGGCCCCGTCGATACGATCGTCGTCGTCGATCGGCTCGACGAGATGGTCGCCGAGATGAACGTGTCGAACGGCTCGCTGGTGGCGTCGATCGCTTGCGACGACCCGGCCACGGCCGCGCGGGTGAAGGGCGACCTGCGGGCGTTCAAGGTGGGCGTCAACGCGGCGCGGTCGCGCGGCGACCGGGAGGAGGTCTTCGGCGGCATCGGCCTGTCGTGGAAGGGCCACTTCGTCGGCGGCCGCTACCTGGTCGAGGCCGTGACGCAAGGCCCGCCGGGCGGCCGCGACTACGGCAACTTCCCCGACTACACGCTCGTGCCGGACGTGCGGTAGTGACCCGGTGCCGGAAGCATCAGCGCCCGGAGTCCCATCCGGTACGCGGCCGCCGGCCCCACGCGCATCAGCCAGACCCGCGCCCCCGGACGGCGGGCCAACAGGCGGCCGGTCGCCGCGAAATCGTCCGGGTCCAGTTCGAAGTCCCCGGACTCGACCGCCACGGCCACATACTTCGCGGCGTCGGCCGGCCCGATGACCGGCCGAATCACGCGGTTGTAGATGTCGAGCGCGGCGCGCTCGTCGCGGGCCAGCAGTTCGTCGGCGTCGGCGTCGGCGGGGGTCATGGGGACGGCCTCGGATTCGGGAGCAGTGTCATTGTACCAGACGTGGCCCGCGGCGCTCACGGTAGGGTTGAAGTGCCAACTCGGCGTGAGCCGAATTCGCGGCACCGCCTTCGGCTCCGGCAACGCGTTCGGCGTCTGGCGTTGGCAACCATCCCAACGCGCCGCACTCCGAACACAGCACCTTACCCTCGGCGAAGAGTGGGATCTGCCGACATCGGCAATCGACTGCGCCGAGCGGGCGGGTCGGCAGCAACTCCCCCAGTTCCGGGTACCGTCGCACGCCCCAGACCAAAACCCGCAGAACGTTGCTACGGTCGGTGTGGACAGTATCCACGTCTGGGAGGTCGAGGTCTTCGCCGACAACCACGACCTCACCGTTCGGCCGCAAGTAGTACTCGGCCCACAGGCTCCCGCCAATGGGCAGGGCACCGAGCCGAGCCGAGTGGTTCCCCATCTGATCGCGCGGGGCCGGGCGTAGGCCGGCGATCAGCCGCGAGACGACCCGCTCTGCTCGCTGCGACCACACGGCGAACCCTCACCCATGCCCCAAACTTGCCACGCCTTCGCTGACGCGAAGACTCCGGGCGCTGACGCTTCCGGCTCGCCTAAACGCCCCGCGTCGTCGGCTCCCAGATCACCTTGTGCAGTTGCACCTGCACCCGCACGCGCGGCAGCTTCGCCGCCAGCAGCCACTCGACGAGCCGCACCGGGGCGAGCTTGCCGAAGACGGCGCTGACCAGCACCGTGAAGCGCGCGTCGAGCCGGTGCTTGCGGATCACACCCTCGGCCCAGCGCCAGTCGCGCTCGCTGGCGATGACGAACTTCACCTCGTCGGTCGGCTTGAGGCGGTCGAGGTTCGGCCAGAAGTTGCGCGCCTCCTCGCCGCTGTCGGGGCACTTCAAGTCCATGACGACGACCACGCGCGGATCGACGGCGGCGATGTCGTGGGCACCGCTCGTTTCGAGGAGTACCGTCTTGCCGGCGTCGGCGAGTTCGGCCATCAGCGGGTAGACTTCGCCTTGTAACAGCGGCTCACCGCCGGTCACCTCGACGAGCGGGCAGTCGAAAGCCAACACGCGGGCCAATACTTCGGCGCGAGCCATCCGCTCGCCACGGTTGAAGGCGTGGGGCGTGTCGCACCAGGTGCAGCGCAGGTCGCACACCGAGGTGCGGACGAAGACGCACGGCAGCCCGGCGTAGGTCGATTCGCCCTGCACGCTCAGGTAGATTTCGTGGATCAGGAGTTCGCCGGCCGCGACCGCGTTCAGGGGCGCGGTGCGGGGCAGGGCGGCGGGGGGCGTCGTCGTCAGTTGGAGCAAAGGCATACCGGCAGTTTAGCGGAGTCGGGTTGCCGCGGGAACCGCGATCGGGTATCCCAGGGGGC
>JAYTUC010000211.1:0-20870 GCA_043744775.1 Fimbriiglobus sp. | reverse complement strand
AAGGCCGACGGGCCGCCCAAGAAGTTCCTCACCGGCTTCGGCGGCTTCGACCACGACCACGGCGTCCACGGCCTGCACATGGGGCCGGACGGCAAGCTGTACTTCACCGTCGGCGACCAGGGCGTCAAAGGTTTGCAAGCCGCCGACGGCAAGGGCCGCAAGTTCGTGAGCAACAATTCCGACTGCCAGGCCGGGACCGTCTGGCGTTGCGACCTGCAAGGTAACAACCTCGAACTGATTGCTCACAACTTCCGCAACAACTACGAAGCCTGCGTCGATAGCTTCGGCGAAATCTGGCTCTCCGACAACGACGACGACGGCAACCAGCAAACCCGCATCTGTCACGTCCTGCCGGGTGGAAACTACGGCTACTTCCCCCGCGGGGCCGGCCAAAGTCACTGGCACGAGGAGCAGCCGGGCATCGTCCACAAAACGTTGCGCACCGGCTTCGGCTCGCCGACCGGTATCCAGTTCTACGAAGGCAACTTGTTGCCCAAGCAATACCACAACACGTTGATGCACACCGACGCCGGGCCGCGCGAGTTGCGGGCGTTCACGCGCAAGCCGAAGGGCGCGGGCTACGAACTCGACAAGGTCAACATGCTGACCAGCACCGACAGTTGGTTCCGCCCGTCGGACGTGTGTACCGCCCCCGACGGCAGCGTTTTCGTCGCCGACTGGTATGACCCCGGCGTCGGCGGCCACGGCATGGGTGACCACACCCGCGGCCGCATCTACCGCGTCACCCCGGCGGGGCACAAGGGCTACAAGGTGCCCGAGGTGAAGTTGGAGGCGAAGGAAGGGGTCGTCGCGAGCCTCAGTAGCCCTAACAACACGACTCGCGCCCTGACATTGGCGACCTTAATCGACATGAAGCAGGAGAAGTTTGCTCAGTTGATGACCAAGGGTACGCTATTGTCACGTCCTGACGCGAACACGGAAGCCCGGATGTGGTGGCTCGGGCCACAAATGGCCCCGTGGGGCGAGTGGAAATCGAACGTCAAGGAACTCGCGAATGAGAAAGGGCCGCTTCGCCAGTTGGCCCTTCGGCTTGTTGATGCATACTACCCTGAAATTGCACTCTCTGACCCTGTGCCTTTTGACGGTGCCTACCTGGAACGACTTAGCGCTGACAAGTTGACGACTTCAGAAATCCTAGATGACTTGTTGTATGCTCGAAGGCTAACCGCTACGCCGTCGTTGAGGGCAAACTTCTACGCCCTCGCCAAGCTCTACGACGGTCAGGACCTCTTCTACCGCGCCGCGCTCAACATCGCTTGCGGGACCGACCCCGCGCGGCGGGACGCGATCCTCGCCGACTTCGGCACGCAGTTCCCGGAGTGGAACGACAAGGTCGCCGACCTCGTCTGGGAGTTGCGGCCCAAGTCGATGCTGCCGAAGATGGGCGAACTCCTCAAGGACGCCAAGCTCACCGCACCGCAGAAGGCCCGCATCGTCGATATCCTCGCGGCCAGCCCCGAACTCGACGCCGGCAAGTCGATGCTGGCGCTCCTCACGTCGGAGCAACCGGCCGAGGTCAAGGCGCGGGCGCTGGAGAATCTGCGGCTGTTCCTGCCGACCAAGTGGAGCGGCCTCGCCAAGTCCGGCGAACTGGCCGCCGCGACGACGGCGATGTTGAAGGCCGACGCGACCCGCCTGACGGGGCTTCAACTCGTCGCCGCGGCCAAGTTCAGCGCCGGCCGCGCCGAGGTCGCGGCCATCGCCCAGGACGCCAAGCTCGACACGGCCACCCGCGTCGAGGCGATCCGCACGCTGGGGCAACTGCCGTCGGCGGACAGCTTGAAGGCGTTGATCGAACTCGGCCGACCTGAGAACCCGCTGTCGGTCGAGTGCGTCAAGGCGATCGGCCTGATGCTGCCCGCCGGGTCGAAGGTGGACGCCACGGGTAAGCAGGCGTTCGACTCGCTCAAGCAGGCGGTCCTCGCGCCGAAGGGGGCGACGGAACTGAGCCGCGCCGCCCTCGCCGTGCTGGCCGGCAACCGCGCCGGCACGCAGTGGCTCCTCGAGGCGAAGCAGAAGGGCGAGTTGCCCGACGCCCTGTCGGCCGACGCCGGCAAACTGCTGCGCAACTCGCCGTTCCAGGGCGAGCGCAACAAGGCGTCGCTGCTGTTCCCCGCGCCCGGCAAGCTGAACCCCAAGAACCTGCCCAGCCCGGCGGCCCTTGCCAAGCGCACCGGCGACGCGGCCAACGGCAAGAAGCTGCTTGCGGCGTCGCTCACCGGCGAGTCGCAGTGCCTGAAGTGCCACATGGTCCGCGGGCAGGGCGGTCAAATCGGCCCCGACCTGAGCATGGTCGGCAAGAAGGGCAGCCGCGAAAACCTCTTCGAGAGTATTTTGCTGCCGTCGAAAGCGATCGCCGACCAGTACGTCACGTGGTCGGTCGCCACGGCCGACGGCCAGACAATCAGCGGGCTACTCGTCGGCGAGACGGAGACGACCGTCACCGTCCGCGACGCCAACGGTAAGGATTACCCGATTGCGGTCAAGGACATCGACAAGAAGTCGAAGTCGCTCGTCTCGATCATGCCCGAGGGGCTAGTGGCGACGCTCAGCGAGGACGAACTCGTCGATCTGGTCGAGTACCTGACGCAGTTGCAAACCGCGTCACTGACGCCCGACTCGTGGATGATTTCCGGCCCGTTCCCCGCGGCGAGCATGGAACTTGCCCTGGCCCGCGACGACAAGCCGGCCGACTGGCGACTCGTCAAGACCGCGACGGCGTACTTCGACCTCGCCGCGCTGCACGGCACGAAGTCCGCGAACTCGGCGACCTACGCCCGCAAGGAGTTCGACTCTCCCGCGGCGCAAGACGCGACGATCCTGCTCGGCACCGACGACGGGGCGAAGCTCTGGGTTAACGGCGTCGAGGTGTACACCCACAGCCAGAGTCTCGCGGCCGCGCCGGAGCAGCACACCGTCAAGGTGAAGTTGAAGGCCGGCGTCAACACGGTAACGCTGAAGGTCGCCAACGGCGACAACCCCCACGGCTTCTACTTCGCCATCACCAGTGGCCAGGAGTTGAAGGCGAAGTAACAGAAATCAAAAACGTTTTGCCGCGGAGACGCAGAGGCGCGGAGAAGACCAAAACCCAAAACTTGGTTTAAAACACCGGTTTGGGTTTTGGTCTTCTCCGCGCCTCTGCGTCTCCGCGGCAAAATAGTTTTCTGAGGCACGCGGACCCGAGAACCCGCCCGACCACACAGAAGCTCGTTTCAATCCAGCTTCGCCACCAGCCGGCTCACGACCAGGCACACGACGCCGTACAGGCATAGCACGCCGCAGGCGGTCAGCACGCGATCGACCTGCGGCGTCGCCACGTCGGGGTTGAGCAGTTGCGCGTAGGCGTCGAGCGCCCAGGCGTGCGGCGTCAGCAGGCTGAGTTGCCGCAGATTCTCCGGCAACAGCTCGCGCGGCAACAGCGACCCGCTCACGCCGGCCAGCACGATCACCAGCAGCGTGCCGTACACGGCGACTTGCGTCTCGGTGCGCGCCAGGCCGGCGACGAGCATCGACAGGCCGACGGCGGCGACACTCGTCGAGACGACGACGGGGATGAGCAGTTCCGGGCGTGAGCCGAAGGTCATGCCGAAGACGAGGTTGCCGCACGCCAGCAGGAAGAAGCCCTGAAAGAGCGACACCGCCAGGCACGGCAACGCCTTGCCGAGGATGATTTGCGTGCGCGAGATGGGCGCGAGCCGCAGGCGTACGAGCGTGCCGTGGCGGCGCTCGGCGACGAACAGCCAGCCGACCGTCAGCAGCAGGAAGAACGCGAAGGTCACCGTCGTGCCGGGGACGAGCATCTGGTACTGCACGTCGCGCGGGTCGGCGTACACCGTGCGGTTCTCGCCGCGCGTCGGCCCGGCGGCGATCGGCAGCTTCACCGCGACCGCCTTGAGCGGCACCGCGCCGAAGCCGGCGAGCGCGCCGTGGCCCTGGTACTGCCGTTTCGACTCGGTGAGGCCCGACCACGTCTTGGCGTTGAAGTCGTACTCCGAGAAGAAGTCCGAAATGCCGCCGCGGATGCCCTCGCCGAGCCGCGCCTTCGAGAACCCCGGCACGCGGTAGGCGATGCCCAGCGCCGGGATCTTCTCCTCCATCTTGCCCATGAAGCGGTCGGTGCCGATCAGGTCGAAGGCCTGGCCGATCATCCACGGGATCACGACTCTCAGCAGCGACACCTGCACGACCTGCTGGATCACCGACGCCCCCACCGGCTGCGTCGGGTTCGTCAGGAACTCCACGCCGAGTTCGTCGGCCTTGACGCCGTCGCGGAACAGCGGGTTGATGGGGTCGCGCTTGAACTCGCCGCCGACGAACGAACACCGCTGCGCCCGCCGGCTGAAGTCCTTGCCAAGTACGACCACAGCAGAGCGGTCGCCGCGCGCCACCAGCCGGGCCGCCTGCTCGCGGGTGGGGATGCGCTCGACGCGGATGTTGGCCGTGTCCGCCAAGTCGTCGAGCAGGATTTCGCTCCACGGCCGGTCGGGGAACGCCCGCGGCTCGTCGCCGAGGCCCTCGTCCTCGACGACGACCGAGATGCGGATTTTCGAGTCGGGCTTGTCCGTGAAGACGCGGCCCAGGGTCAGCCCCAGGATCAACGTCACCACCAGCGGCATCACCACGAGGATGACCGCCGAGCGCGGGTCGCGCAGCAGCAGCCGCAGGTCTTTGAGCGCGATGGTGAGCGTCGGCATCGGGTCAGTCTCGCAGCGCGGAGCCGGTCAAGTCGAGGAACACCCGCTCTAGAGTCGGCGGCACCACGTCGAGCGCGGCCATCTCGAGGCCGGGCCAGTGCCGCAGCGCCGCGAACAGGGTCGGCCCGTCGGCGGCGTCTAGTTCGACGCCCGAATCCGTCTGACGCCGTGCCGTGACGCCCGGCAACGTTTCCGGGACGGGTTGACCCGTCGCGATCCGGGCGGTGGTCGGCAAGCGGCGGAGCAGGTTCACGACGGTGTCGCAGGCGATGACGCGGCCGTGGTCGAGGATTGCTAGCCGCGGGCAGAGCGCCTGCACCTCCTCCATCGAGTGGCTGGTGTATATCACCGTCAGCCCCGCGGCGTTGAGCCGGCGGACCTGCTCGAAGATGTGGTTGCGCGACTGCGGATCGACGCCCGTCGTCGGCTCGTCGAGGATCAGCAGCCGCGGGCCGTGGACCAGGGCGACGGCGAGGTTCAGACGCCGCTTCATGCCGCCGGAGAACGTGCCGACGCGGTGGTTCGCCCGGTCGGCGAGCGCGGCGAGGGCGAGCATCTCGTCGGCGCGGCGCTTCAATGCGGTGCCGCCGAGGCCGTAGAGGCGGCCGAAGAACAGCAAGTTCTCGCGGGCGGTGAGTTCGGGATAGACGGCGAGGTCTTGCGTCGCCAGGCCGACCCCCCGGCGGGCCGCCGCGTCGCGGCTCGTGAACGGTTGGCCGAACAGGGTGACACTACCGGCGTCGGCGTCGAGCAGCCCGGCGAGGATCGACAGCAGCGTCGTCTTGCCCGCGCCGTTGGGGCCGAGCAAGCCGAAGAGTTCGCCGGGCGCGATTTTGAGGGTCACGCCGCGCAGGGCCGGCGTGCCGCGGTAACGCTTCTCGACGATGGTCGCGGTCAGCACGGGGGTGGGCGGCGTCGGCATCATGGCTGCTATCATAGTCGGCCCGAACCCCGCCCGACAGGAACGCCGGATGAGCACCGCCGAACCGACTTTCAACGACGCCCGCGTCCGCCGCGCCAACGACGCGCCCGTCAACCCGCGGGGCCAGTACGTCGTCTACTGGACGCAAATGGTCCGCCGGCTGGCGACCAACCACGCCCTCGACTACGCGGCCAACGCCGCGCGGGAATTCGGCAAGCCGCTGGTGATTTACGAGGGGCTGAAGCTGTCGTACCCCTGGGCGTCGGCCCGCTTCCACCAGTTCATTCTCGAAGGGATGCGCGACAACTTCGCCGAAGCGGCGCGGTGCGGGGCGACCTACTGGCCGTTCGTCGAGACGCCCGAGAACCCCGGCCGCGGCCTGGTGCGCTCGCTGTGCGCGAAGGCGTGCCTGCTCGTCACCGACGACTACCCGCAGTTCATTGTGCCGGCGCAGACTCGGGCCGTCGCGGCGGGGACCAAAGTCGCCGTCCACGCGGTCGATAACAACGGCGTCGTGCCGCTCTCGAAGCTGGGGCCGGCGACCAAGGCGGCGGCGCACCTGCGGCCCAAGATGCACAAGCTCTTCGCCGAGGCGTGGCGGAACAAGGCCGACCCCGCGCCGGACTTCGCCGCCCTGCCCCACGAAAACCTCAGGCCGCCCTTCGAGACGTGGACGCCCCCCGACGACCTGAACGGCTTCGTCGAGTCGCTGCCGATCGACCAGAGCGTCCCGGCGCTGCGGCACGTCCAGGGCGGTCGGGCCGCGGGCCTCGAACTGATGGGGCTGTTCCTCAAGATCAAACTCGGCCGCTACACGACCGAGCGCAACCGGCCCGACGACCCCGAGAAGAACTCGGCGAGCGGCTTAAGCGCGCATTTGCACTATGGCCACATCGGTACGCAAGACTTGTGCGAGGCGGCCTTCGCCAAACTGCCGGGCTGGACCGTCGAGCAGTTGAATCTGAAGACGCGCACCAAGGACGACTTCTTCTGCCGCGACGAAAACGTCAACGGGTTCCTAGACGAGGCCGTCACCTGGCGCGACGTGGGCTATCAGTGGCACTTCATGACGCAGCGCGGCCTCGAGAGTCAGGGCACCGTGAGTCGCAAGCCCGACGACGGGTCGCCGCCGTCGTTCAACTTCGAGTCGTTCGACTTCTCGCCACTGGCGCCGGCCGGAACGCTGCGCGGCACGCTGCCGGAGTGGGCGATGGCGTCGCTCGACAAGCACACGCCGGACGCCCGGACGCACACCTACACGCTCGAAGAGTTCGAGGCGGCCAAGACGCACGACGAGTTGTGGAACGCGGCCCAGAAGGAACTCGTCGTCACCGGCCGCATCCACAATTACTTGCGCATGTTGTGGGCCAAGAAGGTGCTCGAGTGGTCGGCGACTCCCGAGGAGGCGTATCGCGTCTTGGAGCACTTGAACAACAAGTACGCCATCGACGGCCGCGACCCCAACAGTTACACCGGGGTGTTGTGGAGCTTCGGGCTGTTCGACCGGCCGTGGCCGCCGGAGCGTAAAGTCTTCGGCAACATCCGCTACATGACTTCCGACAGCACGGCCAAGAAGTTCAAGCTCGCGGCGTACTACCAATTCGTCCGCGGCTTGCCGCGGATCGCCGACGTGCGTGCCGGCAAGGTCGCCACGCCGGCGAAGCTGTTTTGACGGCGAGCCGGAAGAGTTAGAACCACTCTTTCTGACCGATCTGGTAGGTCTCGATGAAGTCGTCGTCGGACTTCGTCAAGTAGATGATGAACTCGACGAACGAGATGATACTGAACACGTAGCACGTGCAGAAGTTACCGATGAGCATGATGAGTCCGGCGTTGGTGTACCCCAAGTAGAACTTGTGGGCCCCGAAGATGCCCAGGAACCACGCCAGGATCGCGGCGGTGACTCGCTTGCTCTCAACCGTGGAGCGGCGGCGCTTCTTCTTCCGCGGCCGATCGTCATCGTCATCGTCTTCGTCTTCGTTACGGAGGCGTCGGCTTGGGCGCTCCTCCTCATCGTCCTCGTCGCGCGACCTTTCCCGTCGGCGGTTCGGGCGCTCATCCTCTTCGACATCCGCGACCACGAGGGACTTCTTCTGGCCGCTGCCCGTTTCGCGCAGCTTGGCGGCGACGGCCGGCTCGGCGGGGTAGACGGCGCGGCACGTCGGGCACTCGACATCAAGGCCGACATCGCCCGCCTCGACCGAGAGCCGCGCGCCGCACTTCGGGCACGGCGCGATCTCCACCGCCGCCCCGCCCCCGGCCGGCGGCGCGACCGGCGGGGGGGGTGGCGGGGCGTACACCGGCGCGGGCGCGGGTCCCGAGCCTTCCGCGGCGGCCGGGATCGTGAATTGCGAACTGCACTTCGGGCACTTGCCAGTCTTGCCGGCCTTGTCGTCGCTAACGTTGAAAACCGCCTCACAGCCGGGGCATGAGAATCGGATCATGGAGTCCTCGAAAAACTTGCGAGAGGGTTAGTCGTCGAATCGGTCGGTGTTCCCGGCGTAGTAATCCTGCGTCTGGGGATTGTTGGACAGCACCAGCCCAATAACGCCCAGAATGAAGTTAATCACGTCCAAATTCATGACCAGCAAGATTTGCAAAATGTGGAGGACCATCGGAGGCGCGCCAGTGACATCCCGGCCGCCGACCATGAGCGAGCCGCGGACGATCGCGAGGATGCCCCAGACGAGCGCGAGGTACGTCCCCGGCCACAAGCAGCACACGAACAACGAGCCGAGGACTAGCCCGGCCGCCTGCAAGAGCGAGTAGACGCCGCCGACGATGAGTAGTACGCCGATCGTGCTGACGTTCCCGGTCGAGGACGCCCTCCGCGAGCGACTGCGGCGACGTGGGCGGTCGTCGTCGTCGTCATCAGTTTCGTCGCGCCTTTGGCTGCGGCGCGGCGGCGAACTCCGCGACGACGGCCGCTCGCGCCGCGGCGTTCGGGGCACCGGCGGCGTCTCGTCGGCCGCCTCCGCCAGGAAGCGTGTAACGCAGTACGGGCACTCGACAGTAGTACCTAGGTCGCCGCGGGCGACGGCGATGCGCGCCTGGCAGCCGGGGCACGGTCGCACCTCGACCGACTCCTGACCCAGACTCGGGGCCGGGGCGTCGGCGGCGACCATCGGCAGGTCGGCGGCGGGGACGGCGACCTGCGTGCCGCACGTCGGGCAACGGCCCGTCTGGCCGGCCTTGGTTTCCGGCACCGAGAACGTGGCCGCGCAACCGGGGCATTCGATTCGGATCAAGGCCACTCCTCCGAAATCTCGACGTGCGATTCTGAGTCTTCGCCCCGCCGCGCGGAATCTTGCGCCGGGTGACTACTTGGCGTGCGGCGGGTCGGTGAATCCGCGCGCCAGGTTCTCGCACTCGGCGACCGTCATCTCGCCTTCCTGCACCCAGAGCCGGTACTTGACCTTCAAGGGCGTGGTCGGCGTAATGTCGTACACGAAGTAGCTGCCGAAGCGGCCGTAGTCGCGCTCGCTGTAGCGCGCCTCCTTGGGGTTCTCGGGGCGATCGAGGTACACGACCGTGTAGCGCTTGTCGGCGACCTTGAAGCTCATCGTGTCCCACGGAAGGTTGGCGGGGCCTTGCTTGGTCTTGGGGTCCCAGTTGCGCGTCTTGCCGGGCAAGTCCTTGCCGTCGGGGCGCAGGTAGTACGTCTCCTTGGCGTACTTCTTGGCCGTCTCCATCGCCGCTCGGAAGTGGACGCCGGCGTGCTGCGGGTCGCCGTCGAGCGTCACCTTGGGCAGCTTCGTCGTGACGACACTCGCGAACTCGATCAGCGTGCCGCCGGGGACGTTGTACGCCCCGACCTCGCGGGTCTCCTCGGCGAAGAGCAAGCCGTCCTTGCCGTACCAGTGGATCGCGGAGCGTTGCCGGCCGACGACCGGGCCGGCCTCGGTGGCGAGTGTCTTCTCGTGCTGCGTGTAGACGCCGTCGCGGCCGTGCCAGTTGTCGGCGGTCTGGTTCGCCCCGTACTTGATGCTCATCCAGCCCATGTACAGGCCGCGGTGGTGCGGGAACTGCAACGACTTGTCGGCGGCGAGGCCCGCGCCGTTGGTGAGTAACACCTTGCCCGTGGCCGGGTCGAAGACGTGGTGGAACGGCTTGAAGGTGAGCTCGTGCGTGTCCTTCGTGGTGGCGTCGTGCTTGGCGTTCATGTAGCGCATCACCGGGCGGTCGTCGAAGAGTAGGTCGGACGGCACGCCGCCCTCCGCCGAGTAGCGGAACGAGGGGAGTTTCGCCAACGCCCCCGGTGCGGGCACGAGCAACCCAGTGATCGTCTCGGCGGCCCGGACGGACTTGGCGACGAAGACTAGTTGCGGCTTGGCGGTATCGCTCAGCAGGGACGGGGCCAGGACTTGACCGCGCGCGCCTTCTCCATTTGAAAGGCTTACGAAGGCTGGCCCCGGCTTGACACCCTCTGGGGCGGGGACCGTGACGACGACGTTCGTCGCGTCGGCCTTACCGCCGACGAACTTCACCTCATCGATTGCGGCAGAAGCGATGGACGGTATCAGCAGCAACATCAACGCGACGCGGTACATGGGCGTGACTTCCGGGGGAGGGGGGTTCAGGTGTTGCCGGCGACGAACTTCTTCGGGTTGCCGGGGGCGAGGACGCCGGTCGGCCGCCACAGGATCGCTTCCTCGATTTTGACGGCCAACTCGAAGTCCTTGTCGGTGATGCCGCCGGCGTCGTGGGTCTTGAGCTTGACCCAGAGCTTGCCCCAGGTGACGGCCAGGTCGGCGTGGTGGTACGCCGCCTCGCACAGGTAGCCGACGGCGTTGACGGCCATGAGCGTCTGCGGCCAGCCGTCGGTCGTGAACTTGCGGCGCAGCCAGCCGCCGTCGAGGTGCCAGCCGGTCAGCCCGAGTTCGGCGAGCTTCGCGGCGACCTCGTCGTCGCTGTAGGTGGGGCGGTCGGTCGGCATGGCGTTCCGCTTGGGTCGAGGGGCAACGACTACGATACCAATGTTCGGGGCGAAGTCGTTAGCGTTGAGTACCACTCACCGCTATAACAACGACTTCTAGCCGCCCCGAGGTGTGTTGCCGATGTCCGACGCCCGCGACCGCGTGAAGAGTCTGTTCCTGGAGCGGGCCGTCGCCTTCGGCACCTTCACGCTCGCGTCGGGTAAAACCAGCAGCTACTACATCAACTCGAAGAAAGTGCTCTTCCACGCCGAGGCGATCACGCTGATCGGGGAGTTGCTGGCCGACGCGACCGCCGACCTGCACTTCGACGCGATCGGCGGCCTGGAGGTCGGGGCGATCCCGATGGCGGCGGCGGCCTTGACCGCGTTCCACCGCCGCGGCCTGCCCCGCGAGGGCTTCTTCGTCCGCAAACAGGCGAAGGGCCACGGCAGCAAGGAGACGGTCGAGGGACTCGTGAAGGCCGGCGACCGCGTGGTCGTCATCGACGACGTGCTGACCACCGGCGGCAGCGTCGTTCAGGCCATCGCGGCGGTCGAGGCGCTCGGCGCGAAGGTCGTGCGTGTCGTGTGCATTTGCGACCGGCTGCAAGGGGCGCGGGAGGCGCTGGCGGCCTACGACTACCGGCCGCTGTTCACCGTCCGCGACTTCGGCATCCCCGCGTAACCCCGCCTCGAAAGGTTCGCATGTTCGCCACGGTCACGCTCACCGTCGAGGGCCTCGGCGTCCCGCTGCTCGGGGCGGCGCTGTTCGGCCTGCTCGGCGTCGCGCTGCTCGTCCTCGGCTTCAAGGTGTTCGAGTGGGCCACGCCGAAGCTCGACGTGGAGAAGAAGTTGCAAGAAGGTAGCGTCGCGGTGGCGATCACCGTCGCCGGCCTACTCGTCGCCATCGCCATCATCGTCGCCGCCGCCATCCACGGGTGACCCGCCATGCCTGAGCCGAAGCCAACGCCGCAGAGGAAGAGCCGCGGCATCACGCTGGCGCTGCTCGGGGCGGTGACGCTGTGCAGTTGCTGTTGCTGCGTCGCGCCCGGCCCGCGCGACGAGGACGTGCCCGCGGGCGACTCGGAGGGCGGCGACTTCGGGGAGCCGCAGCAGTTCGCCGCGGACGGGACGCCGGTCCCAGGCACCGGCACGGCCCACGCCACGCACACGACGCAGTCCCGGCCCTTTTACGGCGGGCCGTTTTGGCTCCCGCTGTTCTTCGGTGGCGGCTCGAGTTACCGCGGCGGCTCCGGCGTCAACTCGCCCTCACGCACGCAGTCGCCGGGCGGGGGGGTCACGACCGGCGGCTTCGGCGGCACCGGCCGCGCCATGGGCGGCGGCACCACCGGCGGGAGTAGCTCGTCGTGAAGCACCTGGTCATCGTCGTCAAGCCGTTCCGCGCCGAGGCCGTCCTGGACATCATCGCCGAGTTCGGGGTCGAGCTGTGCACGGTGCGCGAGGCCAAGGGCTTCGGCCGGCAGAAGGGCTACCTCGACCGCTACCGCGGCGGCGACTTCAGTACCGCGTACCTGCCCAAGGTCGAGATCACCGTCACCGTGAGGAGCGAACTCGCGGCCGACCTCGCCGAGCGCGTGGCGAAGGCCGCCCGCACCGGCCGCATCGGCGACGGCAAGGTGTTTGTCGTCCCGGTGGCGTGGCCGGTCATCGACATCTGAAGGCGAGCCGGAAGCGTCAGCGCCTGGAGTCCGTCCGCGTCAAGCACTCCAGGCGCTAACGCTTCTGGCTCGCCGGCGTCTCCGGCACCGCGTCGAACCAGTGGTAGACGGCCGGGATGACGAAGAGCGTCAGCAGACTCGACGTGAGCAAGCCGCCGATGACGACTGTTGCCAGCGGCTTCTGCACCTCCGCCCCCGCCCCGGTCGAGAGGGCCAGCGGGACGAAGCCGAGCGTTGCCACCAGCGCCGTCATCAGCACCGGGCGGAGACGCTGGAGCGCTCCCTCGCGGGCCGCGGTTTGACGCGGGTGGTTCGCCAGCCGCAACGCGGTCACGCTGCTGACCAGCACGACGCCGTTGAGGACCGCGACGCCGAAGAGTGCGATGAAGCCGACGCCGGCGGAGATGGAGAAGTCCATGCCCCGCAGCGCGAGCGCGAAGACGCCGCCGGTCGCCGCCATCGGCACGTTGAGGTAGATCAGCGCCGCCGGCCGGAACGCCCCGAAGCTCGAGTACAGTAGCGCGAAAATCATCAGCAGCACGACCGGCACCGCCACGCCGAGTCGGGCCGTCGCCTGTTCGAGGTTCTTGAAGGTGCCGCCCCAGCCGAGGGTGTAGCCGGTCGGCAACTTCACCTTGGCGTCCACGTCGCTCTGGGCCTGGGCGACGAAACTCGCCAGGTCGCGGTCGCGGACGTTGCAGGTAATGATCGCCCGCCGCCGGCCGGCGTCGCGGTTGACTTGCGCGGGGCCGTCTTCGAGGCGAATCTCGGCGAGCTGTTCGAGGGGAATCTGCCGGCCGGTCACGTCGGCGACACTCAGCCGCCGCAGTTGGTCGAGGTCTTCGCGCACGGCCACGGGGAACCGAACTTGCAGCGGGAAGCGGCGTTGCCCCTCGTAGATGTCCGTCACGTCCTTGCCGCCGATGACCGCGACCGTGTCGAGCACCGACTTCGAGTCGATGCCGTGCCGGGCCAAGGCGTCGCGCCTCAAGATCACCCGCAGGTATGGCAGCCCGCCGCTCTGCTCGACCGCCACGTCCTTCGCCCCCGGAATCGCCGTCACGACCGCGGCGATCTCCTCCGCCTTGGCCTTGAGCGTCGGCAAGTCGTCGCCGTACAGGCTGACGCCGAGGTCGGTCTTCACACCCGCGATGAGTTCGGCGACCCGCAGTTGGATCGGCTGCGAGAAGCTGTAGCCGTTGCCCGGCACGTCGCGCTCGAGGGCCTCTTTCATCGCCGCGACGAGTTCGTCCTTGGTGCGGACTCGCCCGGCGTGGCTAGGCTTGAGCATGACGATGATGTCGGTCATGCTCACCATCATGGGGTCGTTCGCGATCTCCGGCCGGCCGGTCTTCGAGAGGACCGTCTCGACCTCGTCGGGGAAGTTGTCGTGCAGGCAGCGCTCCATGCGCGAGGTCATCGACACCGACGTTTCGAGTGACACGCTCGGCAGGCGAATCGCTTGCAGGGCAATCGCCCCCTCGTCGAGCGTCGGCAGGAAGACCGCCCCCATCTTCGACGCCACGCCCAAACTCACGGCGAAGGCGGCCACAGCGTACAGCAGTACCGTCCGCGGGTGCCCCATTGCCCAGTCCAGCAGCGGCTCGTAAACGCGCTTGACTAGTCGCACCAAGATCGGCTCGGTCTCGCTGACGCTCCGCAAGAACACCGACGCCAGCACCGGCATCAGCAGCAAGGCCAGGCCCAGCGACGTGACGAGGGCGAACATCACCGTCAACGCCATCGGCCGGAACATCTTGCCCTCGACGCCGCGCAGCGTCAGCAGTGGGACGTACACGAGCAGGATGATCGCGACCCCGAAGGCGACGGGCCGGGCGACCTCGCGGCAGGCGTCGCGGATGACCTCGACCGGGACGCGATCGACCTTGTGCGTCTGCCGGTTCTCCGCGACCCGGCGGACGACGTTCTCGATTAAGACCACGCTGCCATCGACGATCAGGCCGAAGTCCAAGGCACCGAGGCTCATCAGGTTGCCGCTGAGGCCAGCGTACCACATGCCGACGAACGCCCCGGCCATCGAGATCGGCACCGCGAGCGCCACGATCAGCCCCGCCCTCAGACTCCCCAGGAGCGCCAGCAGCACGAGGACGACGAGCACGCCGCCTTCGAGCAGGTTCTTTTGCAGCGTGCGGACGGTACGCTGCACGAGGTCGTTGCGGTCGTAGATCACGTCGATCTCGACGCCCGGCGGCAGCGCCTTGCGGATCTCGTCGAGGGCGACTTTGGTGCGGCCGACGACCTCGCGGCCGTTCTCGCCGGCCAGCAGCATCACAATACCGACGACGCCCTCGCCGCGGCCGTCGCGCGTCACGGCCCCCTGACGCAGCACCGGGGCGAACTGCACGTCGGCGACGTGGCGCACCAGCACCGGCGTGCCGTCGCGCGCGTCGAGGGCGATGTCGCGCACGTCGTCGAGGCTCTTCAGACGCCCCTCGGCGCGGATGACGCGCTGCTCCTGCGACTTGAACAGCACGTAGCCGCCGCCCTCGTTGGCGTTGCTCTGACCCAAGACTTCGAGCAGCCGCGACAGCGGCACGCGCTGCGAGCGCAGCTTGTCGGGGTCGGGCCGCACCTCGTAGGTCCGCGCTTCGCCGCCGTTCGCGTTCACTTCGATCACGCCTTGCACGCGCCGCAACTGCGGGGCCACTTGCCAGTCGAGCACCTCGCGTAGGGCCATCAGCGAGTGCGTGAACCCCGGCTTCGAGCGCACTTCGAACTGCAAGATTTCGCCGAGGCCCGTGGCGATGGGTCCGGGGCGCGGCGCGGGCACGCCGGCGGGGATCTTGTCGCGTGTCTCGGTCAGGCGCTCGCCGATCTGCTGCCGCGCCCAGTAAATGTCGGTGCCTTCTTCAAAAACGATTGTCACGACCGAGAGGCCGAACTGCGAGATCGATCGGATCTCCTCGACGCGCGGCATCCCGCTCATCGCCGCCTCGACGGGGACCGTCACCGCCTGCTCGACCTCCAGGGGGCCGAGCGCCGGCGCGGTGGTCATCACCTGCACCTGCACGTTCGTCACGTCGGGCACGGCGTCGATCGCCAGGTGCGTCGCGGCGTAGAAGCCGGCCGCGACCAGCAGCACCGCCCCGAAGGCGACGAGGAGGCGGTTATTGAGCGCGAAGTCGATCAGTCGTCCGAGCACGGCGTCACTCCGAAACCATCTGGTCTTTGAACAGCACCGACTTCAGGACGAACCCGCCGCTCATCGCCACGGCGTCCCCCGCGGCCAACCCCTTGACGACCTCGACGCGGTCGCCGGCGTTGCGGCCCAGCGTGACGACGGCCTTGCGGAACTCGCCGTCGCCGGACTGCACGAAGACGAAGACCTCGCCGTCGGCGCGGAACACCGCGGTGTTCAGGACTTGAAGTGTCGGCACACGGTCACCGGTCTCGAAGGCGACCTCGACGAACATCCCCGGCCGCAGCGCGCCGTCGGGGTTCGCGGCCGTCGCCGTGATCGTGAGTGCCCGCGTCGCCTTGGCGATTTCTTCGCCGGCGCTCAGCACGGTGACTGGCGTCTCGGTCAGCCCGGCGAGCGTCGAGCGGACGACGAGCGGGCTGCCGACCTCGAGGCCACGCACCAGCGGCAAGTCGCTCTCGTAGAGGTCGGCCTGCACCCAGACCTTCGACGGGTCCGACACGGTAAACATGTGGAAGGTCGGGCCGACGCGCTCGGACAGCACCGCGTGCTTCTCGACGACGACCCCGTCGAACGGCGCGCGCAGCCGGAGTTGCCCCGCCTTGGCTCCCTCGGCGACGGGGTCGAGCGTGGGCAGGTCGCCCGGCGGGACGCCGTAGAGCAGCAATTTCGTCTTGGCGGTGTCGTGGGCCAACTCGGCCTCGCGCAACTTGACCTGGGCCGCCTGGACCTGCTGCCTCGACTGGAAGCGCACGTCCTCGACGGCCGTCGTGAGGGCCGCCGACGCCGCCTCGGCGTCCGACTCGGTGCGGCGCAGGCTCACCTCGGCAACGCCCACGCCCGTCGCCCTCTGCGCGGCCGCTTGCGCCTGCAACTGCCCCGACTTGGCGTAGGCCGTGAGCAACAGTTGCCGGTACTCGCCGATCGGCTGCCCGGCGAGGGCGGCCTCGATCTCGGGCACCGACTTCTTCGCGTCGATGAGGTCGAGCAGCCGCCTGGCGTTGCCCATCGTCAGCGCCACGCGGGCCGCCTGGTCCCGCTCCGCCTCGAGGGCACCCTTAGCCTTGAGCCATTCGAGCTTCGTCAACGCCAACTCGCGGCAGTCGATCACCGCCAGCACGTCGCCGGCCCGCACACTCTGGCCCAGCTTCACGGGCGATTCGGCGACGACGCCCTCGGCCGGCGGGTACAGGCGGGCGACGCGGTCGTCGTCGCGCGCCACCCGGCCCGGCCGCCAGACGCGGTCGCGCCACGGCTCGTAAAAGGCCGGCGCGACGACGAGCTTCGACGCCTCCCACTTGTCGTTCGGGAACATGACGCTCGAAGTCTCGGCCGCCTTGGGAGGCTCCTCGGGCTCCTTGCCGCCGTCGCGGGCCGCGACGAAGAACCCGGCCGCCACGACGACGCCCAGCGCGAGGGCGACCCCCGGCAGCCTGCCCACCCAGCGACGACGCCGCGACTCGGCGGCTGGCGCAGCGGCAATCACGTTAGCCATGACACGCACCTCATACGAAAGGGCCACACGGACTCATCCCGCGAAGTGGTCGGACGTTAGGCGCGCAGAATGGCGGAGCGAATGGCGTGAGGAGAGGGAAGTGAACCCGCTGAGGTGAAAGGCCGATCGGTGGCGACGTGAGGGTAAATCGTGGGAAGTTCGGGCGGAGACGAGCTCGCCACCGCGACGCACACACTGTCAGCTAGGGCGTCGGGGTCGGCGGGCGGATCGACGGGGGCGTGCCACGCCCCGAGGCCGTCGCAGTCTTCCAGCGTCTCGGCGGGGCACTCGACGCCGAACAGGATCAGGTGGCGGTGCGGGGGAGTTGCGCCAGGGCCGTCGTCGTGGCTGTGGACCAGAGACACGCCGCTCCCGACGGTGGCCAGCCAGAGGGCCGTCACCGCGAGCAGGGTGGAACGCAGGGTTGCGGGGACTCGGGGCATCGCGAGTATCTTAGGCGGCGAGCGTCCCGACCCCAAAGCACTTGGCGAAACATTCTCCCAAAACTTACGGCAAGCGCCGCACCGAGGCGTCAGCTCAAGGCGTGTCGCCGGGCGGACCCGCCGGGCGCAGCCGGTCGATCTCCACCATATCGACCCGCGCCGCGCCGCCGTCGATCAGGAGGCGCAGCTCGCCGAAGGATATCGTGTCGCCGTCGGGCACGCGGCCGGCGACGCGGCCGTCGAACGCCACTTCCCACCACCCCGGCGTCCGCTCGACGCGGACCTCGACGTAGGGCCGGCGGTCGGGGGCGAGGGTCGGGAACGGGGCCACGCCGCCCGCCGACTGGAGCGGCCCGCGGTCGCCGACGCGGCGGCCGAACTGCACCCCGTCCGCGCGCGAGATATGCAGCGCCAGGCGCGGGGCGGGGCCGTGCGGGCCGGGAGGCGCGAAGCCGAACTGCAACTCGGCCGAAGTGGCGTCGTGCAGGTCGAGGCCGACGCGGAGCCGGTAGGCGGCTGACGTCGGGAACGTCAGGCGACTGCCGCCGGTGAGGCTCAGCACGGCGGTCTTCTCGTCGTCGCGTTCGAGGCCGCGTCGGCCGCCGTAGCCGGGCACGCTCGACCAGCGCTCCAGCGAGTCGCCTTGAAAGAGCGAGACCGACTCGCCCGCCGTCACATAGCTGCTCACGCCGGCGGCCGGGACCGCCCTCACGCCGCGTGTCATCGGGACGGCGGCGGCCGCGGCGACGGCCGCGGCGGTCAGCGCGGCCAGGGCCAGCCGGGGGCGGCGGCGGCGCGTCGGCTGGCCGAGGGTTGGCGTCGCCAGCAACTCGTCGATGCGGCGGATCAAGATGTCGTAGGAGGCGAGGCGCTTAGCGGGGTCGGCCTCGGTCATCGCGGCGACGAGCCGGGCCGACGCCTCGGAGCCGATCGGTAGGCCGCGCGGCGTGTTCTCCAACTTGCGGGCCATCAGCGCCCAGACTGTGCGGCCCTCGAAGGGCGGCCGGCCGAGCAGCGCGTGGCAGACGGTCGCCCCCAGGGCGTAGATGTCCGCGCGCTCGTCCACCGGCTCGCCGCGCTGCTGCTCCGGGGCCATGTACGCCGGGGTGCCCAGCATCACGCCGGGGGCCGTGCGCTGCTGCGCGCCGGGGTCCACCGACCACTTGGCGCGGGCCAACCCGAAGTCGGTGACCTTGACCATCGGCACGCCGGGCGGCAGCTCGACGCCCGCCGGCGGCGCGACGAGGAAGAGGTTGGCCGGCTTCACGTCGCGGTGGACGACCCCGACCGCGGCGGCGTGGGCCAGCCCCGCGGCGGCCTGGCGGGCGATCCCCCAGGCCGTGCGCTCGTCGAGCCGGCCGACGCGCGCCAGCAGCCCGCTGAGGTCTTCGCCTTCGAGGCACTCCATCGCCAGGTACATCTGCGTTTCGGTGCGGCCGAAGTCGTAGAGCGGCACGACGTTGGGGTGGTTGAGCCGGCCGAGGGTCACGGCCTCCAACTCGAAGCGGGCCGCGGCCGCCGGGTCGCCGACGCGGTCGAGGCCGACGACCTTGAGCGCCACCACCCGGTCGAGGCGAATCTGCCGAGCCTGGAACACCTCGCCGAAGCCGCCGCGGCCGATGCTCGCCTGTAACTCGTAGCCGGGGATCACCTCGACCGAAGTCACCGCGGTGCGCTCGAACTCGCTCAGGGTCACGCTCGCGTCTGGCGGGGGCGTCTCGGGGGTCATCGTCACTCCGCGCGGTCGAGTTGGGCTAGGACCGCCTTGACCGAGGGGCGGTCGGTGGAAGTCTCGCCGACGTAGGCGTAGGTCACGCGCCCGCGGCTGTCGAGGACGTAAGTCGAGGGCTTGGCCAGGTCGGCGCGGATGCCGAGGCGGTCGCAGGCCACCCCGTCGCGGTCGAGTAACATGCGGTAGCGGCCGGCCGGCTCGCCGGGGGTCTGCCGCTTGACCACTTGGAGGAACTCGCCGAGGCGCTCCGACGCCCCCGGAAAGAGTACTAGCACTTCGACCTTACGCCGGTCAAACTCGTCGCGGTTCGCAGCGAGACTGCCGGCCTGGGCGAGGCACGACGGGCAGAAGCCGCCGCCCTCCGACCGCGGCACCCCGCGGAGTACCACCACGACCAGCTTCGCGCCGCGGTACTGCCGCAAATCGACCGCCACCCCGTCGGCGTCCGTGAACGTCTGCGGGAAGCCGCCGTCGGCCACGGCGGCGTTGGCCGCGGCGTCGTCCCGGAACGCGGGCTCCCCGTATTCGGCGGCCCCGGACGCGTCGGCGTGCGGCACCGCCGGCGGGTTGCAGCCGGCGGCGGCCAGGCAAAGCGTCGCGGCGAGTCGGGCGAAGCGGCGGGCGAGGGTCACGCGAACTCCGGGGTCAGTCGATCGAGAACACTTCCCCGCCGTCGGGCGTGAGTAGCGCGGACCACGCGGTGCCGCGCTGCGCGCAGATCGCCCCGGCCGCCGGCTGGTCGTAGGCCGCGAAGTTGCCGGCGAGCGGGGCCGGGCCGAGGCGGTTGGTCGCGGCGGCGACGGTGACGAAGCGCACCCCGCCGTCGGCCAAGCCGATGAGCAAGCCGCCGGTGTGCGGGCCGCTTGGGGCTTGGGGGACGCAATTCGCCGGGCTGCCGCCAAAGTTCGCGGTCAGGAAGTCCGCCCCGGCGTAACGGCCGGCCGGCGACAATAACCCCGCGCCCGCCAGGACGGGGGCGCGGGCGGGGGCGGCGCTGTTGCCCACTTGTGAGCCGAACCAGTAGTTCTGCCGCGCCCCGGCCCCGGAGCCGCAAGTTTGCAGCTTCTCGCAGAACAGGAGCGTCGTGCTCGTGCCGTCCGGGAACGCATTCCCCAGCCCGACGGGGACCGTACGGAATACGAGCGGGTTGTACGCGTAACTGCCCGTCGCCCAGAGGCCGTCGTAGATCGGGGCCGACCCGCCGACGAGGACGAATTGCGACGACGGGTTGCTGGGGTCGGCGGGGCTTACGAAGGCCTTGACGACCGCGGCCCGGCCGGCCGGCGTCCGCATCACCGCGTCGTATGCCGCCTGGCTGTTGACCGAGCGGATCGACGCATACAGCCCCGGCTGCTCGAGGTACGGCAGCAGGGCGAACAGCGGGCCGGTGGCCTGGTTCCAGGGGTTCGCCGCCGTGGCCGGGAACGCGGGGTTGAGCGGCTCCGCCGGGTTCGGCAGCCGGCCGTCGCTCGCGTCGTGGTAGCCGTGGGCCGCGAGGCCCATCTGCTTCAAATTGTTCATGCTCGAGATGCGCGCCGCCGCCGACCGAACTTTCTGCACCGCAGGGAGTAATAGACCAACCAGGACGGAGATAATGGCCACGACGACCAGCAACTCGATCAGCGTAAAAGCCTCACGACGTGCGGGGACGATTCTCATGAATGGACTCCGCGCTAAGAATGAAATGCGAACGGATTAGTCGCTCGGGACCTTAGTGACTGTCCCATAAGGGGGGTCAGGCGGCCTGTCGGTAGTGGAACTCTGCATCCCCGCCCTTCGGTTGGAGTCGGTTCAGCATGAGGTGGATCA
>JAYTUC010000210.1:0-20874 GCA_043744775.1 Fimbriiglobus sp. | reverse complement strand
GCCTTCTCGCGGGCCTCCGTCAGCCGCACCACCGACACCGACACCGTGGCGTAGCCGAGTTCGCCGAGGATGCGCAGCCGGGCGTGGCCGCCGACGACGCGGCCGGTCGTCTCGTTCCAGACCAGCGGCTCGACGAGCCCGAACTCTTCGAGGCTCCGCTTCAGCTTGCGGTAGGCCGGCCCCTTGGGGTTGAGCGGCCGCCGCGGGTTGTAAGCCGCCGGCTGGAGGTCGCCGAGGGCCACTTCGCGGACTTCGAGCGGGGGCATGGCGCGGTCCCTTGGGTGGGGGGAAGCAAATGTTCACTCCTGTCCACTTTACACCGCGATCCGTGAAACACGCCCGCCCCCGCCCGTCACCCGGAACCCGACCCCTCATGGATTTACCCCTCTGGACCGCCGCGCCGTTCGCGCTAATGTTGCTGGCGATCGCCGGGCTGCCGATCGTCGCGGGGCACTGGTGGCACGCCAACCGGCACAAGGCCGCCGTCGCGCTGCTGCTGTCGGTGCCCGTCGCGCTCTACCTCGCGGCGTCGGGGCCGGCCACGCGGGGGGCCCTCGTCCACGAGTGGGAGGACTACGGCTCGTTCATGGTTATGCTCACGGCGCTCTACACCATCGCCGGCGGGATCGCGGTCGGGGCGACGGTCCCCGGCAAGCCGTGGGCCAACACGCTGACTCTTGCGGTCGGGGCGGTCTTGGCCAACGTCATCGGCACCACCGGGGCGAGCATGGTCCTCATCCGGCCGCTGCTGCGCGCCAACGCCGGCCGCGACCGCGTGACGCACCTGCCGGTCTTCTTCATCTTCATCGTGTCGAACACCGGCGGCCTTCTGACGCCGCTGGGCGACCCGCCGCTGTTCCTCGGCTTCCTCCAGGGGATCGACTTCTTCTGGACCCTGAGGCTGTGGCCCGAGTGGCTGACGGTCAACCTCACGCTGCTCGGCGTGTTCTTCGCACTCGACACGGTGCAGTCGCGCCGCGAGCTGCGGCAGAGCGTGCCGACGACCGTCGATAGCGTCACGATGCGGGCCGTGCGCGGCTGGAAGCTCAACGCGCCGTTGCTGCTGGGCGTCGTCGCCGCGGTCGTCGGCCAGAAGTACCTGCCCAAGCCGGCGGCCGAGGCGGTCATGGTCGCGCTGACGGCGGTTTCGCTGGCCTTCACGCCCAAGTCGGTGCGCGCGGCCAACCAGTTCGCCTGGGGGCCGATCGTCGAGGTCGCCGTCGTCTTCGCCGGGATTTTCACGACGATGGTGCCGGCGCTGCTGCTGCTCAAGCTGCACGGCGGCGACATCCCCATTACGGAGCCGTGGCAGTTCTTCTGGGTGACGGGCCTGCTGTCGTCGGTGCTCGACAACGCCCCGACCTACCTGACGATGGCGACCCTCGCGGCCGACGGCCACCCGCTGGCGTGGCTGCCGGCGAACCGGGAGGGGGCGCTGGCGGCGATCAGTTGCGGGGCGGTGTTCATGGGGGCGAACACGTACATCGGCAACGGCCCGAACTTCATGGTCAAGGCGATTGCGGAGGAGAGCGGCTACGCGATGCCGTCGTTCTTCGGCTACCTGGCGTACTCCGGCGCGGTGCTGCTGCCGGTGTTCGCCGCCGTGACGGCGCTGTTCTTCCGGTGACCGCGGCGCGGTATGATGCCGGGATGCCCACCGCGATTTCTGTGAACGTCACCGCCGACGCGCTGGCGGTCGAGTTGTCCGACGGCCGCACGCTGTCGGTGCCGCTGGCGTGGTATCCGCGGCTCCTGCACGCGACCGCGGCCGAGCGGCAGTCGTGGCGACTCGTCGGCGCGGGCGGCGGCGTCCACTGGCCGGCACTCGACGAGGACATCGGCGTGGCGAGCCTGCTCGCGGGCCGTCCGTCCGGCGAGAACCAACGGTCGCTGCAACGCTGGCTCGCGGGCCGCTAATCGGTCAGGCGTCGGCCGACTCCCACCCCACCAAAACGTTGCGGAGTCCCAACCCGCGGGAAGTTGCGGCGCTCGCACGGGGCCGTCAACGGCGGGCTAACGCCACGCCGCTCGCCGGGAAAAGTCACCTCAAGCCGGGGCCACGCCGCGCTGGAACTCCTTGACGCCGAGCCGCGTCTGGTGGCCGGTGAAGGTGCCGGCCTCGGTCTTGCCCTGGAAGTAGTCCTTCTGCCAGCCGCGCTTCACGACGCCGGGGTCGAGCGTCCGCAGGCCCTCCAGGAAGCCGCGGCGGCTCGCCTCCCATTCGAGGTACTTGGCGTGGACGGCCGGCTCGTCGCTGAGCAGCCGCACGCAGGGGTCGAGCGACTCGGTCAGGCCGCGCGGGATCGGCACGATCAGGCAGACCGGCTCGCCGCGCTTGAAGTGGACCCACTCGTTCGGCCGCGTCACCTTCCAGTTCATCGTGAACGTCGAGGTCGCCCAGTCGGTCTCGACGACGCCTTCGAGGGGCACGACGCCGTCCTTGGGCGAGTTGGCCGGCCCCTTGACCCAGAGGTTGATCCCCTCCGGGGTGCGGAACAAGTAGGGGATCGAGAAGGTCACCACGCCGCTGCCGAAGTGGCTCGACACCGACGGGTCCTTGTGGCCGAGGAACTCGACTTCGAGGTCCTTGGCCGCCGCGCCGCCGTACCAGAAGACGCGGAAGTCCGTCGGGCAGCTCAGGAACCAGCCGTTCTGGTTGGCGATGTTCAGCGGCAGGCAGCGGTACGGGTGCCGCTGGTCGGCGGCGTCCATCCAGTCGCGGTCCACCGTCGCCGGCGTCAGCTCCATGTTGGCGTGGGGGTGGATCTGGAACGCGGTCAGGCGAGTGTCGTCCGGCATGACAGACCCAAAACGAGGCGAGGACGGGGCGTGTTGTTATAAGCCACGGGTTCGGGTCGAGGAGAAGAGTTTTTGCCGCGGAGACGCAGAGTCGCGGAGGAAACAAAACAGTTCACCGCAGAGGGCACATGAGGGCGCGGAGAAATGCACCAATCCGTGTTCAAGCCACTCACCGAGGGCCTGCAACTCCGGTGAAGAGTGCGCAGGGAAAACCCACTCGCGTTTGGCCTCTCTCGGTTTTGGCCTTTCTCCGCGCCCTCATGTGCCCTCTGCGGTGAATCCTGTTGTCTTGGTCTTCTCCGCGACTCTGCGTCTCCGCGGCAAAACTCTTCACTCCGCCGCCTATACTGAGCGCCCCCCCGCTTCGGTGGGGTCCGTTGCCTGTTCGGAGTGGTTCCCCATGACAGTGCGTTCCCGCATGCTCGCGGCCGTCGCCGCGGTTGGTGCCCTCATGACGACTTCCCCGGTGGCCCACGGCGACGAGGGCATGTGGCTCTTCAACGCCCCGCCGCTCACGCAGCTCAAGGACAAGTACCAGTTCACCCCCGACGCCAAGTGGCTCGAACACGTCCAGAAGTCGAGCGTGCGGTTCAACTCCGGCGGCTCCGGCTCGTTCGTCTCCAAGACCGGCCTCGTGATGACTAACCACCACGTCGGGGCCGACGACCTGCAAAAACTCTCGACGGCGGAGAAGAACTACCTGCGCGACGGCTTCTACGCCAAGACCGCGGCCGAGGAGATCGCCTGCAAGGGGCTGGAACTCAACGTGCTCCAGTCGATCAAGGTCGTCACCGACGAGGTGACCGCCGCGGTGACGCCGGAGATGGCCCCGGCCGACGCCTTCAAGGCCCGGCAGGCGAAGATTGGTGCCATCGAGAAGGCCGCCGCCGACCCCGCGAAGGGCGTCCGCGCCGACGTGGTGACGCTATTCGCCGGCGGGCAGTACCACCTGTACGTCTCGAAGAAGTACACGGATATCCGGCTCGTGTTTGCCCCCGAGAAGGGCATCGCCTTCTTCGGCGGCGACGCGGACAACTTCGAGTACCCGCGCTACGACCTCGATGTCTGCTTCTTCCGCGTCTACGACGACGGCAAGGCGATCACCCCGGAGCACTACCTGAAGTGGAGCGAGGCCGGCAGCAAGGAGGGCGAGTTGATCTTCGTCAGCGGCCACCCCGGCCGGACGACTCGCCAGAACACCATCGCCGAACTCGAGTACCAGCGCGACACCGGCTACCCGTACCTGCTCACACGGCTGAACCGCCTCGAAGTGCTGATCAACTCGTGGGTGCAGCGGAGCGAAGCGAACCGCCAGAAGGGCGAGGAGGAGCTGTTCGGCATTCAGAATAGCCGCAAGGCCCGCATCGGCGGCCTGGCCGGGCTGCTCGACCCCGCGCTGATGGGCCGCAAGGCCGCGGAGGAGAAGCGGCTGCGCGCGTTCGCGGAAAGCCAGTACTCCGAGAACGGCGTGAAGACACTCGCCGAGGAGGCCTCCCGCAAGGCCGCCGTCACCGCCTTCGACACGATTGCCGCGGCCGAGAAGCTGCGCGCCACCCTCGTGAAGGACGCGAGCTTCTACGCCAACGGCGCGGCGTTCAACAGCGCCTACTTCGGCATCGCCCGCACGCTGGTGCGCGCCGGCGACGAGAAGCCCAAGGCCGCGGCCGAGCGGCTGCCGGAGTTCGGCGACGCCAAGGCGCAGAGCCTCGAATTCGCCCTGTTCAGTGACGCCCCGCACTACGACGACTTCGAGACGCTCAAGCTCGCCGACAGCCTGACGATGCTCGCGTCGCACTACGGACTGGCCGACCCGCTGGTCACCAAGGTGCTTGCCGGCAAGTCGCCGCGCGACCGGGCCTTCGAGCTGGTCAGCGGCACGAAGGTCAAGGACCCGGCGGTGCGCAAGAAGCTCTACGAGGGCGGCAAGGCGGCCGTCGATGCGGCCAACGACCCCATGATCGAACTGGCCAAACTCGTGGACGCCAAGTCGCGCGAAATCCGCAAGGAGTTCGAGACGAAGATCGACGAGCCGAAGCGCGCCGCCTACGCCGCGCTGGCGAAGGCCCGCTACCTGATGGACGGCGATAAGACGTACCCCGACGCGACGTTCACGCTGCGGCTGAGCTACGGCACGGTCAAGGGCTACCGCGAGAACGGCCAGGACGTGCCGGCGTTCACGGACTTCGCGGGGCTGTACGAGCGCAGCAAGTCGCAGGGCAACAAGGACCCGTTCGAGTTGCCGAAGCGCTGGGAGGAGAAGAAGGCGAAGCTCGACCTCAAGACGCCGCTGAACTTCGTGAGCACGGCCGACATCATCGGCGGCAATAGCGGCTCGCCGGTGATCAACGCCAAGGGCGAGGTGGTGGGGCTGATCTTCGACGGCAACCTGCAGTCGCTGGTCCTCGACTTCATCTACGACGCGACCGAGGCACGGGCGCTGAGCGTCGATAGCCGCGGCATCGTCGAGTCGCTGCGCAAGGTCTACGAGGTGAATGGGCTGGCTGACGAGTTGCAGGGGAAGTAGGGCGTTCCAAAACGATTCACCGCAGAGGGCACATGAGGGCGCGGAGAAAGGCATGAAGAGAGCTAAAACCGGAGTGAGTCCCTCATGCAGCCTGGTCACTACGCGGGCAGCCTGTTGGAAGGTTTTAGCACGGTTTGGTGCCTTTCTCGCCTTTGGCCTTTCTCCGCGCCCTCATGTGCCCTCTGCGGTAAATCGTTTGTCTTGGCTTTCTCCGCGCCTCTGCGTCTCCGCGGCGAAATTGTTTTGGCGATCGAACCGGAGGACGCCGCGTGAACCTGTCCGTGTTCGACCTGTTCAAAGTCGGCATCGGGCCGTCGAGTTCGCACACCGTCGGGCCGATGCTCGCCGCCTACCGCTTCGTCGCCGGGCTGCGCGACGCCGGGCAACTGCCGGCGGTCGCCCGCGTCGTCGCTGAGCTGTACGGCTCGCTCGCGCTCACCGGCAAGGGCCACGCCACGGACAAGGCGGTGATCCTAGGCCTCGCCGGCGAGCGGCCGGACGCGGTAGACGCCGACAGCGCCGACGCGATCGTCGAGTTGGTGCGGGCCAACGGGGCGCTGCGGCTGGCCGGCACCCGGCGCGTCGTGTTCGCGGAGGCGACCGACCTGCGGTTCCACCGCGAGACCTTCCTGCCGTTCCACCCCAACGGCGTCAAGTTCTCGGCCCACCGCGAGTCGGGCGACGTGCTGCTGCAGGAAACGTACTACTCGACCGGCGGCGGCTTCGTGGTCAAGCACGGCGATTTGGCGGCCGACGCCCTGGCCCCCGAGACGCCGCCGGCGTACCCGTTCGCGTCGGCGAAGCAACTCCTCGCCGCCGGCCGGGCCGCGGGCTTGAGTATCGCCGGGGTCGTGCTGGCCAACGAGCGCACCCGCCGGCCGGACGCCGAGACGTTCGCCGGCATCGACCGCATCTGGGAAGTCATGCAGGCGTGCATCGACCGCGGCTGCCGCACCGAGGGCGTGTTGCCCGGCGGGCTGAACGTCGTCCGGCGGGCCGCCAAGATTGCCGCGCATTTGCGCACGGAGCCACTCGCCCACGACCCGCTGGTGGCGTTCGACTGGGTGAGCCTGTTCGCGCTGGCGGTCAACGAGGAAAACGCCGCGGGCGGGCAGGTCGTGACCGCGCCGACCAACGGCGCGGCCGGGGTCATCCCCGCGGTGCTGGCGTACTACGCACGCTTCACGCCGGGGGCCGACGCCGCCGGGGTGCGGACGTTCCTGCTGACCGCCGCGGCCGTGGGGATGCTGTACAAGCGCAACGCGTCACTCTCGGCGGCGGAAATGGGCTGCCAGGGCGAGGTCGGCGTGGCCTGCTCGATGGCGGCGGCCGGGCTGGCGGCGGTCATGGGCGGCACCAACGAGCAGGTCGAGAACGCCGCGGAGATCGGCATGGAGCACAACCTGGGCCTGACCTGCGACCCCGTCGGCGGGCTGGTGCAAATTCCCTGCATCGAGCGCAACACGATGGGCGCGGTCAAGGCCATCAACGCCGCGCGGCTGGCGGTGCTGCACGGCGACGGCAAGCACACGGTGTCGCTCGACCGCGTCATCGAAACCATGCGACAAACGGGCGTGGACATGCAGGGCAAGTATAAAGAGACCTCGCTGGGCGGCCTGGCCGTCAACTTCGTCGAGTGCTGAGTGGGTGGGGGTTGCGCAATGTTCTCGGGCCGACTGTCCGCCAAGGTGCTCGTGTTCTGGTGCCGCGCGCTCAAGCACGGCGTCGATATCGGCTTGCCGCTAGGCAAGACCTTCCGGATGCAAGGCAAGTCCGGCCCACGTAAGGGCCGCGAGTTGGCCCTGACCTTGGCCGCGCGCTGCGAGGGCGGCGAGAGCCTGCGCAACGCGCTCAAGCCCGACGCGCGGCGCTTCCCCGTGCTGTTCGTCGAACTCGTCGGCGTCGGCGAGAAGACCGGCCGGCTGACCGAAGTCTTCGGCACCCTCGAAGACTACTTCGAGACGGTGATCGCCGCGAACCGCAAGTTCCGCCAGGCGATTACGATGCCGGCGATGATGTACGTCGCCGCCATCTTCATCGTCGCCGCGCTGCTGCTCGTCATGGGGCTGATCCCCGCGACTAACGGCAAGCAGCTCGACCCCCTCGGTCTCGGGCTGGTGGGCCCGGCCGGCGCGGGCGTCTGGCTCGCGCTGAGCGGCGGCCTGACCGCGGCCGTGGTCTTCGGCTTCCTCTTCGTCAAGAACAATGACCGCCTGCGGGCCAAGGGCGAGGCGCTGGCGCTCAAAATCCCCGGACTCGCCGGCTGCTTCCGGGCCTTCGCCTTGCAGCGCTTCTCGCTGGGCTTGCAGATGACCGGCGAGGCGGGGCTGAAGGCCGACAAGGCGCTCGAACTCAGCTTCCGCGCCACGGCCAACGAGGCGTACACGGCCCACGCCGGCGACTCCGCGAAGAACGCGCGGGCCGGCAACAAGATCGCCCCCACGCTCGCGGCCTGCGGCGAGACCCTGTTCCCGGCCGACTACCTCGACGCGATCGGTGTCGGCGAGACGACCGGCCGCCTGCCCGACGTGATGGCCAGGCTGGCGAAGCAGTACCAGGAAGAAGCCGCCCGCAAGATGACGCTCCTCGCGTCCATCGCCGGCGGGGCGGTCTACGCGCTAGTGGGGCTGCTGATCCTCGTGGTGATCGTGCGCATCGTCATGACGAGCATCATCGGCCCGTACCAGGAAGCCCTCGACTTGGTGAAGTGAGGAGACGCGCGTCCCGTGGCGAAGAAGTCCCGGCCGGCCGTCGATCGGCTGGTGTACGCCCTGGTGCGGAGCTTCGTCGCGGTCGTGCAGGCCGCGCCGCAGGCGTGGGCCTTCGGCGTCGCCGAACTACTGGCGGTCGCACTCTACCGCCTCGACAGGCGGCACCGCGCCGTCGCCGCCGACAACCTGCGGCACGCCTTCCCCGAGTACCCGCCGGCGCGAATCGACGGCCTGGTGCGTGGCTGTTACCGGCACTTCGCGACGATCGTGGTCGAGATGACGCTGCTGCCGCGCAAGCTCAACGCCGGCAACTGGCGCAAGTTCGGCACGCTGGTGAACGCCGCCCCGGTCCTCGGCGGGCTGCTCGACCGGCGGCCACTCCTCATCGTGACGGCCCACTTCGGCAACTGGGAGCTGGCGGGCTACGCGCTGGGGGCGCTGGGCTTCCGCACCTTCGCCATCGCCCGCGTACTCGACAACCCGCACCTCGAACGCTTCCTGAACCGCTTCCGCCAGGGCACCGGCCAGACCGTGATTGCCAAGAAGGACGACTTCGACCGGCTCACCCGCGCGATGGCGGGCGGGGCCAAAGTCGCGACGCTCGCCGACCAGGACGCCGGGCCGCGCGGGGTGTTCGTGCCGTTCTTCGGCCGCCCGGCGTCGGCGCACAAGGCCGTCGCGATCATGGCGCTCGAGTTCGACGCCCGGATCGTGGTGATCGGCGTGCCGCGCGTCGGCGGGCCGTTGCAGTACGAAATCGTGTGCGAGGACAGCTTCGACGCCGCCGAGTACGCCGACCGGCCCGACGCCGTGCGGGCGATCACCGAGCGCTACCACGCCGCGTTGGAGCGGCTAATTCGCCGGCACCCCGAGCAGTACTTCTGGCTGCACCGCCGCTGGAAGACGCGCCCCACCGAGCGCAACCGGCCGGGTCAGAAGCCGCCGCCGTAGCGCGACACGTGCGTGACCCAGACCCGGCGGTCGGCGTAATCGACCCGGAAGAAGACGCAGAGCAGCGGCGGGAACGCCACGCGCCGCCCCCCGCTGCGCGACTCGCCGACGCCCATCGGGTCGGACGCCAACTGGGCGTTGAACGCCGCGACCCCCGCCGCCATCTCGTCGCGCTCGCGCCGGTCGGCGGCGACGTAGAGGGTTGCCAACTCGTCGAGGACCGGTTCGAGCCAGGCGTATTCAAACATCAAGGTGCATCCCGCAAGGAGTTCAAGCGGGCCATGACTTGTTCGCCGGTCACCCAGACGGAGTGCGGGTCGGCAATGATGCGGTCCACCTCCTCGTCGGTGACGCCCAACTCGGGAAACGACATCCCCGGCCGCGGCGCGGGCGTGAGCCAACCGAGCAGTAGCCCGTCCGGCGCGCGCACCTCGACCTTCATCCCGGTGGCGTTGGCGAAGAGGGCGACGGTCGCCTCGTCGCGGATCGTTACGGCCATAGCAATTGCCTCGCGAGTTCAGGGGGCCAACCCATTGTACCAGAATCGCGAACGTAAAACGGTCTCAGATTCGACTGAGCGACCAGGTCGCTACCCCGCCCCCAAGCCGACGCCCGTGAGCTGGCCCGTCGCCAGCACGCCGCCGCGCACGGTGAACAGGCCGGGGAAGCGCGACTCCCAGCCGGCGTTGGCCGCGGGGACGTACTGCCGCGCGTTCGCCTCGACCGCCACGACACCCGGCAAGTGCGCCGCCAGGGCCGCGCTGTGGACCAGCGCGGCACCGGGGCACGTCAAGTCCTGTACGCAGCGGAACAGGCCGTACACCTGGGCCGCGGCCGCCAGCAGCAGTGTCTGCGACTGTCCCTTGCACGCCTTGAACGCCGCCCCCGTGTAGCCCATTTCACGCGCCAACTTCAGTGACTCCAGATCGACTAGCGACTCGTCGATGACGACCGGCTTGAGCGCCGCGACGGCGTGCATGACGTTGGGCCGGTTCGCCGCCAGGTCCCGCGCCGTCGGCTGCTCGACGTACTGCACGCGCTCGTAACCCCGCGGCGACTCCGCCCGCAACTGCGTCAGCAGCTCGACGAGGTACGCGGCGTCAGGGCAGCGCTCGTTGAAGTCCAGCGAGTAGGCCCACGCGCCCGAGGCCCGCGCCGACTCCGCGACGGCGTGGACGCCCAGCACCCGCCGCAGGTCCCAGGCGGGGTCGTCGCCGGCGAGCTTGATTTTGAGGTGCGTCAGGCCGTCCGTCGCGATCCAGTCGGCGAGCGTTTCCGGCAGTCCGTCGCCGACCGTCTGGGAGACGTCCGCCGCCGTTAGCGGGTCGAGCGCCCCGACGAGGTGGTAGACCGGCATCGTCGCCCGCGGCGTCGTGCGGACGTGGTTGTGCAAACGCAGCCCGGCGAACTCGGCCCCGAGGTAGTGGCCCAAGTCGTGCCGCAAGAACTCCGGCGTCAGCGTGCGGAAGGCGTTCAGCCCGAGCGCCTTGCCGTAGGCGTCGTGCAGCGCCGCGTCGATCGGCGATGCCGCCACGAGGGTCGCCAACGCCGGGATCGGCTCACCGAGCTTTTGCCGGCGGGCGACGTGGTCGGCCGCCGTGGCGAACTCCGGTTCCAGCGTGTGCGTGAGGTCGATCGGGTGACCGGCGACCGTCGAGCGGGCGTAAATCGTGGCGATTTCGTCGGCCACCGCCCGCATTGCCTCGAGAGTTTGCGCGTAGCTCAGCGACCGCGACGGGAAGGCCCAGACGTTGCCCAGCGGCATCGAGGCGGTGCCGCGCGCGACACGGCCGCCGTCGAGTTCGACCGTGACCGCCGCGTGCAGCAGCGTCACGCGGTCGAGGCTCACGCCGCCGAACTTGATCGGCGTGCGGTAGCGGAACTCCTCGGTCGTGAGTTCGACACCCTTGACCCGCGCGTCGATCGCCATGCCTGGACTCCTACGTTAACGGGACACGGTACGATACCCACCGCCCCCGCCGAAAGGCAACCGATGGCCCCCGACTGGCAGCTCCCCCCCGGCGTCGATCGCGGCCTACGCGACTACTTCGCCAGCGCCGAGATGGTCCGCGGCTACGACGCGCAGATGGCCGCCTCGGCGCTGGCCGCCGCCGACGTGGCCTTCTGCGAAGCCGCCTTCGCGGCCCCCGGCCGGCTCGTCGATCTGGGCTGCGGCACCGGGCGACTGGCGATTCACTTCGCCGGGCGCGGCTTCGACTGCGTCGGCGTCGATCTCAGTGACACCATGCTGACGCAGGCCCGCGCCAATGCCGCCGCGCGGGGGGTCGTCGTCGAGTGGCACGCCGGCAACCTCGTCGAACTCGGCGGGCTGGCGTCGGCGTCGTTCGACTACGCCGCGAGCCTGTTCAGCACGCTCGGCATGGTCCGCGGCCCGGCCCACCGCGCCGCCGCGGTGGCCGAAGTCGCGCGACTACTCAAGCCCGGCGGCCGCCTCGTGCTGCACGTCCACAACCGCTCCTTTCGCGGCCTCGGCTGGCGGCGGGTGCTGACGGACGCCGCGAGAACCGCGACGAAACGCCCCGACGCCGGGGACGTGACGATGCCGCAAGCCTACGCGGGGGCACCCCTGACGCTGCACCACTTCACCCGCCGCGGGGCGGTCGCGCTGCTGGAGACGCACGGGCTGCGGGTGGTGAGTGTCAGCGCGGTGTCAGTGGACGGCCGCGTCCGCCCGGCGACCTGGCGCGACGGCCTGAGTGCCTACGGCTACTTGCTGCTCGCGGGCCGCAACACCGAAACGACGCCCTGACTGCCATCGACGGTGACCTCGTCGCCGGTGGCCAGTTGCCGCAGAATCCCCGGCAGGCCGCCGACCGCCGGCAGGCCGAACTCGCGGGCGACGATCGCGCCGTGACTCAGTACCCCGCCGGTTTCGAGTATTAGCCCCTTGGCCTTGGCGAACAGCGGCACCCAGGCCGGGTCGGTCGAGGGCGCGACCAGGACGAACGGCCCGTCCGGCGGCGCGGCACCGGGGTCGGTGGTCACGAACGCGGGGGCCGTGGCGCGGCCGGCGCTCAGGCCCAACCCCGTGAACGTGGTCGCGTGCTCGGGCGGCGGCAGCGGCCGGCCGAGGGCGTCGAGGTCGTCGGAGAACAGCACCGCCGGGACTTCGAGCGTCAGCAGATCCCGACGCCGCCGCTTCCGCTCACCCACGGTCGCGGCGAAGTCCTCACCGGCGACGAGCCGCGGCAGTTCGCCCGGCTCCAGGTAAAAAATGTCGCCGCCGAGGGGGTGCCGCGCGGCGAGGGTCGTGAGGGCCTTGCGCATCACGGCGACGCCTAGAATCAGGTCGTTCTTGGCCGCCTCACGCAGGCCGATGAACTGGCGCAGGCGGGTCGCCCAGGTGCGGGCCTGGGCGCGGAACGGCCCCGCCAACTTCGCCTCGTCGGCCAGCGCCGCGAAGCCGTCGTCGGCCTCCGGCGTCGCCGGGGCGAGGGCCTGGAGGCGCGCGGCCAGCGCGGCGAAGTCGTCGGCCGCGGCGGGGGGCGGGTTCGGCAGGCCGGCGGGGTCTTCGGACCAGCGCGGCGCGGCCAGTTCCATCTCGTTCGGCCCGCGGTGCCCGAAGTCCGCCAGGAAATTCGCCCGGCTCAGTGTGCCCGCCGCGAGGCGACGCAACGCCGACGCGAGGTCGCTGCCGGCCGGCGGCTTGGCCCCCGTGGCGAACGCCGTGAGCGCCGCGCGGGCGCGGTCCGCCCCGAGCTTCGGCGTCAGGATTTGCGTGAGCGTGCTCCAGGCCAGGTCGGCGAAGATCGTACACTTCAGGCTATCGCGGGCGAACCCGACGAAGGTCTTCTCGACCCACTCGTGCAGCAGTGTCACCAGGCGGTCACCGGGTGTCGCCGACCAGTCCTCGGCGCGGGCGGCGCGGGCGGCGGCGCGGAACGGCGGGGCGATCTCGACCGCGTAACGCTCGGCGAAGGTCGCCGACTCGCGGCGGGTGACGCTCGCCATCCGCGTGACCGCCCACAGCGCCGCCGGCAGGTGCCACAAGCCCGGCGACTTGAACACCGGCTGCGGGTCGAGCGCGAGCCGCGGGTCGGCGCGGTAGGCGGCGACGGGGTACTCGACCGGCGGCCGCGTGAACTGCATGCGCGGCATGCGAGACAGGTTGGCCATTGGCCGGCCGGCGACGAGGTCGAAGGCACTCCCCGTGGCGGGGTCGGGCCGCGCGCCGAGGTCGCGGTTGGCCGCGCCGAAGCCGCCGTCCGCGGAGACTAGCCGCTGCACCAGTGCCCAGGACATCGGCGTCGGCGCGGGCAGCACCTCGCTGAGGTTGTAGCGCACCCAGACGGTCCCCCGCGCATCGGCGAGCTTACCCAGCCGCGCCCCCTCGTCGCGGCGAAGCCGCTCGCGCCCGGCGGCCGTCGTCGCCGTCACCGGGCGGGCCTGCAACAGGTACACGACGCCGCCGGCGATTGCCCACTCGATGTCGCGCGGCTCGCCGCCGGCCGTCGCCTGGACTTGACGCGCCAACGCCGCGAGTAGTGACAGGTCGCCGTCACCGAGGCACAGCGCCCCGCGCGCCTCCGCTGACACTTCGCTGTCACCGGCGGCGGTCACGCGCACCGGCTTGTCGCCCGGCACGCGGCTCAGGACGGAGCCGTCGGCGCGGGAGATCGTGTAGCGGTCGGGGGTGACGCGGCCGGAGACGACCGACTCGCCGAGGCCCCAACTCGCCTCGACCGACATTCGCGAGCCGGCCGGGTCGGTGGGGTCCACCGTGAACAGGACGCCGGCGGTGTCGGCGTCGATGAGCCGCTGGACGACGACGGCCATCGACGGCACGCCGCCGAAGTTCTGCCTTCGGCGGTAAGCCTGGGCACGGTCGGTGTGCAGCGACGCCAGGCACTTTGTGACGGCCTCGACCACGGTGTCCGCGCCGGAAACCCCCAGGAACGTGGCCTGCTGGCCGGCGAAGCTCGCCTCCGCGCCGTCCTCGTCGAGCGCCGACGACCGCACGGCGACCACGCCGCCGCCGAGTTTGGCGTAGGCCGCGCGGGCCGACTCGGGGTCGCCGCCGGCGCGGACGACGAAGCCGTCGGGCACCGGCAACCCGGCCGCGAACAGCCGGGCCAACTCCGCCCCCTTGCCGCCCAGGCTCGCGGCGTCGGCGGGGGTCGCATCGGCGAAGGCCACGGCGTCGCTCACTTCGGCTCCCGCGTCAGGATGGCCCGCAGCCGATCGACCACGTCCTCGACGGTCGGCTCCGCGAGGCCTTGCGTCGCCCAGCAGTCGGCCGCGCCGGACAGCAGCGCGATGGCGTCGTCGCGGCGGGAATCGACCGGCGTCAGTGTCACCCCGGCGTCAGTGCCGGCCGCGTCCGTGAGCGCGGCGCGGGGGCGGGGCCGGCCGTCGAGCGCCTCGTTGCACAGCCGGTCGGCGTCGCGGTTCTGGCCGCGCAGGACGTGCGTGAAGCCGACGACGCCCAGCCGCCGGCACAGCGCCGCCGCCTCGGCTTGCAGCGACTTCAGCTCGATATTCTTCACCTTGTACTCGCCGCGCATCTGCTTGACGAGCAGTTCGCTGTCGCTGAAGACTTGCAGCTCGCGCACCCCGTAGGCGCGGGCGAGTTCGAGGCCCCGGATCAGCGCGGTGTACTCGGCGACGTTGTTGGTGGCGGTGCCGAGGCGGTCGCACTCGTCGATGGTCTCGTGGCCGGGGCGGCGCAGAACGACCGCGTAGGAGGCGGGGCCGGGGTTGCCGCGCGAGCCGCCGTCGATGTGGATCGTCGCCGTGGGCATGGGGCGTCTCGGGGCGGGGCGATAGACTAGCGGCAATTCTACGGGAGAACGGCGCGTGGGCGAACCCTGGCTACTGATCGAGACTTCTGGCCGCGGCGGACTGGTGGCCCTGGCCGTCGGCGGCACCGTCGTCGGCGAGCGGACCCTCGACCCGGCGCGGCGTCAGAACCGCGACCTGGCCCCGTTCGCCGCGGAACTCCTGAGCGCAGCCGGGCTGACGGCGAAGTCGCTGCGCGGGGTCATGGTCAGCGTGGGGCCGGGCAGTTACACCGGCCTGCGCGTCGGGCTGATCTCGGCGAAAGTGCTAGCCTACGCCGTCGGGTGTGAGTTGGTCGCCGTGCCGACGTTCGCCGCGATTGCCGAACTCGCCCCGCCGGAGTTGCCGGGCGTCGATGTGATCTCCGACGGCCTGCAAGGGCTGGTCTACTGCCAGCGCTACGCCCGCACCGATGGCGTGATGGCCGCGACGAACGCGCTGGCCATCCTGACGCTCGCGGAGTGGGTCGCGACGGGGCCGGCGGCGGTCAGCGGACCGGGCGTAGCCCTCGCCGACGCGGCGCTCGACGCGAGTGTCATGCGGGTGTTAGTCGACTTGCGGACGCCGGCGGCGGCGAGCCTGTTGGCGGCCGGCCGCCGGGTCGCGCCGGTGACTCGCGAGGAGTTGTTCGCCCTCGAACCGCTGTACCTGCGGCCGAGTTCGGCCGAGGAGCAAGCGGCGAAGCGGGGGAAAGTGTGACGCCTACTGCTTCGGCATCATCTGCGGCGGGGGCAGTTCGCGGCTGACGCTCGGGCCGCCGAGTTGGGTCGGCGGGCTGATGACCGTCGTCGGGTAGCCGGTGAACTGCGGCGGCACGCCGCCGACGGCGAACTGGCCGGGCGGCAGGCCGACCGGGCCGTGGGCGTAGGCGTCGTGCGGGTAGCCGCCGGGGGCCATGCCGACCGGGGCACCGCCGCCGCAACTGGCGCAGCCGGGAGCGCCACCGCCGACGGGGAGGCCGACCGGGTAGCCGCCCATCTCGACGTGCGGGGCCGCGACCCCCATCCCGACCGGGGCGGCGTGGGGGTTGGCGACGAACAGCGGGCGGTTGAGCACGGGGCCGCAGTAGTTCAGCCGGCCGAGGAGCGGCCGGGGGCCGCAGCAGCCCGACGACAGGTGGGCGAGCAGGGCGAAGCCGGCGAGGGCGGCCGCGGGGCGAAGTCGGGTCACGTCAAACCTCCTGAGGGTGCGGCCGACTGCCGGGGTCGTTGCCCGCCGACTCCCGGCGGGACGGGTCCACGTCGTCCGTTTGCGGCGGAAGTATTGCCGCGCTGGGAAGCGGGGCAAGCGGCGGGGTTCCGGAATCCCCCCGTTGCCGGCGGAAGCTGCGCGAGTTCGCCCGACCGGGCAACGGGGGCAGCCCTGCGAAGCGGGTGGGGTCGGGGGGTCTGTGCGGGGTCAAGTGCGAAATGAGATGCAATAAGAATTTGCCGTAGAGACGCAGAGACGCGGAGCCAACAAAAGCCATTTGAGTTAGGTTCCGACCGGCGCTCACAACGGCCGCGCGCACGGTCGAGGTTTGAACACAGGGTTTCGGTTCTCTTTGTGTCTCTGCGTCTCTGCGGCAAAATTCCGACTCTCGAGTCCGCGCGGTCGAAGTCACGCCCCCGACTTGATGCGCATGCCGTAGAAGCTGCGGTGGACGAAGAACGCCGACACGGCCAGGCACGCCAGCGACACGCCCAGCGCGAACGTCTGGCCCTGCTGCTTCGTGAGTTGCACACCGAGTTCGACCGCCAGCAAGCCGAAGAGCGTCGTGAACTTGATGATCGGGTTCAACGCCACACTCGACGTGTCCTTGAAGGGGTCGCCCACGGTGTCGCCCACAACAGTCGCGTCGTGCAGCGGCGTGCCCTTGGCCTTCAACTCCGTCTCGACGATCTTCTTGGCGTTGTCCCAGGCACCCCCGGCGTTGGCCATGAAGATCGCCTGGTAGAGGCCGAAGAGCGCGATCGACACGAGGTAGCCGATGAAGAAGTACGGCTCCAGGAACGCGAACCCCAGCGTGGCGAAGAAAACGGTGAAGAAGATGTTCACCATCCCCTTTTGCGCGTAGAGGGTACAAATCTCGACGACGCGCTTGCTGTCCTCGACCGACGCCTTCTTCACGGAGTCGTCGAGCTTGATGTTGGCCTTGATGAACTCGACGGCACGATACGCCCCCGTGGTCACGGCCTGCATACTCGCCCCGGTAAACCAGTAGATGACCGCCCCTCCGGCGATCAAGCCCAGGAAGAACGGCGGGTACAGGATCGATAGGTTCTGCAACAACTCCGGCTTCAACTTGTCGGTCAGTTCCATGATGATGGCGAAGATCATCGTCGTCGCGCCGACCACGGCCGTGCCGATCAGCACCGGCTTGGCGGTCGCCTTGAAGGTGTTGCCCGCGCCGTCGTTCTTTTCGAGATTCTCCTTGGCCACGGCGAAGTCGGGGCGGAAGCCGAAATCCTTCTCGAGTTCGTCGGCGATGTTCGGCTCGTCCTCGATTTGCGAGAGTTCGTACACGCTCTGGGCGTTGTCGGTCACGGGGCCGTAGCTGTCCACGGCGATCGTCACCGGCCCCATGCCGAGGAAGCCGAACGCGACGAGGCCGAAGGCGAAGACCGCGGGGGCGAGCATCAAGCCGGCCGGCAACAGCAGGCTGATGCCGTAGGCCGCGCCCATCAGCACCATCAGCGTCATGCCGAGCCAGTAGGCACTGAAGTTGCCGGCGATCAGCCCCGAGAGGATGTTCAGCGACGCCCCGCCCTCGCGCGACGACGTGACGACCTCGCGGACGTGCTTCGACTCGGTCGAGGTGAACACCTTCACCAGTTCGGGGATGATCGCCCCGGCCAGCGTGCCGCAGGTGATGATCGTCGAGAGCTTCCACCACAGCGACGGGTCGCCGGCCAAGTTGGGGATCAGCACGAACGACACGGCGTAGGTCGCGGCGACCGAGACGAACGAGGTGAGCCAGACGAGTTTCGTCAAGGGGGCCTCGTAGTTGAAGTCTTTCAAGCCGCTGTACTGAGACTTCGCCAGGGCTTCGTTGAGGAAGTAGCTGACGGCCGACGCGATGACCATCATCACGCGCATCATGAAAATCCAGACCAGCAGTTGGACCTGCACCTCGGCGGTCGGCACGGCGAGCATGATGAAGGTGATGAGCGCGACCCCGGTAACGCCGTAGGTCTCGAAGCCGTCGGCGCTCGGCCCCACGGAGTCGCCGGCGTTGTCGCCAGTACAGTCGGCGATCACACCGGGGTTGCGGGCGTCGTCCTCCTTGATCTTGAACACGATCTTCATGAGGTCGGCACCAATGTCGGCGATCTTGGTGAAGATGCCCCCGGCGACTCGCAACGCCGCCGCGCCCAAGCTCTCGCCGATCGCGAAGCCGATGAAGCAGTTGCCGGCGTAGTCGCCCGGCACGAACATCAAGATAATCAGCATCAACAATAGCTCGACGGAGATTAGCAACATGCCGATCGAAATACCGGCCTTGAGCGGGATGGCGTAGCAGGGGTACGCCTTGCCGGTGAGCGCGGCGAAGGCGGTGCGGCTGTTGGCGAAGGTGTTGACGCGGATGCCGAACCACGCGACGCCGTAACTGCCGAGAATCCCCACCACCGAGAAGCCGAGGATGACCGCGACCTTGTCCGGCGTGAAGCCCTCCGCCGGCCCCTTGAGGTAGCCGAAGTACAGACCCATGACCGCGGCGATGAACAGCCACAGCACGAACAGGAACTTGCCCTGCGTGAACAGGTACGTCTTACAAGTTGCATAAATCAGTTCGGAGACTTCGAGCATTGACTTGTGGACCGGCAGCGCCTTCAGTTGCGCGTAGATCACCAGCCCGAAGCCGAGGCCGAGCATACAGACGACGAGGCCGCCGTACAGCAAGTCTTTGCCACCGATCGAGTCGCCGAGGAACTTGACGCTGTTCAGGTCGGGGAGTTTGAAGTTGGCCTCGCCGCCGGGCTTGTCGGCGGCAACCCCGGTCGCGGCGAGTAGCAGGAGCGTGGCGAGGGACGCGGCGAGGCGTAGTCGCATGAGGAATTCCTTCCGGGAGAGCGGGAGAGGACGCCAAGGCTAACGGAAGTCACGCGGCGATGCAACAACGTGGCGGGCAGGAAGTGTGACCGCGCGGCATTCGGGCGCACCGAGGTTCACCGAAGCGGAACCCTGGGAAGAGGGTGTCCGCATCTCCAGTCGTCAGATAAACTTTGCCCGCTAACGCTCCGGCACCATTTAGACCACTCCGAGGCAATCCCGTGGCCAACTCCGAAGGTAGCTCCGACCCGCTTGGCAAACTGATCAACCGCTACGACACGAAAGCCAAGGCACTTGCCCACTTCATCGCCGGGCTGCTCGCCTTGGTGGCGGCAGTGGCCCTCGTCCTGTTCCGCCGCGAAATCAACGAGGGGGCCAACGACGCCTTCGGCTGGCGGGGGGTCCCCGTCTTCGCCGGACTTGTCGCGCTCCTCGGGGTGTACCTCGTCGCCGAGGGGGTGATCTACCGGGGCCGGGCCTTCGAGGTGCGGAAGGGCGGTGTCCGGTACACGACCGCCTCGAGCAGCACCGGAATCGCCTGGGGCGAGGTCCGGAAAATGCAGGTCTGGGAGAACGTCATCGTGCAAGACGGCCGCGTCGCGAGCACGCGATGGAAGATGCAAATCGTAGGCGACGGTGAGGAAATTCGACTCTCCGCGAGCTTCCTGAACCTCGTGTCGAGCGTGCCGCAACTGCTCAAGCTGATCGAGGACCGTAGCGGGGTGCCGTTCAAGCACACGGGCGACGGCGCACCCCGGCCCGAGCCGGCGGATGAGGGCTCGCTGTCCGCGGCAGAACTGTTGCGACGTGAGGGCCAGTCCCCCCGCCGCAAAAAGCGCCGCGACGACAAGTAGGACTGCCGATCGAGTTGTGTCGGTCACATGGCGGGTCGGACTCGTCCGCAGTGCACACCAGGCGATTACGCTTGCGGTCCCGGCAGGAGTCGGGATAATCGTGTTCCCGCCCGCCCCTCGCCCGCCTGGGTCGCCCCTCATGCCGTCAAGTCGCCTCCTGCTCGCCGTCGCCGCCGCGGCTTTCTTGCCCGCGGGCCTGTCCGCCCAAGCCATCAAGCGGGCCGACGTGAAGCCGGGGTTGGTGCTCACCCTCGAGAGCCACACCGGGGCGCGCATCTCGCGGCTCGAACCGGGCGTCGGCTACACGCTCGACGCCGGGGTCAGCGCCGGGTCGGCGCGCTCGACGTGGGCCGGCACGATCAACGTCTTGCAAGCCGGCAAGTACCGCTTCGACGCGACCGCCGCCGGGGTGGCCAAGGTCACCGTCGGCCAGACGGTCGTCCTCGAGGCGACCCAGAATCCCGCCGGACCCCTGGAAGGTGGCGTCGTCGAGTTGCCGGCCGGCCTCCAGACGTTCCGGGCGACGCTCAGCCCCGTCGCCGCGACGGGCCGGCTCGAACTCTCGTGGCGCGGCCCCGGCTTCCGCACCGAGCCTGTGCCGTACTACTTCTTCGGCCACCTCGCCAAGGACCGCCCGGTCGGCTTCGCGGAGGCGGTCGCGGGGGACCACGGCCGCTTCCTCGTCGAAGAGCACGGCTGTGTGAAGTGCCACGCCGCCGACGCGGTTCAGAAGTTCGCCGAGCACACGGGGCCGAACCTCACCAAGATCGCCGAGCGCACGTCGCCCGGTTGGCTCGACACCTGGCTCAAGGACCCGCATGCCCTGCGGCCCAACACGGTCATGCCCAAGGTGTTCGCCGACGACGCGGCCGGGGCGACCGAGCGCTACGCGGTCGTGGCGTACCTCAGCGGCCTCGGCACGCCGGCGAAGCCGACGCGCGTCGCCACCGCCGACATGACGAAGTCGGTCGCCAGCGGGGCGAAGCTGTACCTGACCGTCGGCTGCGCGACCTGCCACGGCGACCAGGTGACTTCGGGGATGAGCGCGGCCAAGCCGAAGGAGGAGGAGGACGAGAAGCCGGCGTACGTGCCCGCGGACGGCCTGTCCAACCTGGGCACGTCGTCGCCGCAAATCGCGTACGTCCTGGGCCACCCCGGCAGCAAGTTCACCCCGGAGGGCCTGGCGAAGTACCTGGCCAACCCG